>CAZEFJ010000001.1:0-6588 GCA_964511465.1 uncultured Hyphomicrobiales bacterium
TCATGACAAAGATAACGAACCGGAAGGTTGCATTGTAGTTCACCCTGATCTGGGGGTGGAAAAAGGTTGCGATCGCAATCCTGCGGCACGCCTTGATGAAGCTGTCGGCCTTGCCAAGGCCATTCAACTGCGTGTAATAGCCGCCGAAACAGTCAAGGTTTCGCGCGCCAGCCCCTCGACCATGTTCGGCAAAGGAACCGTCGACAGGCTGCGCGAACTAATCGATACCGGGGAAGGCGGCGACGGCAGTATCGCTGTGGCAGTCGTTAACCGGACCCTTAGTCCAGTTCAGCAACGAAACCTGGAGCGGGCGTGGGAATGCAAGGTAATCGACCGTAACGGGCTAATTCTGGAAATTTTCGGAGCCCGCGCCAAAACCCGCGAGGGCCGCCTTCAGGTGGAACTGGCGGCACTTTCCTACCAGCGTTCGCGATTGGTGCGCAGTTGGACCCATCTTGAGCGCCAGCGCGGCGGAGCGGGCTTCATGGGCGGACCGGGTGAACGCCAGATAGAAACCGACCGCCGGCTTATAGATAAAAGAATCACCCGCCTTAAACGTGAACTCAAAGGCGTCAAACGGACCCGCCAGTTGCACCGCAGGGCGCGGCAACGTGTGCCATACCCGATAATCGCCCTGGTCGGCTATACCAATGCCGGAAAATCAACTTTGTTCAACGCCCTTACAAACGCCGGGGTGGAGGTCGAAGACAAGCTGTTCGCGACCCTTGATCCGACCATGCGCTCACTGGCTCTGCCGTCCGGCAGAACGGTTATTCTTTCGGACACCGTCGGCTTTATTTCAGACCTCCCTCACGAACTGGTAAACGCCTTTCACGCGACCCTGGAAGAGGTATGCGAGGCCGACCTGATAATCCATGTCCGAAACGCCGCCCATACCGATAGCGAATCCCAGAAAACCGACGTCCTGAGAGTGCTTGGGGAACTGGGTATTGAAGCTGAAGAAGGGGTAATAGATGTTCTCAACAAAATTGACCTGCTCGGCCAAAACGAGCTGGATATACTCAACAATCGGGCGGAAAGAACAAAAAATATCGCAATTTCAGCGCTTGAAGGGAGGGGGACGGACCGGCTTTTATCAACCATCGACCGGTTAATTAGCGAAAACTTTCATTCCATGGATATCCGTGTGCCAGCCGGAAACGGATCCTTGCTGTCCTGGATATACGACCACGGAGAAGTGCTGGAGCGGCATTATGACGATGACGGGTTTGTAACGTTAAGGATACGCATAAACACCGCTAACAAAGCCAGGCTGGAAAGACACCGTAAAGAATTTGATAAAAAAACGGTCATACAATCCAGCTAAACAAAGGCATTTGCACTCACACATATACCATCTACTAGTAGACGATATATGCATGATTTAAACAAAAATTTGACATGATTACGGCAATATGACATTTTCCTTGTTACTCTACTAGTAGACTGGCTTTATGATATTCCGGGAATAACTTTTTTAAGGCCCTTCACATGGCAACGGCCAAGGCGCAAAAGAAATGGCGGGACAAGCACCGTTTCGTAAAGAAGCAGCTAAACGTGATGGCCCGCAGGATGGTCCATTTATACCTTGAGGAAATAGCCTCTAAATTTGGACTGAAAGGCAAGGGTGAGGCGGTTGCATTTGCCTGTTTTGTCACCCAGGCATTGATGCAACGTGCCGAATTCAACGCCGAAGCGGCGCGGGTGCTGGACGTCTTCACCGATACCTACAACAAGGACCGGGATATTTATTCGGCTTAATATAATGATTCCAGATAGCCAATCCGTCATTGATGCAATCCGTGAAACGGCGGCGATTGAGATTATGCCCCGGTTCTGCTCCCTTTCCGACAGTGAGATAATGGAAAAGGGCCCTGGCGACCTGGTAACCATATCCGACATTGAATCGGAAAAGCGTCTTGGCCGCATGCTTGGCAGGCTGGCCCCGGAATGCGCGGTGATCGGCGAAGAATCCGCCGATAAATCCCCCGAACAGCTTAAAGCGCTGAGCAAGGCAGCCCCGGTGTGGGTAATTGATCCACTTGACGGAACCCGTAATTATGCCAGAGGAATACCCTGCTTTGCCGTGATCGTAGCCTATTGCCTGGGCGGCAGAACCATGGCCGGGTGGATATACGATCCGATAGCCGACGTCACTGTATGGGCGGTCGAGGGAGAGGGGGCATGGATGGCGGAAGGAAGTGATATCGATGCCAAACAGCGCATGAAAATCACCCAAAATATGGAAATGGCAAATATGATTGGCTCATTTTCAGTTCGGGTTGGTAAAAAGTTAAATGTCAATCCCGGCACCCCGCAAACGGTACGCTATGGCTCCACCGGGCGCGAATATATGGACCTGGCAATGGGAAAATTGCATTTTGCCCATTACGCAAAACGGCTAAAGCCATGGGACCACGCAGCGGGAGTGATGATCCACATTGAGGCAGGCGGTTTCAGCGCCCTATGCGCCGATCGGCTGGCCTATAGCCCTGATCTGGAAATAATCAGAAAGGATATTCTGATAGCCCCGGACCGGGATTGCTGGAAAGCGGTCAACACTCTCATCGGATACTGAGAGGATAGCTTAGAAATGGCTTCAATAGCATTCATCGGACTTGGTGTAATGGGCTACCGCATGGCCGGGCATATAGCCGGGGCGGGCCATACGGTGGTCGTATTCAACCGTACCACCTCGAAGGCCAAATCATGGCTTGAGGAATTTGGCGGCAGCATGGCAAAAACCCCGGCGATGGCGGCGAAAGGGGCCGATATCGTTATCGCCTGTGTCGGAAACGACGATGATCTTCGCGCCGTCAGCATCGGCGAAAACGGTGCCTTCAAGGGAATGGACAACGGGGCCATCTTCGTCGATCACACCACCGCCAGCGCATCACTGGCCAGAGAACTGGGGGAAATCGCTGAAAAATCAGGACTGGGGTTCCTTGATGCACCGGTTTCCGGGGGCGAAAAGGGGGCAAAGGACGGGACACTGACGATAATGGCCGGGGGCGAAAAAGAGGTATTCGAGCGAGTCAGGCCGGTCATATCACTATATGCCAGGGCAGCAACCCTGATCGGCCCGACAGGGTCCGGCCAGTTAACCAAGATGGTCAACCAGATATGCATTGCCGGGATTATTCAGTCCCTTTCCGAAGGGCTTGATTTTGCGGCAAGAGCGGGGCTCGAGACGAAAAAGGTGGTCGATGTTATCTCCCGTGGCGCGGCTCAGTCATGGCAGATGGATAACCGGGCCAGGACCATGATTGACGACAGTTTCGAGTTTGGTTTTGCCGTCGACTGGATGCGCAAGGACCTTGCCATATGCCTGGATGAAGCCGCTAAAAACGGGGCGGAACTGCCGATAACCAGAATAATAGATGACTATTATGCCGAAATTCAGGCAATGAACGGCGGGCGCTGGGATACATCCAGCCTTATTCGCAGATTTACCGACCAATAACCCGGACCAGATCAGCGAATGCCTATAACCAGCCTGGGAGTAGGTCCGTTAACCCCGTTGATCTTCCAGGAATAGATTATTTCACGGTTTTCCTTGCCTTTTCTCTTATTGTCGGCGTTGTTGGAACTGACCTTGGCGTTGGTTATGACGCGAATTTTTCCCTGCAGGCCACCAAGACCTATAGCGGTCAGACGCTTGGCGGTGGCTCTGGATATGCCGGCACCCTCCATGACTATCTTGTTCTGGGTGCTTACATATTTGAGGGTCAGCAGCTTTTCGTTGCGACGCAGGAAGGTCACCATCTTGTCCTTCAGCAGGTCACCGCTTGCCTCCCAGTGGACTTTAAACCTGCCTTTTTTGAAATATTTTGCTTCTTTTGTCGAAGGATCACGTTTCAGGTCGACCATCAATCTGTCCACCTTCTCCTTTTCCTTGGACAAGGTTATTTTGCCTTCGCGAATATCTTTGTACAGGTTCACATCGGCCAGATAGCCGTCAAAAATTATGCTGTAATACCCGGTACGGTCGATATTGATTTCGGCATCAAAGAGAATAGGGAAGTAGCATCCCTGAAGTGCCAAAAACAGCACCGCCACGAGTGGCGGAAACTTTCGCATTTTCAATATCCTGGAAAATCCAAACATTTGTTGACCGTAACCTGAAAGGCCCTATTTTTTTGCCCGTACTTTAACCAGATTGGTGACCGATGTTACGCCCTTTATTCCCTTGACGATTTGCGTCGCCTTGCGATTTTCGGATTTTGACAAGGCACGACCGAATAAAAACACCTTACCGCCGACCGAACGCCACCGATAATTGGTCACGTTAACACCTTTACCGTCAAGCAGCAGGGCATTGATCTTGGTTTCGATGACCGAATCTTCGACAAATCCCTCGGCGGCACCTTTCTTATCGTCAATCGCCTTAACCACAAGAATTTGATTATATACCTTCTTGACGCCTTTTACCGCCGCGGTCAGTTTGCCTGCCTTGGCCTTCAATCCTGCCTTTTCAACCTTGCCGGTCAGCATGACGTTTTGCTCATAAACATCAGAATTGATCGAAATTACCTCGGATCCCAGTTTATCAATAACCCCTGCGATAATCGCGGTCTTGATCTTGAGATCACTGGCTATATCCGCGCTGCTCCGGTCTTCAGCGGCGGCCTCGACGGCGTTTTTTATCACCGATAGCGGATTGACAAGCTCAAAGGCCAGGGCAGGAGACGATCCCCAGATGACAAACGAAGCAACAGCCGCAAGTATAATACCGTAAATTTTCGACATAATGGTTGTCACCTCCCGGATGGTCGTCAGAAAAGTTATTCTTCGCTTTTGGCGCGTTCCCACAGCCCTTCCATTTCCTCCAAAGATGAGGATTTGGGCGTCTTTCCATCCTTGGCCAGCAATATCTCTATACGGCGAAACCGTCGTTCAAACTTGGAATTGGCATGACGCAGTGCGGTTTCCGGATCAAGGTCAAGCTTGCGGGAAATGTTTACCGCAGTAAACAGAATATCTCCGACTTCATCGAGCAGACGGTCCTTGTCGGCGCCATTGGAAAGCTCTGTTTCCAACTCTGCCGTTTCCTCGGAAAATTTAGCCATCACATCCGATGCGCTGGCCCAGTCAAAACCAACCCTGGCAGCACGTTTTTGCAGTTTATCGGCGCGGCTGAGGGCGGGCAGGGCAAGGGTTACATTGTCGAGGGCACTACCAGCAGCAGCGCGTTCCTTGGCCTTATGGTCCTCCCAGGCCTTCAACTGGGCTTCGGCGCTGTCAACCTCGGCATCTCCGAAAACATGGGGGTGGCGGCGCACCAGCTTGTCGCATATAGCCCCGGCAACACCATTAATATCGAAAATATTATTTTCCTCGGCGATCCTGGCATGGAACACCACCTGCAACAAAAGGTCGCCCAACTCATCTCTAAGGGCATCCATGTCTTGCTGCTCGATGGCGTCGGCTACTTCGTATGCTTCCTCTATGGTGTGAGGGACAATCGAGTCGAATGTCTGTTCGACATCCCACGGGCATCCTTTGTCAGGATCGCGCAGCAAGGCCATGATCCCGACAAGCCGATCCATATTAGTGGCGTTCATAGTTTCATTTTCCCGGCTCAAGGCGGTTTTATCAACCGTAATTTTCATAGTTTCTTATTTAGGGGGGGTGGAAGGCAATCTGCGACAACTCGCGCACTATTCCTATTGTCGCATAATTTATATTATGGCAAATCAGATTATTATAAGTTACAACAACGACTTGTATGCAGTTTCCTGAGTTTCTGGGTTTTTGGGATTATTTGGTGAAAGCAGCGGTTGTATGCGCCAAGGAAGCATTCTTTATCGATTGAGGCTGAGGGGAACCCATCCCCTACCCCTTGACGTTTATTTCCATTCCATCAAAAGCCACCTCGACGCCGTCCGGCAATATTTTACCAAGTTCGGCATAATCCAGACCGACGTCCAGATGGCTAAGCACCGCCCGTTCCGGTTTTACTCTGCCGATCCATCCAAGTGCCTTTTCAACATGGGCATGGGTGGGATGGGGATTGTCGCAAAGAGTACCGATTATCCACAATCTGACCCCTTCCAATACCCGAAAGGCATCTTCAGACATTTCCACCACGTCCGTGGTATATCCGATGGAACCCAGGCGAAAGCCCAGGGACCGACTGAAACCGTGATCCTGGCCAATCGGCGTAATCTCAATCGAGCCAATGTTAAAGTCGACATCCGGGCATATCTCATTGGATATAAGGGTCGGCTTGTAAAAGAACGTAGTCCCGCCGGCCAAGGGCTCCAATACATAGCCAAAGCGCTTTCTGATCACCTCAAGGGTCGTCGCATCGGCATAAATGTTCAGCGGCGCGCCCAGCGAACGATTGATTGCCCTAAGATCGTCTATGCCATGCAAATGATCGGCATGGGCATGGCTGTAAACGACCCCGTCCAACTTGTTAACACCGGCACTCAGCAACTGCTGGCGGAGGTCGGGGGAAGTATCCAGCAAAACCCGGACGCCATCGTCGTCTTCGATCAGGGCCGACGGACGGGTGCGGATATTTTTGGGGTTTTTCGGGTCACACCGCCCCCAGCCCCGGCCATCGACCGCCGGAACGCCACT
>CAZEFJ010000001.1:6688-18039 GCA_964511465.1 uncultured Hyphomicrobiales bacterium
ACCAGCATCCTTTCCAGGGGGATTTTGCCTGCTATTCGGCGTAATTCATCCGCCTTGTTGAAGGTAACTATACCGGAAAACGAGATGTAAAATCCCATTTCCAATACCCTTTCGGCGAAATATCCGGTTGAACTGAAACAGTGAATAAGGCCTCTGTACGCCCCTTTGACGTATTCATCTTCAAGAATCCGCAGGGTATCGGCATCGGCATCGCGGGTGTGGACTATCACCGGCAAGCCACTTTCACGGGCCGCCTCGATATGGGTTCGGAAACTCGCTTCCTGGGCCTTCCTTGGGCTGTTCTCATAATGATAATCAAGCCCGGTCTCGCCAAACCCGACGACCTTGGGATGCCTCGCCATGCCAACAAGTTGACGGGCCGTGACTTCCGCCTCGTTAGCCACTTCGTGAGGATGAACCCCGGCCGTGAAAAAAACGTTATCGAAGCTTTCGGCTATACTTGTCAACTCGTCTAACCGGCTGATTCTGGTCGATATGCTCAGCATCCACCCGACGCCTGCCCTGGTGGCACGCTCTATGAGCTCGTCAAGTTCATTTTCAAAATCGGGAAAATCAAGGTGGCAATGGCTATCCACCAGGGGATAACTCATCAGAGGGCATTTCCGGGCGCAGAGAACAGGCCTTCAGCCATATTGCGATTGATATTTATCATCGCCGTCAGGCTATCACGACTGGGGTCGACCGCAGCCTTGTATATTTCGCGATCGACAAAAAGACTGAGGCTTAAAATATTGGCCTTGACGATATCGGGCAATACATTGCCGTCATCCGTCAGATCGGCCTGGATGATCGTCCACAGGGTCCGGTTAAACATTAACGCATCGACATATTCATCACCACCACCGGCAACGGCGCTATCGAGAAGCCGGGCCGCCTTGGAAAACGCCAGGGCCAAGGCCGAACGCCCGCCAAGGGCTGACTTGCCGGTCTGCTGATAGGCATGAAATGCTCTTTTATTCATAATAACCTGGCTACCAGTTTCTCGCCACTGGCCAAAACCTGCAATCCCTGAAGGGCAAGCTGTGATCTGGTCTGTTCGGAAAGAAGAGCCGCCGCGGCCCCGTTAAGGTCGGCGGAAACCAGCTTGGCGGCCCCCTCGTTCAGGGTGTTGGTCAGGTTTTGGGTGAATGTTGAGCGGATCTGCAACAGTGCCACATCGGAGCCAAAACCGGATGACCGCGAGCGTAGCGTGGTAATCGCCGCATCGACATTTGCAACGGCGTTGGTAATATCCGCGCTGGTGGCAAAATTATTAAAGCTGGCGGCGTTACCGATACCAAGACCGGCGGCATCGGAGGCCGCGCCGTTGACGGTAACCGAGGACGATCCGCTGCCGTTAAGGCTTACGTCAAGATTATTAGGGGAGCTGCCTATGGAAGAAATCCCATTATAGCTTGCATCATTGGCAATACTGGTAATCTGGCGGCGTAACTCGTCAAACTGGCTGGCCGCCGCCTGACGTTGGCTGGTCGATGTCGCGTTACGTGCCGATAACGCGATACCTTTAAGCTGTTTGCTAAGATCGTTTATCGCACTGGTTCCCACCAGCGCCGTTTCGACACTGCTTACCGCCTGCCCGATACCGTCCTTGGCCTGCAACAGGTCGCTCACCCGGTTGGTCAATCCCTTGGCCTGAAAGAAGGCGGCGGGACCATCTGACGGGCGGCTGACGCGAAGCCCTTGCGACAACTGGTTAAATATCTTCGCCCGCACCTCGGCCGAACGTTGCAGGGTCTGCACCGTGGCTTGGCTGGAGGAGGATATGGCTAACAAATTGGACATGACTGGTACTTATACGCCTATCCAGACGATATTGCAGTGATGTCCGTCACATTACTCGTCAATAATACGCGGAAACACCCCTTCCGGTTTGGCCAGAGACTTTCCGGGTGGCAATCGGTGGGCGGAATCGAGAAAGCTGAAATTTCGACATTCGGGATCAACCGCCAACTGTTCAAGCATCCGGCTCATTGAATCCGGCATGAAAGGCTGTAGCAGAACGGCAATCATGCGGACCGTTTCGGCCAGCACATAGAGTACCGTTCCCATACGCTCCGGATCGTCCTTTTTCAGCTTCCACGGAGCCTGATGATCGACATAGGCATTGGCTGCACGAATTACTACCCACACCGTTTCCAGGTATTCATGAAAGGCCTGACGATCCATACAGCTTCTCAGGGTTTCAATCAGATCATCCGTGCGGCTAAAAAGTTCATCGTCTTCGGCGTTAAACTTGCCATGTTCCGGCACCATTGCGGCGCAATTCTTTTGGATCATCGACAACACCCGCTGGGCCAGATTGCCGAGATCATTGGCAAGGTCGCTGTTTATCCGATGAACCATGGCCTGGTGTGAAAAATCTCCGTCGTTGCCGAACGGCACCTCGCGCAGCAGAAAATAGCGAACCGGATCAAGACCATATGTTTCAATCAGATGAATGGGATCAATGACATTGCCCAGCGACTTGGAAATTTTTTGCCCTTCGTTGGTCCACCAGCCATGGGCGAATACCCTTTTTGGCGGCTCCAGCCCTGCCGCCATCAGAAAGGCCGGCCAGTATACCGCATGAAAGCGAAGGATATCCTTGCCCACCATATGCACATCGGCGGGCCAGTAATCGGCGTATTGCCCAGTTTCGGTCTCTGGATAGCCGATCGCGGTAATATAGTTGGTCAGGGCGTCCAGCCACACATACATGATGTGATCGTCATTGTCGGGAACCGGAATTCCCCACTTGAAGCTGGTCCTTGATACCGATAAATCCTGCAGTCCACCGTTAACGAAGCTGACCACTTCGTTTAGCCGGGTCTTGGGCAGGACAAAATCCTGGTTTTTCCGATAAAAGTCCAACAAAGG
Source organism: uncultured Hyphomicrobiales bacterium (assembly GCA_964511465.1). Classification (GTDB taxonomy): domain Bacteria; phylum Pseudomonadota; class Alphaproteobacteria; order Rhodospirillales; family 2-02-FULL-58-16; genus JAZFTA01. Next base: position 9,566 of record CAZEFJ010000001.1, read on the forward strand.
CTCCTGCCACTTCGACAGATCGAAAAAATAGCTGGGTTCTTCTAGCCATTCCACTTCCGCCCCGGACGGTGCCAGTTTTTTGCCGTCGGGGCCTTGGGAAAGCTCTCCCTCGGCGTAAAATGCCTCATCACGCACCGCATACCAGCCAGCGTAGGTGCCAAGATAGATATGGCCACGATCGACCAGACACTTCCACAGGCTGCGGGTCGAATCGTAGTGCCTCTTCTCGGTGGTGCGGATGAAGTCATCGTTGGAGAAATTCATAAATTTGGCCAGTTGGCGAAAATTTTCGGAAACCCTGTCGGTGAATTCCTTAGGATCGACGTTGGCGTCCCTGGCCGAGGTCTCTACCTTCTGGCCATGTTCATCGGTGCCGGTAAGGAATTTAACGTCAAAGCCGTCCAGACGCTTGAAACGGGCCAATGCGTCACAGGCAAGCGTAGTGTACGCGTGGCCTATGTGGGGCACATCGTTGACATAGTAAATCGGTGTGGTGACGTAATATCGCGGTTTTTTTTCTTCCATGGGATTAACCGACGGTATTCTCCAAGGCTAGAATGGCGTTGATAAATACCTGCTTGCGATCCAGACTGGAACTCTCTGTCCTGGCCAGCAGGCGGTTGATCTTCTCCCACACCTCCAGCCAACAATCAAGCTCAACGGAACTTCCCGCCAGACGCTCTATCAGCCCCCGGTCCTCCCCTGCCCCGTCACCGACAGGTGATCCGGCGGTAAACAGGATCAAGCGTCCCAGCCACCATGTTAATAATTCTCCAACCGTGCGGAAGGTTTCCCCGGCACCATTTTTCCCCACCCTGTCGGCAAGTTTGTGCAATGCCGAAACATCCAGTTTCCCTAACGTATCCAGTACCGCAAGCAGGTCGCGGTAAAGCTCTACACCGCCTTCGTCGGCAAGGCTAATGGCACGACCGATGGAACCTTCGGACAGCTGGCTCAGTTCCCTTACTTCGTCAAGGCTCAGCTCGGGGCGGCATCTCTCGATCATTCCGGTTACCATATCCGGTGTTAGGGGCTTCAACTGAAGTCGCCTGCATCTCGAACGGATGGTCGCCAGCAGCCTCCCCGGGGCATGGCTGACAAGCATCATGATCGTCTTTGCCGGCGGTTCTTCGAGAACCTTAAGTACCGCGTTGGCAGCGCTTTGGTTCATTTCGTCGGCACTGTCGATTATCACCACCCGCCAGCCGCCCTCGGCCGCGGTCAGATTAAGGAAACCGCCAATTTCACGAACGTCGTCAACGACGATTTCAGACCGTAATTTACCCTTGTCGTTAAGACTTCGCTCGATACATATCAGGTCGGCGTGTCCACCGGCGGCGCATCTGTGAAAGACCGGCTCGCCAGGGGCCAGGTAAAGTGATGACGGCTCGGCGGAGATGGGCAACAGCCCCCCCCCTGCCCCACCACTACAACCCGTGGAAAGAACAAAACGGGCAAAACGATGGGCCAGTGTCGCCTTACCGATGCCACGGCGGCCTGAAATCAGCCAGGCATGAGCCATACGCCCGGAATAAAAGGCTTTTAGAAGAACCTGCTCGGCCTCTTCATGGCCGACAAGCTCGGGGTTGTTTCGCGGCGGCAGCGGCCACTCCGGCTCATCCGTTGCAACGGCGGTGCTCATGACCACGAAATTCCCAGACGGCGGGACACGGCTTCGCGGATTAGCGCCTCGATGTTTTCGACCGAATTTTCGGCATCTATTATGACGCAACGATCCTGCTCGCGCCCGGCAATGTCAAGGAACCCCTGGCGCAGACGTTGCAGAAAATCTACCCCCATCCGTTCATAGCGATCCTCGTCGCCGGATGCCGAAACCGCACGTTCAAGGCCGATCTTTACATCTATATCCAATATTAGAGTCAAATCAGCGGAGAAGCCGCCAACAACAAGATTATCCAGCCGCCTCAGCAGATCCAGATCCAGCCCCTGGCCATATCCCTGATAGGCGGTGGTGGAATCGGAAAAACGGTCTGATATGACCCAGTTTCCCGCCGCCAACATCGGCAATACGGTTTTTTTCAAATGCTCGTTACGGGCCGCATTATGAAGAAGTGCCTCGCTCAGGGAATCCCAGCGCTCGACCTCGCCTTCGACCAGCAAAGCGCGTATTTCCTCGGCCCCCGGCGCGCCACCCGGCTCACGCGTAGTTACGGTCTCCAGACCGACTTCGCGAAGACTGCACGCCAGACGGGCAACCTGGGTTGACTTGCCGGCACCATCGACGCCTTCAAAGGTAATGAACCTGCCTGGCTCAGCCCCGCTCAACCGGATTCGCCCCAAAGAATATATTGCAATGCCGCGCCGAGCCGCCCGACAAGGCTAAGGCGCCCGACCCCGGCACCAGCGAGCAAGGGAATTTCCAGGGTATCCCTGCCCGGTATTGAAACCCTTAGTCTGGCAATCTCATCCCCCTTCCTGACAGGTGCCGGAATAGGTTCGGAGAAATTAACCGTAACCTTCATTTTGCGCCGCGACTTGCGCGGCATGGTGATTAACAGATCATTATTTATAATCAGGGGCACGGTGGCTTTCTTTCCCAACCAGACATTTGCCTGCGCCACCGTTTCACCGGCCTTGAACATGGCGTAATTGTTGAAATCCCTGAACCCCCATTCGAGCAGGCGTTCCGGCTCACGAGCCCGCGATTTTTTGCTTGGCAGGCCGTTGACTACAAGGATCAACCGTCGCTCTCCACGGACTGCCGAAGCCGTCAGTCCATACCCCGATTCCTTGGTATGGCCGGTTTTCAAGCCATCCACTCCCATATCCTTGTATAGCAGAGGATTTCGGTTAGCTTGGCGTATATTATTGTAAGTAAACGATTTTTCAGAAAAATAGTGATAGTATTCGGGAAATTCGTCGATCAGGCGCTTGGCCAATACGGCAAGATCCCTGGGCGACATCTGGTGTTCAGGGTCGGGCCATCCGGTGGCGTTTTTGAAGGTGCTTTGAGTAAGGCCTATTTCTCTGGCCCGATCTGTCATTTCCTTGGCAAACGCCTCCTCGCTTCCGGCCAGCCCCTCGGCAACCACGATGCATGCGTCGTTGCCCGACTGAATTATGATGCCGCGGATAAGATCTTCGACCCTGACCCTTGAGCCCGGTTCAAGAAACATTGTTGAACTGCCGCTTTTGGCACCGCCGCGACGCCATGCGTTTTCGCTTACCGGAAAGGTATCATCCAGTGACAGGCTGCCGTCCTTTAGCCGTTCAAACAGCATGTAAACGGTCATCAGTTTACTCATCGAAGCAGGTGCCATGGGCCTGTCGGCGTTTTTCTCGAATAACACCGCACCGGTATCAATATCCATAATAATCGCTTCGCGGGCGATGGTCTCGACAGCCCCCGCCGGATGAACAATGGCGATCCCCGACATCATAACAAGCAAGCCAACGGCCAATATCATGACCCGGCCCTTGCGGAAAGCCTGGCAACCGCATTCAAATAATTTATGTATTTGTTTTACAGAACCATTTAACACTTTGTTTTAATTCCTGTTTTATTATTATACATTATTAATCCAGAATGATTATTTTAGAGTCGATGAAACCATTTTTAATTGCTCTTGCAAGAAAGAAATCAGCCTCTTTAACGTTGCTTAACGGCCCGATGCGGACCCTGAACAAGTCCCGCCCATTAATAAAAATCGACGTAACCTTGACCGGCCCGCCCAGCATGTTCAGTTTTGCCCGAATCCTGTTTGCGGTATCGAAATACGAGAAAGCTCCGGCCTGAACAAATATTTTTGTTGGCCGGATCGCCAATTGAGTCACCTTGCCCAAATCGGGAAGCGGGCTGCGCTCCACCGGACCCCCTGTGGCGGTGGTCGAAACATTGGTACGGCTGACTTGTTGCGGCGGAGGAACTGGCTGCGGCGCGGCGGCATTTGCCCCGGGCGGCAGCGGCAAGGTTTTTTGACTAACCTCGGGCTTTGGCATCCGGCTTATTTTAATCGGCGAATTCGCCGCCGTCAGCGTCTCTCCGCCATTCATCCGCCCGCCACCCCCCAGGCGCAACGCCAGCGCCCGGCTTTCCCGGGCCAGTATCCGCACCCTGACCCGTGCGGTTCCCTGCCTTAAGAAGCCAAGCATCTGCGCCCCCCGACGGGAAATGTCGATAATCCGGTTATTGACGAAAGGGCCTCGATCATTGACCTTGAGAACAATGCTGCGACCGTTTGACAGATTTGTCACACTTACATAGCTGGGCAGCGGCAGGGTTTTGTGCGCCGCCGTCAACGCATTCATATTAAATATTTCACCATTGGCAGTACGGCGATTATGAAACTTGCTTCCATACCATGATGCAATGCCGGTTTCGTCATAATTATAGTCTACTCTCGGAGAATACCTGACTCCCCTGACTACATAAGGACTGCCGACCTTATAGGTTACGTTCGAGTTATCCGGCGGCATGCTTCTGGATAAGCTTTTTGCGGTATGGGCGATAAACTGGGTCTCGGCACAGGAGGACAGCACCATGGCCCCCGCTACCAGGATCAGACCGCGCGCAAAATTGCGTTTTATTCCCATAACATTCGCCCTGCCTTGGCAAAATATGCTATATTTGGTATGAAAGGCAAACAGAACTCGCTTTATAAGGTATTTTATCCATCTCCGATACGATCGGCAAGCGATCCTATGGCGACGGCGAAGAAGGTCGAACGATTCCATTTCAATATGGTACGGTAATTGTCATAAACGATGAAGGCTGGCCCACCAGCCCCTTCCGCCAGCACCACCGATGCCATCAAGTCGCGCTTGGGCAGGTCGCTGCCGTCGTTACGGCGCACTCCCAGCTTTTGCCATTCGCTCAGGCGTTTCCTGACCTTCAGTCCAATAACGTTTTTATCAAGCTCTTTACTCAGCCTCACCGGCCTTCCCCAGGTCTGGTCTCCCTTCCAGCCGGACCGGGAGAGATAGTTGGCGGCAGAGGCGAAGACATCAGCCTTGTCGTTCCATATGTCTTTGCGCCCATCACCGTCGTAATCGACGGCGAACGAAAGAAACGAAGACGGCATGAACTGACTTTGTCCCATCGCCCCGGCCCATGAGCCGATCATCTCGGAAACACTTATATGACCCTGATTAAGTATTTTTAGCGCGTTCATCAGCTCGCCCCGGAAATATTTACTGCGCCGTCCGTCGTAAGCGAGGGTGGCGAGGGCCCTGATTACCGAAAAACCACCTTTTTGACGACCAAAGTCGGTCTCGATTCCCCAGAAGGCAACGATAAAGCGTGGCTGGACGCCGAATTTACGCCCCACTTCTTCCAGTATCGCCCGGTTTTCATTGAGTTTTCGTCTGGCTCTTTTGACCCTGCTTGGCGGTACCACACGGTCCAGATACTGGCGGAACGTCAGGGTAAATTCCGGCTGCTTGTGGTCCAGTTCGATAACCCGTGGAATTAAGCTGATACCACGCAGCGCGGAATCCAGGATGTTTGGCCTTATACCAAGGGATATCGCCTCACTACGGACTCCTTTCAGCCATTCCTGAAAGGACACGGTCCCGGCCTCGACCGGCGGCAATCCCGCAGCCATGACAACAACAATGGTTAACCCGAACAATCGACACCGGGAAAAAACTGAAAATAGGTTAGTTGCCATGCTCCCCCGCTCCCCTAATGAGCCGCATTAACATCATTGTCCTACAGGCGCCGGAAAAAAGACATCCGATTTTCCCGTCAGCCGATAAAAGGCAAGCCCCAGCCATTCATGCAGAGCCGCAGCAAACCTGGACATACCGGCACCAAGATTAAAGGAAAGACTGAACATTTCATTACCCTCGAAGTAAAAGTCTACGGGATATGGAATTATATTCCATCCGGCCTTGCGAAAAGTGCCGAAGGCGCGCGGCATATGAAATGCCGATGTAATCAATATCCATGTTTCGTCGGCACCTGGTTTGACCAGCTCGAAGGTATTTACGGCATTCTCAAAAGTATTGCGGGAACGGTTCTCAAAGATGATACGGCCAACATCCATACCAAGGCTTTTAAAAAATGGTCCCAAGACGTCTGCTTCCTTTATGTCTTGCCTGAAGACATCTCCTGAACCACCTGTGAAAACAAGTTTTGCATCAGGATAACGACGGGATAGTGATGCAAACTCGGTTAATCTTTCGACCGCTCCGCCCAGTGATATCTGGCCTCGTGAACGAGTAACGAACTGGCTTGCAACACCGCCCAGAGCAATTATTCCATCCACCCGCGGGGGCAATTTTACGGCTACGGGAAATCTATTTTCCAGTTCTAGCAGCGAGATATTACCAATCGGCAAAATTGCCAGCCCCAGCGCAGATATCGCAGCCAAACTAACCAGTACGCGCCCAGCGCGCCACCACGGGCTAAAAATCATCAAGGCACCGACAGATATCAGCAACAAGATGACATTTGAGGGCTCGACGATAAACCAGAAAAATTTCGATAATGTGAAAAACATTAGCCGGTGATAGTCTGATACACAAAGCTGTGCAATACGCATATTTCCGGACACTCAAGTTTTGCCAATGCCGAACAAACGCCTCCCTTTAATGACGCCGTACATGCGCGGCATATCCATGTCTGCGCTGGGAATGATAATAATCAGCCCGGACGGCCTTCTGATACGCCTCATTGATGATGCCGGGATTTGGCAAATGACATTCTTTCGATCGCTGTTCATGGGGCTGTCGTTGGCCTTGATCATTGCCCTGCGCTACCGTTCCCGAACCTTGGAGGTATGGCGTTCTATCGGCAAAACAGGGCTGTTTTCGGCACTACTCATGGTCGGCGGCAATTTGGGATTTGTCGTGGCGATCACCTATACCACGGTTGCCAATACCCTTGTTATACTCGCCACTATGCCTTTTTTAAGCGCCGTTTTGGGATGGTGGCTGATCGGTGAGGCGGTTCCGTCCAGAACCTGGGTTTCAATTACCGTCGCATTGGCAGGAATAGGGATAATATTCGTGGAATCACTTGGCGGAGGAACCTGGCTTGGAGACCTGATGGCAAGTGCTACGGCCCTTCTTATGGGCCTGAACCTGATTGTTCTGCGCAAGGTAAGGCAACGCGATATGACCCCGGCTCTATGCCTGGCCGGTTTTATCGGCGCAGGACTGGCGTTGCTGTTCACCCAGCCTTCCCAGATCATCGCTCATGACATGGCAATCCTGGCCCTGGACGGATTCATTATTCTTCCCCTGTCGCTGGCGCTGTTCCTGGGCGGCACCCGGACAGTTCCGGCCGCCGAGGTGGCATTACTGGCATTGATAGAAACCGTTCTCGGCCCTTTATGGGCGTGGGTCGGTATCGGCGAGGCCCCATCCCTTATGGCTTTGGTCGGTGGATTTATCATTATTGCCTCGATCACCGCCAATGCTGCCATTGGCATAAAACGCCAAAGGACCCAAACGGAAACATGATACCTGGGTTAAATAATAAAAAAATACCGTACCGGGTTGCATTAAAAAGCCAGCCGGGCCAATTTCCCGTATAAGAATTTTCAATTACATTGACAGGCAAAGCTGGATGGGTGGCCGAGCGGTTGAAGGCACCGGTCTTGAAAACCGGCAAACCCGAGAGGGTTTCGTGGGTTCGAATCCCACCCCATCCGCCATTTTTTTGTAACCAACAATCCTCCGCTGCCGCCTCTCTGTAGCTCTAAAAACCCAAGGTTTGGCGCGCTTTTGGGCAAAAAGCTGTTGACTGCGCCAATTTAGAGCATGTTTTTAATGCTTTATTTTTAGTAATCACAGGTCATCGGCACGCCCGTTGAGTTCACCCAACAGGACGCATATCATGCGGTGGAACTCTCAATATGAGTGAGACGTTCAAAGGGGGTGGGGAAATGGAATTACAAGAATTACTTGAAAAATATAAATCGGATGAAGAATCCGTATTTAATACGTGGTTCATCAATAACGATGAGCGTTTAAAAGCTTTTCGCTCGATAAGGCGTGGTGTCCAAAAAATAATACAGGATATTAAAACTCAAAATTTTGGGAATGACTATAAAGGTTCATCATTAGAGTTTGTCTTAAATTGCATCACGGAACAAAAACAAGTGTTTATGGGGGCGTCACATGCTTTTTACTGGAAGCCGAAGCTTCGGATTCCGGATATTTATGAGAATGAAGAGAATAAGGCGGCATTCGGCCAATTTCTTGAAAATTGTTATAACGCCACAAGAGAAGACCAAATAATAAAGGAAATAATTCATCTTGATCAGCGGAAAATAAAGGGGCTGGGACCAGCCGTCGCCAACATTTTATATTTTCTTCATCCTGAAATTATTCCACCGTTCAACACAGCAATAGTGAACGGATTTAACCACTTATTTAAGGATAAAGTTAAGCTCGGCTCATGGCGAGAATACCTTCGTATGCGGGAGGTGATTGTAGAAAAAAACAACCAGTATAGAGACACCCTTTCCAGAGACTTGGGGGCGTTTTCCGGTTTTTTGTTTGAT
>CAZEFJ010000001.1:18139-35981 GCA_964511465.1 uncultured Hyphomicrobiales bacterium
AAGATTGTTGGCGCTTTTGAAGTAGAAAAAAGCACATCAATATATTCTGGAATTCTTCGGCTTACCGATTTGTATTTTTCATTTCCTGAAGATCCGTCTTTGCTTTTCCTGATTATCCCAGACAACAGAGAAAAAGAACTGGTTTTTCAGCTAGGCAGGCCAGCGATCAGAAGCAACAAAATCGAAATTTATTACATTCTGTTCTCTGATTTGCGCAAACACTGTGACGCAATATGTGTGCTTGGCGAAAGTAAGGAAACCTTAAAGAAAATAGCCAAGGTCATCAGCTAGATGTGAGTTCTCATGAGGTTGCGGCGGGATTACCTGGGGGGGTAGGCCAAAATTAAAAATCAGCACCAACTGGCTTGGGAAAAATCCGTGGTGCGCAGCAATTCATGGATATTTGCCTCGATCACCCGGTAGCCCACATTGCCAAACAATTTCTGGCGGCCATCGTTTAGCAGGAAGGTTGGGCTTCCCTCGATAAGGTGATCCCTCTGCATTTGGTAATCCTCGCACAGCGCCGCCATCGCCATTCCGTTCTTCAGCGCCAGTTCAACACCCTTGAGTGAAACACCCAATTCACCGGCAATCCCCCACTGAACATCGACATCGGCTATGTCCAGCGCCTCCTTGAAAAATGCCTGCCTGAACGCCCATGCCGCTTTCTCGAATCCTCCGCGATCGGCCAGATGAACCGCTTTCAGGAACAGGTGAGGGCTCGCCGAAGATGCGGGTCTGGTTTTGCACCACAGTTGAGGATGGACCTCTGCGTGAAGAAAGCGTTCGGCAATTTCGCCAACATGGTCATCATATCCCTCGAACCCTCCACGATCTTTCCATCCGTCACCAATTTTCAGCCGGGTGTTTCCAAAGACGGAAATAAACCGGAAATCAATCTCCACCTGATCCGCAAAACGCGCCCGAAGCTCGTCAACACGCGCCTGGGCGCAATAGGCCCAGATACACAGAATATCGGAATAGTAGGTGACACTGACCAGCTTACTCATGAAACCGGTTATAGCATATTCTTCCGGGTGAATCGCCCATGATCCCGTAGCACTTCGTATTCTTCCATGGATTCTTTTGCCTGAGTGTTATGTCCGGCAACCGGGGAATAGGCTTCAAATATCCCGCTTGCGTCAAAGGTTGTATTTTGATACTTCAATAACTATGAAAATATCAAAAGCAATGAAAGCATTTTCCGCGCTGGCTCAGGAAACCAGGTTGGAAACGGTACGCCTTCTCGTTCGCGAGGGGCCTAACGGACTGGCGGCGGGGGCAATTGCCGAGCGACTTGGGGTGTCGCCGCCAACCCTGTCCCATCACCTGAGCGCCTTGGAGAATGCGGGCATGGTGCGATCCCGACGTTCCACCCGCCACATTTTCTATGCCGCCTACATCGAGGGGCTGAGAAACCTGGTCGCCTTCCTCACGGAGGACTGTTGCCAGGGCAATCCCGACATCTGCGGAGACCTGACCAGGACGAACGGGTTCTGCAAATTGTGATTATACCAAGGCTCACATAATGACACTCAGGATCGGGATCAACGGCTATGGGCGAATGGGTCGGCTGGCGCTTCGCGCTGCCTGGGGTGACCCGGAAATTGAAATTGTCCATATCAACGAGGTCAAGGGCGGGGCCGAGTGCGCCGCCCACCTGACCAAATTCGACACGGTACACGGACGCTGGGACCGGGAGTGTCTGGCCGATGGCGATACAATAATCATTGACGGCAAGAGAATAGGCTTTACCGAATACCCGGAACCCAAGGACATCCCGTGGGGCTATCTCGGGGTTAATCTGGTGATCGAAAGCACCGGCAAATTTCGCACCCAAAGCCTGCTACAGCCCCATTTTGATAACGGCGCCAAAAAAGTAATCGTCGCGGCGCCGGTCAAGGAAGGGGCGCTGAACCTGGTCTATGGCATCAATGACCACCTATATGATCCAGACAAGGACCATCTCATAACCGCCGCCTCCTGTACCACCAATTGCCTGGCTCCTGTGGTTAAGGTAATACATGAGAACCTGAAGATAATGCACGGCGTCATAACTACGATCCATGACGTCACCAACACCCAGGTAATCGTCGATACGGCCCATAAAGACCTGCGCCGGGCGCGTTCGGCGATAAATTCGATGATTCCCACGACCACCGGATCGGCAAAGGCAATAACCCTGATCTACCCGGAGCTTGAGGGAAAGCTGAATGGCCATGCGGTTCGGATTCCGTTACTTAACGCCTCTCTTACCGACTGCGTCTTCGAGGTAGGCCGCGATACCACGATCGAGGAAGTCAACTCCCTGTTCAAGGCTGCGGCGGATGGTCCGCTAAAGGGTATCCTAGGCTACGAAGAACGCCCCCTGGTTTCGACCGACTACATCAACGACGCGCGCTCATCCATCATTGACGCCCCCTCGACGATGGTTGTCGATCGGCGAATGGTGAAGGTCTACGCCTGGTACGACAACGAATGGGGTTACGTAAACCGGATGATCGACCTGGCCCGCAAGGTAGCAACCTGTCTATGAGCAATTGCCATTCGTGACAAAGATCACGGGGCGCGACGGCAAAGGAAAACAGATTATCGCCGATATCCGCAATTACGCCGCCGTAACCGCCGCTTATTGGGCCTTTACCCTTACCGATGGCGCATTGCGCATGTTGGTGTTGTTACACTTCCACCGCATGGGATACTCGCCACTGGACCTTGCCTTTATGTTTCTGCTCTACGAGGCGATGGGCATAATTACCAATTTCTTTGGTGGCTGGATCGGAGCCCGCTTCGGGCTGCGGATCACACTGTTTGCCGGACTAGCCATCCAGATCGGGGCGCTGCTGATGCTTTCTGCGTTGTCCCCGGGGTGGATACCGGCATTGTCGGTTGCCTACGTGATGGCGGCGCAGGCGCTTAGCGGGATTGCCAAGGATCTCACCAAGATGAGTTCCAAGAGCGCCGTAAAGCTGGTGGTAAAGGATGGAGGGCATGGCCTTTTGTTCAAGTGGGTGGCCCTGCTCACCGGCTCCAAGAACGCGCTCAAGGGTACCGGATTCCTGTTGGGAGGGGTGCTGTTGGAGTGGATCGGCTTTCGCCTGTCCCTTTGGTCGATGGCGGGAATGCTGGTGGTCGTCCTGTTGCTCGCCGTCTCCTCGATAAAATCGGAACTGGGCAAGGCCGGACAGGTGGCGAGGCGGGATCTGTTCGCCAAATCGCGGGAGATCAATATCCTCTCGGCCTCCCGTATTTTTCTGTTCGCCTCAAGGGATGTGTGGTTCGTGGTCGGCCTGCCAATCTATCTCTACAGCAACATGAACTGGAGCTTTGATGAGGTCGGGGTTTTCATGGCCTCGTGGATCATCGGCTACGGCATCGTCCAGGCCGCCGTTCCAAAGTTGCTCCACCAAACGCGTGATGCCGCATCGGCTGCCCGGGCCGCCGGTATATGGAGCTTTGGGCTGCCCGCCCTGCCCGTCCTGATCGCGCTCGGCTTGCGTATGGGCGGCTCACCCATAATCCTGATCGGGGGATTGATGATCTTCGGCATCGTCTTTGCCGTCAATTCGTCCGTCCATTCTTACCTGATCGTCGCTTATTCGGATCATGACAAAGTGGCGCTTAACGTCGGCTTCTATTATATGGCTAACGCAGTTGGCCGTTTCGGCGGAACATTGCTGTCCGGCCTGGTTTACCAGACCGCTGGGCTTGAGGCCTGCCTGTGGACGTCGGCAGGCATGGCGGCGATAGCGGCGGGGCTGGTAGTCCTGCTGCCGACAACAAAACACCAGCTAACTTGAGTTTCGACAGAGAAAGCCATGCCGAATGGGTTTGCAACCCGGTCCAAACAGGACCATAACCGGAACAGGGATCGCTTGTGAATGAAGGCAAAGGGCAGCAAAGAGGCTTTATATGCAAACAAAAACCTATAAAAGCATTGCCCGGCTCTACGATATCCTGGACCTGCCTTTCGAGCATGGCCGCTACAAGCCCTTGCGCCGGGTGTTGTTTAGTGGACTAAAGGGCGAGTTGCTCGACGCAGGGGTTGGTACCGGGCGTAATTTTCCCTTCTATCCCGATGGCTCCAGGGTTACCGGCATCGACCTCAGCCCGGCAATGCTGGACCGCGCCATGCAGCGCAGGGACAGGATGGGCATAGCGGTTGATCTGCGCCAAATGAATGTGATGAAGATGGATTTCGCCGATGACAGTTTTGACGGAATAATCTCAACCTTCCTTTTTTGCGTGCTCGACACCGCTTGCCAGCAGCCCGCTCTTGAAGAACTTTGCCGGGTCTGCCGCCCAGACGGCACCATCCATATTCTTGAATATGACATTTCGGAAAATCCCATGAGACGTTTTATCATGAAACTTTGGGCACCTTGGGTGCGATTTGCCTATGGTGCCGAGTTTAACCGCAATACGGAACAGTATCTTGATGCCGCCGGATTGGACCTGATCGAAAAAAAGTTTCTCTATAAGGACATAATCAAACTTTTGTCGGTGCGCCCGAAAAAGACCACTGTAAACTAGGCTCAGGACCTAAGCCTTGACCCTACAACTTCGTTTGCAGTTGAAATGTTTCGTGATCGTACCAATCATGCCTTACGACAATAAGACGGTCTGCCCCCCCGCTGCCATTTTTATGTGCCGGTCATATCTACGTCCACATAGCCCTTTTCAATAGCCTCGCGCAGAGCATCAAATGCGGCACATGTTTCTTCGTACATCTCACGGCGGTGGCAAAGTTCTGAAATATCAGTGTCTTTCGGCAACTCACCGTGTTCACTTTTTACAAACTTGAAGGCGGCCTCAAGATAGTGGGCGCGCAAGCGTCCCACTGCCACCGCAAAGACAAGAAATCCGTCCTTGTCAATGGAAGGTATGTTTTTGTGAATAATCTCGCGGTTTGCCAGGCGTATCCCCTGCTCTACCTCGCCGAGGAAACGTTTCTGTTCAAGAAGCTTCTGATACTCGTCCGGAGCGTCGTTCATAATATCGTCCCCTGACTAACGTTGTGAAATAAGGAACCTGTTTTTCGTCCATACGTGGCAATGGAAAGTGACATTAATACAATATAGAGATGAATTATCCGAAAATATTTTTTTTCAGATGTGATGGTCGTCACAGATAACGGGGGCCGGATAGACCATTATGCAGTTGTTGGACGGGGCCGTGAAAACGACCCTTTACTTCCCTCAAGAGCACAATAAACTCCAGGACCGGAGGCTTTTTGCCTCCGGTCCATTTTTTTAATCTTCAAATGGCGTCAAATATTATCCTTTGTCGCGGCGAGTTGCTGACATCGCCACAATCGGAGCGGATAATGCTTCAATGAAAAGGCGGTGCGTACATAAGTCCCCCACGGGTCCACAAATTGTTTATGCCCCGATCAAGATTGTAAACCGTTCCTTTTCCCAGGTTACGTTCAAAAATTTCGCCATAGTTACCGACTGACTTAACAATTTGGTACGCCCAATCGTCGCTCAGTCCCAACGCCTTTCCCAAACCTGGTTCGACCCCAAGAAACCGCCTTTGAGCGGTAGTGCCGTCTTTGCGCAAGGTATCGGCGTTGGCGGATGTGATGCCCAGTTCCTCGGCCTCAATGGTGGCGTAAACGGACCAGCGGACAATGTTAAACCATTGCGGGTCGTCATCACGCACGGCAGCGGCCAGCGGTTCCTTGGAAATTACGTCTTGCAAAACGGTATAATCATCGGGCTTCGGTATAAAGTCGGCGCGGACCTCTATAATGAACGACATGTCGGCGGTAAATATATCGCATCGCTTGGCGATAAAAGCGTAGCGAACCTCTTCAAAAGAATTAAATTCCATTACCTTGATCGGCAGATTGTGATCGCTGATATATTCCCTGACGTTATCTATCGTTGTTGTGTTCTTTTCGACGCAGACAGTAGTCTTTTTCCCCTTTTTGCGAAGCTCCAACAAGCTTTTGATCCCCAGTCTCACGGGGGCAAGAAAGCCTTGGCCGTCATAAAAGTTCACTGCCGCAAAATGCACACCAAGCGAAGAATCCCGGACCAACGTCCATGTGTTTGAGCGTACTAAAACGTCTATCGCGCCTTCCTGCAGTGCCTGAAACCGGTTTTTCGGAACCAGTGGAATAAACTTGATTGCCGAACTATCCGCCAAAGTGGCCGCCGCAACGGCACGGCAAAAATCTCGATTGAACCCCCCCATGTTACCTGGTTTGGCGTAATCAATTCGCCCCGCATAGATGCTCCCTGCCGTGCCGCACAACAATTTCCCCCTGGCTCTGGCCGCATCAAGGGTCGGGCCGGCACTGGCTCCGTCAACGCCCCACAGCAGGACAAATTGGACGGCAATCATTACTGCAAATAAAAATCTGAATACGAGACTCATCCTGCCCCCTACCTCCAAATCACAAAAGCTATTATTACTCGACGAAACGGTAATGAAACAACAATGAAACACTAATGAAACGCCAATATAGTATTAGCATTTAATGTAATACTAATGCCAGTGTCCAGAATCAAAGTTTTGCACCACTGATTTTTTTATTATAGAAGATACTATCTTGTTGAATTCAGTGTGGCGCAGTCTTCGAAGTTCGTCATATTTAATATGATGAACTTCGAAACCATCACACCAGTCTTATAAAGCAAGCTTAGCGGCTTGCTTTATTTGGGGAGGGAGGGGTGAGAAAAATTCGTGTTGGGATACGCCAACGAATTTTGTTGGCCTTCTTGCTGTTGGCATTTGTCGGCGTAGCCTCCAGCCTGTGGAATATGAAAGTGCTGCTTGATAATAAAATTCGCCTGGAACGCATACATAACAAAGAGCTCCCCGCCCTGATATCCGCCTATGAAATTTCACGTCAGGGGGAAAGCATCACTACGGCCGCATCCGAACTCATCATCGCACAGGACAAATGGGCGCGTGACGCCTTTGTTAATCGCATTGAAGATAAATTCAATTGGATCGACACCCAGCTTGGGATCATCGTCAAGCTGGGCTACGATTCAAAGAAAATCAATAATATAAATGGCAACGAAAAAGCCCTGAAGGAAAGCTTTAATGACCTTCTTCTGGCACTCAAAAGCGCCTCCCTCGAAACCAAATTAACCACCAAAAAAAACAGCAACGGCATAACGCCGATAAGCGACAAGGTTAATTACCAGCTTTTGCTAAATGGTCGCCGGGCTGACAGCATGACTTTTTCCGTCGCGGATCTGACCAGCAGTGTCTCCGGTGAAATCAACAGAATGATAGCGGAAGTTCAGATCAGCATTGATAATTCATTATGGCAAATAACCATGTATTCCTTCGGGGTAACATTTTTTGCCTTATTGGTTGTGCTTTACTTGGACAATAACGTCGGCCGCCGGGTAGTCGGGATTCAACAGGCAATGAGCGCGATCGCGAATGGCAACAAGGGCGAGGAAATACCCGATGGCGGCAACGATGAAATATCCGATATGGGAGTCGCATTAAGGACCTTCGTTGAAAAACTTGAAGAACGTGAAGAACTACTGAAAAAAAATCATGAAGAGGCAGTAAGCGCCAACAAGGCAAAGTCAGATTTTCTTGCCGCGATGAGCCATGATCTTCGTACCCCCCTGAACTCTATTATTGGGTTTAGCGATATGATGAGATCGAAAGTCTTTGGTCCCCTGGGCGACCCTCATTACGAAGAATATGCAAACGACATCAACAACAGCGGAGAACTGCTTATTCGCTTGATTAACAATATTCTTGATCTTTCCAAGGTCGAAGCGGGTAAACATGAACTTAGCGAAGAACCCCTGCATATCCCTTCGCTGATCCAGGGGTCCGTCAAAATGGTTGCAGCAATGGCAGAAATGCAAAAGTTACATCTTGCGATGGACATTGACACCGGCCTTCCCATGCTTCGTGGTGACGGAAAGAGTCTGACCCAGGTACTCAACAATTTGCTTTCCAACGCCGTCAAATTTACCCCCGAGGGCGGTAAAGTAACGGTCTCAGCCAGACTGAAACAGGACAGTTCGATAAATATTATGGTCGCCGACACCGGCTGTGGGATGTCCAGGCATGACGTCACCAGGTCGCTAAGACCCTTTGAACAGGTGAGCCAGGTTCACTCCAAAAAACATAAAGGCACCGGATTAGGCCTTCATATCTGCGTTAATTTGATAAAACTTCTCGATGGCGAGATGGAAATTGAAAGTGAAGTCGGTAAGGGCACAACAATCACCCTTCATTTTTCACCGGAACGAACGATTTACGCATCAAATTAATAGGTCCAGCCCCTATTCACCGTCGCAAATACAAATTTAAGGCTGAATTTCATTATTGCCACCTCGGAGCAAAATCTGTTCTAACTGATATATGGACTGATTAAAACCGGCACAGCGTTGCTGTTGCCATTTATATTGGGGAGGCGGAGAAGGTGGGTGCGTAAATTACGATTTGGCGTCCGCCAGCGCGTTTTGCTGGCTTTCATGCTGTTGGTGACGGCTGGCGTTGTATCCAGTGCGTGGGGCTTGGTACAGCTGTTTGATTACAGAGCCAGCCTGGAACGCATACATGACAAAGAGCTTCCCGCCCTGATGTCCGCTTATGAAATTTCACGTCAGGGTGAAGGCATAGCGACAGCCGCATCCAATCTCATAATTGCGCAGGGTAAATGGGCACGTGACGCCTTTGTCAATCGCATTGAAGATGAATTTGACTGGATTAACATCCAACTCGAGGTCATATCGGAACTGGGCTACGACGCGGAAAAGATCAACAATATAAAAAATAATGAAAAATCCCTGCAGAAAAGCTTTGATAACCTGCGTCTGGCAATAGAAGGCGCCGCCCCCAACACCGAAGACGCGTCGCTTAAAGATAATAACAGCATTGTGCAGATCGGCGAAGAGGTTAACTACCAGCTTTTGCTAAACGGTCGCCGGGCCGACAGCATGATTTTTTCCGTGGCCGATCTCACCGGCAGCATATCCGGAAAAATCAACAAGATGATAGCGGATGTTCAGACAAGCATCGATAATTCATTATGGCAGGTAACGTTATATTCCCTGGGGGTAACAATTTTGGCCTTACTGGTTGTGCTCTATCTGGATACTAATGTTGGCCGCCGGGTGGTCGGTATTCAGCAGGCAATGAGCGCGATCGCAAATGGTAACAAAGACAAGGAAATACCCGATGGCGGTAACGATGAAATATCTGATATGGGAGCCGCATTAAGAATATTTGTTAAAAAACTTGAAGAACGCGAAGAACTGTTGAAAGAGCTGTTTGGAAAGGCCAAGCAAGAATCCCTGAACGCCAAAAAGGCCAAGTCCGATTTCCTTGCCGCGATGAGCCATGACCTACACACCCCCCTCAACGCTATCGTGGGGTTTAGCGATGTGATGCGGTCAAAAACTTTCGGTCCTCTGAATAATCCCTACTATGAAAGATATATAGACGATATCAACAATAGCGGAAAACTCCTGAGCAGCTTGATTGATGATATTCTTAACCTTTCCAGTATCGACGCAAGTAAACATGAAACAAACGAAAAGCCCCTGAACATTTCCTTTATGATCAAGAATTCCATCAAAATGATGGACGCAATGGTCAAAACTCAAAGATTACATATTGCGACAAACATTGAAGCCGATCTTCCCATGCTTCGCGGTGACGAGAAGACTCTGATCCATATACTCAACAATCTTCTTTCAAACGCCATAAAATTCACCCCCGAAGACGGCAGAGTCACAGTTTCCGCCAAGCTGGGGCGTGACAGTGCGATAAATGTCCTGGTTGCAGATACCGGCTATGGGATGTCCGAACGTGACATAACAGAGGCCTTACGACCCTTTGAGCAGGTTGATGGGGCCCGTTCCCGGAAGCACAAAGGCACCGGATTAGGTCTTTACATCTGCCTTGATCTGATGGAACTGCGCGGCGGCACCCTGGGGATCGAAAGCGAGAAAGGCAAGGGAACGACCGTCACCCTCCATTTCCCACCGGAAAGAACTGTCTACGCATCCTGACACAGAGCCGTCGGCACCGTAACGAATGTCCACAGGACTCCTAGCGCTTGGAGAACTGGAAGCTGCGCCGAGCCTTGCGACGACCGTATTTCTTTCGCTCGACAACCCGTGAATCGCGGGTCAGAAATCCTTCTTTCTTGAGAACACCGCGCAATTCCGGCTCATAAGCGACCAAGGCCCGGCTAAGGCCATGGCGCACCGCACCGGCCTGACCGGACAGTCCACCGCCCTTGACCGTGCAAACAACGTCGAACTGTCCCTCGCGGTCCGTCGAGACAAATGGCTGGGCAATAATCATACGCAGTACCGGGCGGGCAAAATAAGTTTCCTTATCGCGGCCGTTAACCGTGATCTTTCCCGAACCGGGCTTTATCCACACCCTTGCGATGGCATTTTTGCGCTTGCCGGAAGCATATGAACGCCCCTGGGCGTCTATGGTCGGCTCAATCACCGCGGCAACAGGCTCGTCGGCCACGGTATCGGTTGCGGCTGGCGAAGAAATTTCAGCGGTCGAAGCCTCATCAGGCGGCGGATTGGAAGCCTCCGTCGCCTTTTTCTCGACCATATCCTTCAAATCCGCCAGTGTTTTGGTTTCTCCGGCCATAGTCGTCAAACGCTCCTTTTATTCTTGGGATTCATTGCAGCCACATCCAGAAATTCCGGCTTCTGTGATTGGTGGGGATGCTCCGCCCCGGCGTAAACATGCAGCTTGCCCATCTGCTTTCGGCCCAGCGGCGAGCGGCTGATCATTCTTTCGACAGCCTTTACAATAACCCGTTCAGGATACTTGCCATCAAGAATGGCACCCACACCGCGACCCTTGATGCCACCCGGATACCCGGTATGCCAGTAGAACACCTTGTCCTGACGCTTGCGTCCGGTAAGCCGCACCTTTTCGGCGTTTATGACAATGATATTGTCGCCGCAGTCTATATTCGGGGTGAATATAGGTTTGTGCTTGCCTCTAAGACGGCTGGCGATTACCGACGAAAGTCGGCCTAAAATCATGCCATCGGCATCGACGACATACCATTTCTTTTCAACTTCCGACGGCTTGGCGGAATAGGTCTTCATCATCCCATATCCTCGGGCTTTGGTAATATAATCAGGGCTTGATAATAAATAGCGAAAACGATCACATAACCCGTCCGGAGAATTTTTTGATAAACCCATTCGAACCGGGGCGCGGATTATGACACAGAGCAAGACGGTGTCAATGCAAAAAAAACATGTAATTTCCACAGGTTAGCAGTGCGGTATTATAGTACCTTTGTGTGGATAGTTATAGATGTAGATGACTGATTTTGATATCATGACGAAAAAGGGGTAATGCCCCGATAACAAAAATCACAGAAGCAATCGGGTAATCCACCTAAAATGTCATCGTCTGAGAAAAATAGCCAGCCGATAAGGGTGATGGTCGTCGGGGAAACCGACAATGTGGGTGGCCGCATTTGTGAAATCCTCAATGAGGATTCGGATATCAATGTCGTAACCCAGGCTCCCAACGGCACGGCGGCGACCATCCGCCTTCACCGCGCCGCCATTGACGTTGTGATTCTTGATATAGGCATGCCGAAAAGGGACGGCCTTAAGGTACTCCCCAAAATTCTCAGGATTGAGCCAGATACGATGGTGTTGATGGTTTCAATGCTGACCTTCTCCAACGTCAAGATGGGCATGGAGGGACTGTTGGCAGGGGCCGCCGAATATCTGCCCATTCCTGTAATTACCCGTGAAAAAGGCAAAAGAGACAAGGAAACGAGTTTCCGCAAAAGCATACTTGATGTAGTCAAAGCCCTGGGTGCACCACGCAAGGTTTCAGGCAGCAGCGGCAGACCGGTACCTTCAAAAATCGAGCGGCCAGACAAGCCGGCCAGCACCATCATCACCAGGGCACCAAGGGGAGAGATTGTGCTGCGCCCCCCATCCGAGGTCAGGCCAAAGGTGATTGCTTTTGGTAGTTCGACCGGCGGACCAAAGGCGCTGTTGGCGGTGCTCTGCGATTTACCGGCATCTTTAAGGCAGCCGATAATAATCACCCAGCATATGCCGCCAACCTTCACCACCATATTGGCCCAGAACATAGCCAAATACAGCAAACGCCCCTGCGCCGAGGGCAAGGACGGCGAGCGAATTGTCGACGGGCACATATATCTCGCACCGGGCGGACATCACATGGTTGTTGAAAGCGGAAATGGCGGGAAAATAATCCGCCTGAATACCGATCCTCCGGTAAATTTCTGCCGACCCGCCGTGGACCCTCTGTTTTCAAGCATTGCCAATGCCTATGGCAGCGCGGTCCTGGCTGTAATTTTAACCGGGATGGGTTCGGACGGCTGCAATGGGGGCAAAAAAATAGTCGAAGCCGGAGGCACCGTAATTGCCCAGGACGAAAAGACCTGCGTCGTCTGGGGAATGCCCGCGGCGGTGGCAGTAGCGGGTATATGCAGTGCGGTGATACCGCTGGATGATATCCGGGATCGTTTTATCAGGATCGCCGATGGAATAGCCTTATGACAATCAGGCCGTGAACCCCGCCCGGTCTTACGGTTCAGACAGCCTGAGAGGCGGAATTACGGTTTTCGGCAGGCAGTAACAGCGCCGCTGCGCCACCAACCACGGACAACGCCGCCAAGACCATGAACATCCAGGAAAAACCACCGGTAAGATTATAGAAAGTACTCTCTATCATCACTCCCAGGCCGCCTATACCAAAGCTTATGATAAATTTTAACCCGAAAACCAGACCCCGCCACTTGCTTGGCGCGTAGCGGGCGACAAGGTAGTTTTCCGCAGGCAGAGAACTGACATTGGCCGCCACCATAACCAACGCTGCGGCAAACAACGGTGTTCCGCTCAAAGAACCGGCCAGCATAAGAAAAGGAACCTGAAGGAAGAACATCAAAAAATAGACCTTCCTTAGCGGATATTTGTCGGCCATCCGCCCGACGACAAGCTGCATCGCCCCGGCGACGAAGTAGACCAGTGCAACCAGCAGCGAAACCCCGAATACCGAACTGCCCGACAAGTCCGTCAGCCTTTCCGAAAATAACTTTGGCAGGGCCGGCTGGGTTGCCTGATAAATAAGCCCGGTGCATAACATGGTAACCACCATAACAAGAAAAGCCCGGACCCTGTCCTGACGCGATGGGGGATCTTCGGAATGACGGTCTACTCTCGTTTCGACTATAATGCCGCGGTAAATAAGGACGTAGAATACGATCCCCGTCGCAAATATAATCACACCGGGCAAAATAAAAGCGGCCCGCCAACTATAAATTCCAATAAGCGCGCCAGCCATCAACGAAGCCACGGCCGGGCCAATTGCGCCGAAAACGCCATTAACCCCCAATGCCATTCCCCGCTTGACCGCGTGGCGTACCAGCCAGGCAAACCCGACAGGATGATAAATAGAGCCAAATATACCGCTAACCGCCAGTCCCACGGCTATCTGAAACGGCGTATCGGCAAATCCGGTCATTGTCATGCCGATACCGGTACCGATGAAGTACAGCCCCATCATTCCGGTTGCACTCCATTTATCGCTTAACCAGCCGGCCAGCGGTGCCATTACCCCGTACAGCACATTCCCGAAAACTATCAACACCACCACCTCGCCATGGCTCATATTCATGGCGGCTTCAAGGGACAGGGCGGCAACGAAGAAAATCGGCGCAAACAGGTGCGAAAACAGATGGCCGATACAGGAAAAGCCCAGCGATAGACGTGCGGAAGTGTTATCCATGCTTTCCTGCGTGATCCGAAATGGCCTATGGTCAGGATCACCTATCATAGAAAGATGATCGGTGCTATCAGCGAAAATCTTATATGATAACCGGCTGCTGCTGTATAAAGAGGCTCATGAAAAAAAATATTATGAACAAGTACGATCTGCGGGTGCCCCGTTACACCAGCTATCCGACGGCACCGCATTTCTCCGATGCAGTTGATAGCGACAGATATCGGAAATGGCTGGGCGAGTTGGCCCCCGAAACCGATGTTTCGCTATATTTCCATATCCCGTTTTGTAATGAAATGTGCTGGTTCTGCGGCTGTTATACCAAGATAGTAAAACGTTATAGCCCAGTAGCCGATTATCTTGATGTTATGCTCAAGGAAGTTAAGCTGGTGGCAGATGCCCTTCCGGCACGCCTCAAGGCGCGCCACATGCACTGGGGCGGCGGCAGCCCGACAATGTTGAAGGGAGATGACTGGCGACGCACCTTCGACACCTTGCGGGCCAATTTCGATATCAGCCGGGATGCCGAGGTGGCGGTCGAACTGGACCCCCGCACAGCCACCGAGGACTATATTCGAACCCTGAGCCTGGCCGGGGTAAATCGGGCCAGCATCGGGGTTCAGGATTTTCATCCCGAGGTTCAAAAGGCAATTAACCGGATTCAGCCGTTTGATGTAACCGAGCGGGTTGTCGGATGGCTTGAAAAACATGGCATCGGCCATATAAACATGGACTTGATGTATGGATTGCCTCACCAGACCACCAAACGCGTGGTCGAACAGGTGGATCTGGTGGTTGGCCTTAAACCGGCCCGCGTTGCCTTGTTCGGCTATGCCCATGTGCCGTGGATGAAGTCGCACCAGAAAATGATCGACGAAGCCGCCCTGCCCGGTGCAGATGCCAGATGGGAGCAGTTCCACTCGGCCTCGCAACGACTGGTCGAACTTGGATATGTGGCAATTGGACTGGATCATTTTGCGCTTCCCGACGACGATATGGCGATCGCCTTCAGGGAAGGTCGTCTGCACCGTAATTTTCAGGGATATACCGCCGACCCGGCACCGGTCATGCTGGGCTTTGGAGCCTCATCCATAGGATTTATGCCTCAGGGATATATTCAAAACCATCAGCCTTTAAAAACCTATGGCGACGATGTGGAGGCCGGTAAACTGCCTGTCGCGCGTGGCCTCGCGCTGAGCGACGAAGACCGCCTGCGCAGCGAAATTATCGAGAGGCTGATGTGCGATTTGACCGTAGACCTGGAGGCGCTGTGCGCCAAACATGGCCGTGACGGCGAAAGTCTGTCGGCGGAACTTGAAAAAATGGCACCTTTCGCCAAAGACGGGATCGTCAAAGTCAACGGAATGCGGATCACCGTAACCGAAGACGGACGCCCCTTCATCCGCCTGGTCGCCGCAGCCTTCGATGAATATCTTGATATTGGAGAAAAGCGGCATTCGAGGGCGGTTTAATGCGTATGAAGCTGAAAGTTCAATTATAAGACCCCATGGGTCTTTATTATTGAATTGCCCGACTTCGACATACCGTAAACATTCTCAAAAAAAACCTGACCTGACTAAATCATTGGACCGCATTCCGGCCAGATTGATCTGGAAACATGGTGCCGGAGATATTAAGTTATAACCATGTCAGGAAAATTTGTGACAGCCAGCACGCCGACAGCCAAATTTGCCCCCGGACAGATCATCGTCCACCGCCTGTTCGAGTACCGGGGGGTGGTTATCGATGTAGACCCCTACTTCAAGGGATCTGATATATGGTATCAAAATATCGCCCAAACACATCCACCCAAGGACCGACCATGGTATCACGTCCTGGTCGATGGGGTGGGGCAACGCACCTATGTCGCCGAACGCAACCTGGAGCCTGACGTTACGGGTGAGCCTGTAAAACATGTGGATATGGAACACTACTTCAACGGAATGGGTAAAAACGGCTACATTCTTCGCCGTAAGGATAATTAGGGCAGGCGAGAGCCTGCGCGACTATTAAGCACGGATTTAATCCTGAAATGGCCTGGATGACATTTTTACGGATCAATAGATTTGGTGTTGTGGCATTGGCGCTGTTTATCGCCCTAAATCTGGCCAATGCAGGGGATGCCCGGGCCGGCGACCACCTCGCCCTGAAAGTATCCTTCGCCGATCCATCCTGGAACGGGCAAAAAATACCAAAGGGCCAGCATTGCAGAAAATTTGGTGGCAACGGGGCCACTCCGCCCCTGACGATAGAAAATATACCCGGTGAAGCCAACGCCATAATCGTTGAATTCAACGATTCAAGCTACCGCCCTCTCAGCTACGATGGCGGACACGGAAAAGTGGGTTTCTGGATAAAAAGCGGCCATTCCGTAGCGACGCTAAAGACCGTTGCGGGTGGAACTAAAATAATGCCGGAAGGTGTTTTTCTTGTTGCCAAGAACAGAGCCGGAGGGGGATGGTATTCAGAAGGCTACCTACCGCCCTGTTCCGGCGGAAGAGGCAACCTCTACGTCGCGGTCGTCAAAGCCGTGGTAATGAATAAAGATGCCGACAGCCCCCCAACCGTTCTCGCCACAGGAAGAATCAGCCTCGGACGGTACTGAAAAAAAGTCCATTTATTACGACTTGGCAAGCCCACACCCCCAAGGCTACCCAAGAAAACCGTCCTGCGACAAACCATCTGGTGCGCCGGACCTAAGGGAACTAAACCTTGATATTCAACGAACCGCTAGGAGCGCTTATTATAGCCCCGCCCCCGGGCTGCTGCACGCCAGCCTTATTGCCGGAATTTCCACCGGTGCCGGTCTTCGCTCCATCGTTTGCCTTTTCAACGGCACGAGTCCCCCCCGGAGCCGAATTCTGGGCCGCCACATGGGCCTTATTGGCATTCGCAGCGCTACGCTCGTCCTCTCGTATACGCGCGGCTATTTCTTCAAGGGTTTGTTTAAACTGAGCCTGTTGCACCAAGGCAACCTGCAAAGAAGCAAGCGCGACATTGGAAATGCCCGCCAGCTGCGTACCTTCTATTGGTGATGCGTTCATCGCAATAACTCCCCGACCTTCTGGCCTGAACAAAGCGGACCGATGCTGCACTTACAGCACCACCCGTAATGGTATGCATAGCAAGAAACCACGTTAATTTCAACCTAAAAATTATATTTTTTTACTTTTGCCATACTTTAGGCATAGTGTAATTTCTTCGTGCGACGCCTGAAAATGCCTGCCAGACAGCCGGTCAGGTAGCATGAGGTGGCGTTCCAAAGATCGACTTGCACAATATTTACCCGATATTATAAGATACCGGCTACTGATTCTGGGACAATCAAAAGACTGCGGCATCTTCCCTGGGAGGGAGACACGATGGATTATGACCGGTTTTTCGCCGATAATATTTCCAGCCTGAAACGGGAGGGGCGCTATCGCGTCTTTGCCGATATCGAGCGCAAGGCAGGAAAATTTCCGCGAGCGGAATGCCATATAGACGGCGAGACAAGGGAAATTACCGTCTGGTGTTCCAACGACTATATGGGCATGGGGCAGCATCCTGACGTGATAGCAGCCATGCATCAGGCCATCGACGGCTGTGGGGCCGGGGCCGGTGGCACCCGCAACATTTCCGGCACTAACCACTATCATGTCCTGCTGGAAAAGGAACTGGCCGACTTGCACCAGTTTGAATCGGCGCTTTTGTTTGGCTCCGGATGGGTCGCCAACATGACCGCCCTTAGTACGCTCGGCTCGATGCTTCCGGGATGCGTGATACTTTCAGATGAAAAAAACCACAATTCAATGATCGAGGGTATTATCCACTCCCGGGCCGAGAAAAAAATATTCAAGCACAACGATGTGGAGGATCTTGACCGCCTGCTGGGCCAGTATGAAATCAATCGGCCAAAAATAGTCGCCTTCGAGTCTGTCTACTCCATGGACGGCACCATTTCACCGGTCGGCGAAATTCTTGATGTTGCCGAAAAACACCATGCGATGACGTTCCTTGACGAAGTTCACGCCGTCGGCATGTATGGACAACGTGGCGGTGGAGTAGCCGAGCGTGACGGCGTTGCCGATCGTGTCACCATCATACAGGGAAC
>CAZEFJ010000002.1:0-10578 GCA_964511465.1 uncultured Hyphomicrobiales bacterium
ATGTTGTTGTTGCCGGATGTCGGGGCATCATCATCCTGATAAAACAGGATACCGGCGTAAGAACCACTGTTCGGCGCGGTCAGGGTTACACTTGCGCCGCTGTTGATCGACAATCCGGCATACTGGGAGCCCGTGGAACTGGTCAGAAAAATGGTTACATTGTTGCCGGTAACAACCGCCCCGGAGCCTATCGAAAGCGTCCCCCGGTCAATAATATAAACGCTGTCATCCTCAAGGGTAATATTGCCGTCCAGATTAAGACCCTTGCAATATGTACCGGCCGGCAGGACACCGTCGGGAGGATTGTAATTGTTGGACTGCAGACAAACGTCTGATGTCGGCTCATCCACTGACTCATAAGGGTCGGACACCGCCCTTACCCCGGTCGCAACGGACGAGCACGAGGTGCTAAGGGTGGAACTTGAACCGATGCTGTTGTCGCCGACGGATGAAGCGCATTCGGTTGTGACGCTCGATCCGCCGGATAGTTTCAGGGCGCTGCTGCTGGACGAATTGGAAGCGATAGAGCAGCCTTCAAGAGTGACGTTCGATCCGCCGGAAAACGACATCGTGCCGTTTGACGAAGAATCCAGGGCAAGAAAGCAGGCTTCACTTGACTGCTGCAGGGTGGCCACGGATTGGGAACCGACGTTAACGGCGCTGCCGGTCATGAACCATCTTGCAAAATACAGCGGAACCGACTTGGAAAGTATGACCTCTACCGCCCCGTCGTCGGTGGAATAATCGGTAGTGTAGGAACTTGGCGATATTTCATCGTAATAATTCAGGGTGATGGTGTCGCCACCGGCTGTGTTCAGTCCGTTTCTTTCGGCCTCGGTAGTCGCCCTTGGCAGCAGATCCAAAGAAGAACTTATGGTACCTGGAATGCCCCGGACCTCATACACGGCCGCTATCGCGGCGGCGTCGGCGGCACTTTGCAGGGTACGCTTTGAGGAATACCAGTTTGCCGCCTCAATCCCCAGCCCCAGGCCCCCGACAAGCAATGGAAGCATCAGGGCAAACAAAATGGCAAACGCGCCCCGCTCATCGCCGACGATATCTTCAAAAAACCGTCTGGTCCGTGAACTGCAGAAAAATGATATGATTTTCATAGCGTTGAGCTAAAATACCATTATTAAAAGGTCAGAATAGCGTATTAAAAAGTCAGAATAGCGATCTTGCCGCATGAATGTCAGTGATCGGTGTCACAACATAATTGTCAACAGACTCTAGGCCTGCCAAATTAAATATGACCGTATGTTCAAATAGAATCGTCTGGATTGGCCTCACTGCACTTTTGCTGGCCGGTTGCGGAGCCGGTGTCGACAAATTCGATGGCATCGGCGGTTCCAGTGATAAAATGATAAAGCCCCTTCTTCAGGCCGCCATAAACAGCCAGGATAATTCCGATTATATAGCCGCCGCCAGCCGTTTCCGTAAACTTCATCAAAAATTGCCTGATGATCGCTTTGTCATTCTTGGACTGGCCCGTAACCTGCGCTATGCCGGGGCGGCAAAAGAGGCGGTCCGTATCATGCAGGCCGCCCGATCAAAATTCTCCACCGATTCGGAATTCCTTGCCGAGTTGGGAAAAGCGTTACTGGCCAGTGGCAAGGCCGGGGATTCTGTCAGCCTTTTCAAGGCCGCCGCTAAAATTAATCCGAAAAACTGGCAAATATATTCCGCCCTTGGCATCTCCTATGATTTACTCGGGCAATATGACAAGGCAAAAAAATCGTATCTCATGGCGCTTGACCTTTCAAAGGACAACCCTGTCGTTTTAAACAACATGGCAATCTCTGCGGCCCTGGCAGGAAATATCAAGAGCGCGATAAAAACCCTTAACAAGGCATCATCCATCGACCGCCACAATCCACAGGTCCGCCAGAATCTTGCACTTTTTTACGGGATTAACGGTGATATTAAAAATGCCGAGTCGCTTGCCAGAATGGACCTTGACGAAGAAGCCGTGCGCAACAATATGGCCTTTTACTACCGCTTTAACAACAAAGACAGGCCCCGACCGGATAAATGATATCCACCACTGAAACGGCCTAACCGGAGGTTATGCATATTGGCTGGAAAAAAACAGACCGCAGACAACAGGAAAAGGGGGTTGGCAGGAATCACAATCCTGGTCGAGGTGGAGCCGAGGAAGATCGCCCGGGTTGAAAAAAAATGCCGGTGGCTGGAATTTGAGCCGGACGACATAATAATCGACATCGACGATACCACTACCGATGTCTATTTTATCGTCGAAGGCAAAGTCAAGATCATGGACTTCATGGCCGAAAACCCGGAAGTGGCACTCGCCGAATTAGGGGCCGGGGATTCCATAGGCGAGTTAACCGCCCTGGATTCAAGAAAACGCTCGGCAAGGGTAACCGCGACCGTCCCGACAACGGTAGCTGCACTATCCAGCAAGGATTTTCGCGAATTACTGATCGACTGCCCGGAAATGTCGCTGGCGCTTCTCAAGCGCTTTTCCGGCTACATCCGTTCCCTGAACCTGCGCCTTGCGTCGCTAAGCTTCCTTTCTCCGCACCAGCGTATTTATCACGAGCTTTTGCGAATTGCCCAACCCAACACCACCGGCGACGGTTCATGGGTAATAGTTAACGCCCCCAACCATTCTGAAATAGCCACATGGGTATGCGCGGGAAAGGAAATCGTCGCCGATGCAATCGGCAAGCTGGCCCGTGACGGAGTCATCGAACGCCGACACCATAACTTTATAATAAAGGATCACACCAGACTTAAGATGCTCGCCAAAATGTAGCCGTCTTTGTCATACATCTATTTTTTTATACCATATTCAACAATACGGCGTTCCAGTTTGGGTCGGCTAATCCCCAATATTTGACACGCTCGCCCCTTGTGCCACCCGGCATTATTCAGAACCTTTTTTATATGCCTTTCCTCGATTTCCTTTAGTGATGAAATATGCATACCGCCATCTTCTTCCACGGACATATCATCAGCTATATGTTCATAGTCACTGTTGACAGAGGTCGGCGGTACTATTTCCTTTGGAAGGTTTATCAGGTTCAGCGTATCTCCGACATCCATAACGACGGCCTTTACCAAAGCATTCTTTAACTGCCTGACATTGCCCGGCCAGTCATAGTTGACAAGAGCCTGCATGGTTTCGGCTGAAACTCTGGTAACTCCCTTGTAAAACTGGCTATTTATTTTATGTAGCAGATGCTCGACCAGCAAAGGTATATCCTCACGCCTGTCGCGAAGAGGCGGAAGGGTGATTTTCACAACGTTAAGGCGGTAATACAGATCTTCTCTGAATTTTCCTGAATCGACCCGCGCCTTCAGGTCTACATTGGTCGCCGCGATGAAACGGGCGGAGCATTTTTTCGTCTGTGTGCCACCCACCGTATGATATTCACGTTCTTCCAGAAGCCTTAATAATTTTCCCTGCATCTGTGGCGACAGCTCACCTATTTCATCGAGAAAAAGTGTCCCGTCACCTGCCAGTTCCACCTTGCCCTCCCGCGAGGATATCGCCCCGGTAAAAGCACCACGAACATGGCCAAATAATTCACTTTCCAGCAACGTTTCAACCAAAGCTGCACAATTAACCGCAATAAAAGGGGATGCAGCGACATCACTGGCCCTGTGAATGGCACGGGCGACAAGCTCTTTGCCGGTTCCGGATTCACCCAGCAAAAGAACCGTGACAAAACTTTGAGAGACCATCCCTATGGCCTTGAACACATCGTTCATAACCGTAGTTTTGCCGACGATCGTCTGGCCGCTGGGATCGGAACTGAATACATATCCATCCCCATGCGCCCTGTTACGGCGAAAAACGATCCGGTCAACGGCGGCTTCTATACTTTTAAGATTAATCGGCTTGGTGACATAATCGACTGCCCCGCCACGCATCGCGGCGACCGTGCTTTCAAGGCTGTGAAACGCGGTGATGATAATTACCGGTATATCGGGCGAGCAGCTGTGAATTTCCTTAAGAAGAGACAAGCCGTCCTGTCCCGGCATCTGGATATCTGAAATTATAAGATCAACATCATTTTCAGCCAGATATGCAAGACATCGCCCGGCACTGGAAACGGTGTCGACATCAAAGCCCTGCTGCCCAAAATGCAGCTTGAGCGTTCGGCAACTGGTATCTTCATCATCAACTATAAGTATTCGCGTCATGCCCTTAGAGTCCGTTTGACCCATGTATTTTATATTTTTACAGTTAAATAAAGCATCCTAATTTTAAAATGGCATCGTCGGCAGGCTGAAGGCAAGGGTCGTCCCCTTTCCCAAAGTTGATCTAATTTCTATGCTCCCTCCGTGCTGTTCAACAATCTTCTTGACTATCGGCAGTCCCAGTCCCGTTCCCTTGGTCCGGGTCGTGAAGAAGGGTTTGAATATCATTGAAAGGGTTTCCTTATCTATGCCCGGCCCGGTATCGCTGATTTCGATTTTGACTACCGGAGGATCCTTCATCGCATAGGTGGCGGCAATGGACAGATGCCCTCCATCGGGCATCGCCTGGATCGCATTGTCAATGAGATTGCGTAAAACCTGCATGATCTTAACATAATCGCAAAAAACCTTGGGAACTCTCTTGTCGCAACAACAATCAACCTTGATTTTATTCTCCAATATCTGGGGTTCGGACGCGTTCAGGGTGTCGTCGACAATTCTCAGGGCATCACACCAGTCAGCCCGCGGTTTTTCCGGCCTTGCGAAACTAAGCAGGTCATTGATAATCGCCTCCATATACAATGTTTGGTCCAAAGCCATCTGGCAGTGCTCGCGGCTTGGATCTGAAGCATCGTGATGCCTGCGAAAAAGAATTTGTACATTCATTTTGATTGTTGACAAGGGATTGCGAAGATCGTGGGCAATCATGCTGGCCATTTCTCCGATAACGGTCAGGCCCCGGTTTTCGGCTATTTCACGAGTTCTCTTTTCGACTTCCGACTCCAGACTCTGCTGATATTCCCTGGCCCGCGTAATATCGCGGTGAATGCCGATCATCGCCATTACGTTTTCCTGATCGTCCATTATCGGGCTTATGCTGAGTTCTACCGGATAGACTTCACCATTTTTGCGGCGGTTCCAGAGTTCCCCACGCCACGAGACTCCGTTCGATATCGCATCCCACATCTTGCTATAGACAGCGTCCGGTGTTTTCCGGTCTCGTAACATAGACGAATTTTTACCTAACAATTCACTTAAAGAATAGCCGGTAATCTCTTCAAAAGCCGAGTTGGCAAAGTATATGACACCTTTCGGATTGGTCATGATTATAGCGTCGTCGGCCCCTTCTACGGCTTGTTCGAAGACCTTTAATTCATTCTCATACGAATTTATACGACTAGCCATGTGATTGAATTCTTCACCCAGGTCGCCAATTTCGGTAATGCTGGAAACGGCAACCTGGCTTTGACGGTCACCCATCGCAAAACGTCGCACCCCGTCCCTGAGTTCCCTTATCGGCACAATGATGCGCCAGGCCATAAAAAAACTGCTAAGTGAGAAAAGAACGATACCCAGAACCCCAACTACGGCGAACCCGCTCAAGGAATTAACCAATGACAGATAGCTTTCATTCGGAGCCTGGGTAACCACCACATACCATGGGGGCTGGTCGAATAAATCTCTTGTTGCATTGATTGTGGAAAGTGGAGAGGCACAGGACAAGCGCTGCCAAAGGGTAGATTCCCCAGCCTCCGACATTTTGAACCAATCCGTTTTTCTCAACACCGATTTTTTTAGCGATGGCAGTAACCCATCAAGGCTACCGGGAGAATTTTTATCGTCATGTGACTGAAACACGCCTTGTGAAGAATCGACAAGAACGGCCCTGCCTGTTTTTCCAAAACCCACATTGTTTACCGAAGACGTAAGCGCCTTGTAGAAAATATCCGCCTTTTCATAGCCAATAATTCTGGTTCCAGACCATATTGGAATTACTATATAAAAATAGCCGGGGTTAGAGTTGTATTTCAGATATGAAAAGTGTTTTCTCTGGGACTTGACACTTTTAAACCAGTCCTGATACGAGGCGTCGCGGTCGATTGGCGGAACACTGGCGGCAACCAAAAGACCATTCCGGTCATATATATCGATCATGTCGATAAAGTCTGCCCGCAGGCCTTGCATGACCGACAGGCGCCTGGACAGATCGACTTGCAGCATTTTCTTTCTTGCCGTCTCGCCGGACGCCGACGACCATTCCCGGATAAGTCGTTCACGACGGATCTCAATCCAGACACTGGATTGGCTGTGGTAAAACTGGTTTTGTTCGTTTACCACGTCAACCGTCAGGCGATCGGTCGAAACATCAAGCATGAACCGGTATAAGTTCAGATAGCGATCGTCTAGCCTGGCCGCCGTATAGTTTGCTATTTGGCAAAAGGTTTTACCAAGAGACCCCTGAATGGCACCCTTGCCGGTGACATATACAACGCCGATTCCAAGCAATAAGATACCGGCACTGGTCTGAATTATAAGGGCCAGCATCCGCCCCCGTATTCCGCTTATGAACCAGTGCTTTCTGTTTCGTCTGGCGGAATTCATCGGCAGCTCTTTTTTATTCTTTCACGGACCCGGCCAATATATTCATCTACCGACTCCGTCCCCTCACGGGGGACAAGATAAAGTAGTCTGGCCGCCTTGATATAGGGGCGAAGAGCATCGTCTTCCGCAGGTTTCTTTTCGCTGATTATTTTCTTCAGAACCGCAAGGTTCTGCTCTGCATTGTAGCAATATCCGGGCAACAGAACGTCACTGGAGCGCCACTCGGCAAAGCGGAAAGAAATGTTGATAATCGCCCCGGCGACTATGAACACGGCGATTATGCCTATTATTCCCCGGAAACGGTGTCGAGGCTCGGGACCGGTCATGGCTTTATGGCGTCGGCACGTCGTCTAATCATAAAGCCACCTTGTTCCATGCTCAGATCTTCGGACACGGCTTGTCTGTACAAGAGCATGTATGCCAGGACCCGACCGCAATAAAGACCGGCGAACAAGCCCAGCATCAATATCCACAACAATACATGAATGCTGCCGACTTCAGACGATGACGGCAGGGACAGTTCATAGGCAAAATAGAAGCGCGCCGAAAAGACCATCAATACCAAGGCCAAGGTCAACCAGCTTCCAGGCAGCCATATCAGACCGTTGTCATAATCTGCGCGGACCTTCTGATTACGGACAAGCAGCCAGCCAAATAAACTGCCCAACAACAGCCCACCGGCCCACAAGACCACAGTTTCCAGGGACAAGGGATAGCCCAGCAGAACTTTAACCGACACCGCGGATACAATCAGAGGCAGAGAAAACAACATCCTGACTCTTATCACCCGCGGTTTCCTGCGCCTGTAGCCAACCCAGACAAGGGCCGCGAACAGAGGCCATATCCAAACCGGGAAATTTGACACTGCCGAAATCATATTATCCATAATGTATACTTATCAACCATCCTGTCGAAATCTCCCGTATTATACATGATAAAGCCTGATAGAGACCGCTTATGTTGCCCGTCGGTGATGAGGAAAATATGAATGGCGGGCCCACCGGCAGGCGCCTGCCAGAATGAGCGCAGGCCCGATCGGATCAAATTGTTTCCTGTCTGTATTTAGCCGCTGCGGCGAGAGAATATTATATGATCGGTTGTCGATATCGGATGCTCCCTGCAGCGCCGATCAAGGTAGTCTGAAACGTTGCAGGACGTATCGAGCGCAAGCGTAAGGCATTCGGCCACGGACGGGCCACGAAAATAGTTGCCGGTGATGAAAATACCGGGGTTGTTGGCTTCGGCCCGGCGAATTTTTTCGATGCGACGGCCATGTCCAAGGCAATATTGCGGCAGCCCCAAAGACCAGTGCTGGACATTCGATATCACCGGCGAGCGACGCGCCCCGATAAGGTCGGCGGCCTCGCTACATGCAATATCGACAAGTTCATCAGTCGGCAGACGACCCATTTCGGGATTTACCGCACCGCCGAAATAAAAGCTTACCGCAACATGACCGGCGGGGGCACGACCGGCAAACATGGTTGATGCGAACTGCGCCCCATTCGATAACCGGCCTTCCGCCGGGGCCGACAGATACCCAAGCCCATCCAGTGAATGTTCCACATCGCCCCGCCTGAAGCCAAGAAAAACTACCGCCATGGGCGGGGCCGCCAATTCCCGCGCCGCGCTCGCAGCATCGGCATCCACATTATCAAGAAGCCCCGCCGCGACATGTGGCTGGGTCGCCAGGACAATAGATTTCGAGGTAAGTCGCCCCGCATTGCCTGCGTCTACAATGAACCCTTCACGATATTTTTTTATTGACCGAACCGTCGTTCCGGTATGGACGGCCCCGCCAAGTTCCGCCGACAGCGCCCCGGGTAGACTACCGACCCCGTTGCGCCACGAAAAAAGCCGACGCCCCGGCATTCTGAGGCCCGATTTGCGACGGTGAAGCACCGCCCCGGCGATTGAGCCGTGATCTCTTTCCATGGTGGCAAGTCGAGGGAATACCGCACTTACGGAAAGGTCTTCGGAACGCCCGGCATAGATACCGCTGGCCAGCGGTTTCATTACCCGTTCGGAAAATTCACGGCCAAAACGGCGGCGGCAGAAATCATCTACACTTTCCTCAATCCCGTTTGCCGCTCTTCCCCTGGGGACGAAAGGTTCGGCCAGCAGCCTCAAACGCCCCGCAACAGACAGATAATCCGAGCTTAAAAAAGCCATGGAATGGAGTGGAATTCCCTGTAATTTCCCATTCTTTACCAGATAGCGTTTACGGACACCTTCGCCTAAATCACAACGCTGACCATCCAGTTTCAGAGATTGTGAAAAGTTTATCGCGGCGAGCGAATTACCGGCAATGGTAGAGGGGCCACATTCGATAAGGAAGCCACCCCGCCGTCTGGTTTGGGCACTGCCACCTACCAGCACCTGGCGTTCAAGAACCGCGACCTTATAACCACGCCGGTGAAGTTCGCAGGCACTTGCCAACCCCGATACGCCAGCACCGATTATCACCACATCGTAATTCACTTGCTGCATCCCTGAGCCAGTCCCTTGGGACGCATAGCCTTCATCGCGTCACCAAAGCGGCGGCGGGCCAGCTCTGACATGATTTCCGAGGTCACCATATCGCCGCCTTTATCGCGGACATGGTCTTCGGCCCGAAGGCGAACAAAGCGGCGAACGAAAGGCGGCATTCTACGCAACAGGCTTTTCGCTTCATCGGTCCACTGCATCGAACTGTGGACTGACTGCATCGGCTCTATGACCGCGCCTCCCTCGGGCTGGTAACCACAGAGGAAGTCTTCCCCCATGAGATTGCCCGAGCGGGCCAGAGGCCTGGCCCGGCATCCGCCGCACAATTTTGCATATTCACAATCTCCGCATCGCCCTTCAAGGTCCGGCGAGCGCAGTTGCTCAAACAACGGGGCATCACGCCATAATTTTGAAATGCCGACATCGCGAACATTGCCGACTGAAGTTTCCATATAGGGACAGGCAGTGACCTCGCCTTCGGGAGTAACCCGGCAATAGCGGGTTCCGGCCAGACATCCACCGGCCTCATAGCCATGCTGCACGGTCACCGGCCACGACGGATCAAACTGCAGCGCCATCCGCTTGAAATGGGGTGCGCATTTAGCCCGTATAATCATCCCCTGTTCATCGCGTGCCGCCAGCACGACGCGCCTTAGCACGTCTTCATAGACCGACAGGGAAATGTTGGCGCTCATTTTTTCTCCCCGCCCGGTACAGACAAGGAAAAAGACATTAAAAACCAGGGCCCCGGCCTGACGAGCGAAGGAAATCATATCTTCCAGTTCGTCGGCATTGTCGTCGGTTACGGAAAAATGAATCTGAAAACACATATCATGGCGTCGGCAGGCATCAATACCGGACATCGTCCGTTTCCATGACCCGGGCAGGTGGCGAAACCGGTCGTGATAATTAGGGTCCAGGGAATCGAGACTTATGCCTACCCCCTTAACCCCGGCATCTTTCAACCGCAATACCCGCTTTTCATCAAGCATGGTGCCGTTGGTCCCGACAACTGTCATCAGTGACAGGCTGTCGGCATATGCGGCAATTTCATATATGTCGCGACGCAGCAGAGGTTCCCCGCCGGTCAGCACAACCATGGTCTCGTTGCCCATTGCGGCAATGTCGTCAAGAACCGTCTTGACCTCGCCGGTTTTTAGTTCGCCGTCCTGTCCGTCATTGCGAGTGCCCGCATCAAGATAGCAATGTCCGCAGTCAAGATTGCAGCGTCTGGTCAGGTTCAGCGCGACAAGAAACGGAGGGGGAATTTCAGGGATGGCATCCACGGTATCTATTCTTCCCCGTCATCGGATGGCGGCCGGTGTCCTCCCTTGAGCATGGCAGTACACATATTATCGCGGGCTTCGATAAAACCTTCCTCGGCAATTTCGTTTGTTACCTCGGAACTGCCCCGTTCTCTGGCCAGGTTTTCAATTTTTTTTCTAACGATATCGCGAAACGCTTCGGGAATTTTAGACAGTCTCGCCAGTGACGCGGCGGCCCATGACATCGGCCCATCCGCAGCAAGTCCAGGATCCT
>CAZEFJ010000002.1:10678-32456 GCA_964511465.1 uncultured Hyphomicrobiales bacterium
GCCAGTGACGCGGCGGCCCATGACATCGGCCCATCCGCAGCAAGTCCAGGATCCTTAACACCATCAAGAAACGGGGTTACATGGCAGGCTTCAACTGTTTTAGACCCTTGCCGTCTGGCTCTTTTTTCGGCCCTCAGACGAACCCCGCCGACACCCGTAATGTTTTTATTGGTCCCGACAAGCGCGCTCGCTTCATCGCTCCATAAAAGCTCTTTCCGGTCCGGCGTTTTGTCCGCCTCGTTGCGGCCAGGCATAAACATTTTGGATGCCTCTTCAACCAGATCCGAGGTAATAAAGGTATGCCCCCGCTCCATGGCAATACGCAAAATGGTCTTGCGGGCAATATCCTGGGCGAAACTCGGGGCCTTTGCCAACGACGCTTCCGCTTCATGGCTCCAGCTTATGGTTTCTTCGGCAACCATATCGAACGACGGACTGTGGACCGCCTGGCCAAGCCATACATGGCATGGGGCGAGGCGTAGCAGGTTTTCCGCATTGCCGCCTATATCAAGAGCGGCATCCGCATGGACCCCGGTCTTGCCGACAAGCAAAAGAGATGCGTCAACTTTTTTAAGATAATCGATAATCGCTTTGTAAGGCTTGCCATCAAGCAATAGAAAAGTCGGAGAATGACCATGTTCGTCGGCGACTTTGGCGGCTATATCAAGATGGGATTGATAAATTTTGGCAATACCGTCATCTATCAATTCCTCGTGCAGTTGTTCCTGTTCCTTGAAACGGAACACCTTTCCCGCCTCTTCGCTAAGCACGCCGGAAATTTTATTGAACGCAACATAGTGGTAATAGGGGTCATAGGCGGCGACCACGTGGACCTCAACGCCCATCCTGCGGCCAATATCCAACCCCGTCATCAAGGCACCATAGGCCTTTTCCGATCCGTCGATGGCGACAACTATGGGGCCTGAGCCTATTTCCCTTTGCGAATCCCGAATTACAAGAACGTCGATAGGACAGCGGCGCGCAACCCGTTCGCAAACGGTACCGATAACCGCCCCCGGCACCGCGCCAAGCCCCACCGCACCCATAACGAGAACGTCGAAATGCCCGCTATTTGTCGCCTCGAATATACGACGATAGTTTTTTCCCTCGGGGCTTAGGCGGTGATAAGTAACCCCGGCATCGGCGCAAAGCTCGCCGCCGGCATCGTGGTAGCTGTCGGAAATTATTTCCAGGCCACGGGTAATCAGGTCGTCATGGACATCGCGCTGATAATCCATTTCCTCTTCTTCGAGATAACGGACCGGAAGCCCCCCTTCCATCTGCTTGAAGCGCCGGTCATGCATTTGCGCCGCGTAGACATGTATACCGGTCACTTCACCGTGTGATCTGCCGCAAATCCTTACCGCTTCGGCAAGGCCGCGATCGGCATGTTCGGAAGCATCCAGGGCGACCAGCATCCGTTTCATCCGAACCGGAGCCTGAACGCAGGCGTTGGCCTCGTCCGGGATATCGGGCATCACGCTTTCCGCCTGCGCCATTTTTTGTCCTTTCGTCTTTTCTTATATGACCCGCGGCCCCCTTGAATGACGGCAGGAAAAGCCCGAAACAGACCTAGTTAAACAACCAGTAGCCAAACAACATCAAAACCACCACGACGTTGACGGCGGCACCAGCCATAACAAAAAGGTCAAAAATCCTGAAATAGGACTGTTCGGTATTTTCCGGCCTCATCCGACTGTATCTTTACTACTAATATGAAAAGTCAACCGAAGCCGCGCCGCCTGCGGCAACTGTCACTTTTCCCTTTTTGATGCCAAGAACACCATGCCAAACCTTGATTACGTAATCGCCCGGCGGAATATCCTTGATTTCGTATTCACCCTTATCGTTAACCACCGCGAAATAGGGATTGCGGGCGACAAACGCGAAGGCGTGCATAAAGTCATGGGCGTCACACTCGATCTTCAGACCGTCACCCCTGCGCAAGGAAATTTTCTTCTTTACGACACTGCCCTGGTCCGGCTGGGAAACGTTGAACACCGTCCGTCTGGCCCTGCCGATTTCTTCATAGACATGAATATTGTGAAGAGTCGGGTCGGAATTAAGCGCCTCCAGCGTACCCTTGTTGGACATCACCGACAGATACGGGGCGAAGGAGCATCCCTTTTGGGTAAGGTTCAGCGTCGAAAGCGACTTTGGCATGGCCTTGCCCTTCTTTACCTTGACCAGATAAACAACCGCATCCAGCAGCGCATCACCGTTTGCCCGAACCATGGGGACCTTGCGAATGCCGGTGCCGCAAATTTGCGGATCCTTCGAAATCGTAAATTCCGCCGTACTTACCTTGGCGGAACCAAGATTTACCTTGCCCTTTACTGAGCCACCACCACTGACGGTAATAACCTCGTATTTGGCCGCCTGTGCGCCCGTCGCAAAGACCAGCGCGGCAAGTGCTATTAGCAGATTTCTTATCATCCTAATCTCCATGGTTGTCGTTGAAATTTTTAACCGATAACTAAATTATATCTGTCGTCTCTCTCCCGTTTTCACAGCTGTTAAGTTCATCCAGAGCCTCAATCGCCACCTGCCATTCGCGGATGCTATCGGCATCGGCCAGAATGTTAAGGAAAAGGAAATTGGCCCTCTCCCTGTCTATCCCACTCAATAAACGCCCCGCATGGCGACCGTGATATCCCTCGAAGGATAAAGCAAAATCGACCAGCGTCTTTATCGTCTCGTCATCGTCACCATGGGCGACCGTTTCGGCGGCTATCCGCCTGACTGCGGGCTCTGGATCGGAAAGGTTTGCCTTGAAACGGGCGGCTGGCTGACCAAGAGAAAACAGCGAACGGATGGCTTCCACACGAACAAACGGAATGTCATCATTCAACAATTCATCAAGCCTGGAAATTACCTTCCCACAACTATTTGCCGCAGCCATGGCCCGAACCAGGAAGAACCTTTTAGCAACCTGCCCGCTTTCTTCCGCATCAAGAATTGCATCGACAACATCGTCCGGGAAAGTGACACCTCTGGAACTGATAACGGCAAGGGACTCGGCCGCCGCGTTGCGCACTTCCCCATCGTCGTCTTCAAGCGATATCGACAAGGCCCTGACTACATCCTGATGGTCCAGATCACCCATGAGCCTGGCCGCCAGCCGGGGGATATCTTCATAGGGTGGGATGTTGGGCAACGGGGCGAGGCGCTTTTTGGAGAAGGCTTTTTGCTTTTCCGCCATGGCAATAAATTCGCGATCCTCTTCCGTCAATTCCACCTCTTGAGGAACATCACCATCTTCGCTATGCCGCGGTCTATTGCTGGTTATCGAGGCCAGGGTTGAACCAGGAAACGAAGACTCGCCTTCGCTGTCGCCGGACTCTGCATTCGGCTCCGGCTCACCAACACCGGCATCTTCATCCACCGGTTTCGCTTTAACGTCATCGGCCTCGGCATCCGGGGCCTCGGCATCCGGGTCCGGCTCGGGCGGCAATATCAGTTTTTTGTCCAGAGCGGCAAGAATTACACGGGACGCCGAATTAGGCCACACAGCGTCTCTGCCGGCAATCTCACAAAGACACGACAACGATAACAGGCGAACCTGTCTGTCTTTACTGTTCAGCATTTTTGCCAATATGACGACACAGCGCTCGTCACCGACATCGCCAAGAATCGGGATCAGCCCGATTGGCAACTCGGCGGGAACTTTTATATCATCAAGCCTGTCGATAATTTTTGACAAGCCCAGTTCCGGATCAATTGCGAAAAGCACCCGACCGGCGGCAACGGCAGGGCCTGAATATGGTCCGTCAAACTCCGCATTTGCCTTTTCTACAAGGGTGTCCGGGTTAATCAGAGCCGTATTTTTCTCAACCACGTTAAAAACCGCGGTGCGCACGTCATGAACCTGAGAATCTATTAAAAAGGCCAACTTATCTGGGTGTTCGCTGCCGCATAGCCGCACCGCATCGGCGACTATTTGCAGATCGGCGTCGTCAAAAAATACGGCCAGGCATTTATCGCCGGGATTTCTCCGCGCCAGCGAAGACAAGGCAATAGACCTTACGTCACGACTGGGGTCGGCGATGACACCACGGATTGCATCCGCCGCTTCATCACTGTCGATGCCGCCAATAACTGCAACCGCCAGCCGACGACGGCGCTGGTCGCTATCATTGATAAAACCAGAAAGCGCGGAAATTCCTTCCTTACCCATGCGGGCAAGCGCCTTGAATACAATCTCTGTTAGATCCTGGCCATATTCGTCGTCCAGAGCCTTGAGAAACTCTGGAATGGCTTTGTTATACCCCATGTCGGCAAGGATGTTGATCGACTTGACCTGAACATCAAGCCAGTCGTCCCAGCCGCTTTCATAAAACTCCTCTTCATCCCAGGTAATCTCGTCCACCCGCTCGATTACCAGCCGATGCAGCCACGGAACAACTTCGGGACACTTGAACTTACCCAATGCATCAATTGCGTTGATTTTGACGTCCGCGTTCGGGTCGCCAAGAAAATTTTCAAGTATCGCAGTCCCGGCCCTGAGATCGCCGATATCGGACAGGGCGTTTACAACATCGCTACGGACGTCGCCGTCTTCATCCATAAGCGCCGATATCAACGCATCAACGCTGCTTTTTTCACCGATATGACCAAGGGCCTTGGCCGCGTGGCATCTGTAAATGTCCACACCGTCACTCAAAATATCGGACAAAGCCCGACAAACCGCCCCGATCGACGCCGTACCAGTTTTTACCGGCCGGCTTATTATATTGGGCGAATCATATGCCTCTAAAGGTTGGATATTCACGAAAATCACCAATAACTATACTTGCACAGTCAAAAGTTGCACCCTGCAACTACCCCACGACGTACAGAAATAAGACGTACGAAAATGGAGAGATGACATAAAATAAACCATAAGAATAAAAAGCCTGACCCAAACGAAACCATCGTTCGGATCAGGCTCTTATATTTACGGCTAGATTATGTCTCGTGGAGCGAAAGACATCGTACGGAACGATTTTTTGTACGGAGATTCGCCAATCTTTTTAACCTTGCCAACTCCCATTTTGTAGTTGGAATTACCGCTGATCCAGTCATCTATACGACCGTTCAGCGCGTTGGCAGGTTGAGCGGTGTTCAGGAAATCCATGAACGCGACGCCCTCCTTGATATGACGGGTCACCATCGCAACCGCCGTTATCGCGGCTTTGGTAAACTCCACATTGCCGGCCTTCATCTGGCCGGAGAAGGAGAAGTCCGAACCTTCAACCCCAAGGGTAGTTTCCTTGAGACCTGGCACACGGTCCGAATAAATCATCACCATATCTCCGCTTTCGATTCCGTACTTTTTGGCGTCAGCAGGATTAATTTCAAGATAATTGCTGGGCCACCTTTGCATTATGTACGGGCGACGGTTGTCATCGAACCCTGACTGCCACCGCTCGTTGGTGCGTCCGGAAGTCATCCACAACTCGCCTTCTCTCGGCTTCATCCACTCCCAATAGTCGGAGAACAGCGACCACGGAGATTTTTGAAGGTTGCACTTGCCTGTCTGGCTGTTGAAATGGGTCAGCTTCTTGTTATAGACATTGGCCCCGGCTGCACCGGTCGGCGACAGCTTGCGCGTAGTGTCGTGCAGGCGAACCGATCCTTCAAGGCTGCCGTCATCATTCATGAAGACCGGACCCTGAATGCCGGTGGTCCCGAAATCCTTCATTTTCTGATGCAAGGTTTTGCCCTCGCGATGGGCGGCGACCTTTATCATGTTGAAGTCTTTGCGGCCACCGCGTGAGAAACGTGCCATTTCTTCGGCCACTTCGCTGGAGTTGTTCCAGTCAAAGCCGTCATATCCCATGCGTTTGGCAAGTTGTCCGACGATCCACCAGTCCGGCTTGGACATTCCGGGTGCATCGTAGAACTTCTGATACAGCCGCAGACGGCGCTCACCGTTAGCCCGCATAAAGTCGTTCTCACCCCAGGTCGAGGCAGGGAACACGATATCGGCATAGCGGGCACCTATCGGATCGACCAGATAGATGTCCTGATTGATAACTACCATACCGCCGGAATCAGCCCTTTTCTTGAGAGAATCTATGATCTCCTTCTTGTCGTATGACCTGATCTGGTGCGGATTGGCGACGGTTAGCTCTTCGAATCGCTGAGACAACTGCTGTGATCCGGTCATCGACTGAATCCAGGTGGTGCCGATGACATGGGCCATACGTGTATGCCCGGAAAGTGTCCAGGTATCAACGTTAAGAGCCCGACGACGACGACCCGGAACCTTGACCGGCGATTTGGACCTGGGGTACTTGCCTCCGCCCTGTCCGCCACGCTGGTGGCCTCCGGCCCGACCGATCATCTGACCCGGCCTGCCGCCGGCACCGACAATGATCCCAAGGGCACCAATCGCCTCGGTGTTGCCGGTGTTGTTTGACCAATAGAAGCCCTTTTCGATCATGATCGAGGTCTTGGGACGCTTGCCGCCCTTGGGCTTGGCCATCCATTCGGCCGCGGTGCGAATCTTGGTCGCCGAAACACCGGACACCTTGGACGCATTTTCAACCTTGAACTCGTCCTGTGCCAACAGCCATTTTTTCCAGTCCTCGAAACCCTTGGTCTGGAATTTGCCCCAGGTCGTCCGCCACTGCCAAGGCGTGTTTCGCGTGCCCTGACCGAAGCCGGAAGAAGATCCCCACTTGTTGTTGACCCAATTCTTGATCCAGTCGGAATCCTCCCAACCGTTCTCGACGATAGTCCTGGCAATCGCGTTGACCACCAGCAAATCGGTACCCGGAAGAACATCAAGCCACATCCCGCCGTTCTTCTCCACATAGGCAACCCCGGCAGTGCGGCGAGGTGTCATAATCATGGTCTTCTGACCATGTTCGTCGATCCCCCGTTTGATCCACTGGGTGAACATGATGGTCTTGGTTTCATACGGATCGGTACCGCATATCAGGAAGGTATCGGCATCCATCCAGTCCTTGTAGGCGGCACCGAAATTGTCAAACCCGGCGTCCCGGAAACCGGGGGTCGAGCTAACATTGGACGGCGTATCATGGAAGGTGAAGTTAGCCGTGTTGATATGACGCAACCCGTATTTGGTTATCGCGTAGGTATTTTCCATATACTGGTACGAATAGGTCTTGATCGCGTAAGCATTGGTACCATGCTTGTGGATCACGTACTTTGCCAGCTCTGCGGCGACATCCAGGGCGAGATCCCAGGACACCGGCTGAAGGATGCCGTAAATCCGC
Source organism: uncultured Hyphomicrobiales bacterium (assembly GCA_964511465.1). Taxonomy (GTDB): domain Bacteria; phylum Pseudomonadota; class Alphaproteobacteria; order Rhodospirillales; family 2-02-FULL-58-16; genus JAZFTA01. Next base: position 17,905 of record CAZEFJ010000002.1, read on the forward strand.
ATAAGCGGCGTCTGAAGGCGATCCTTGGTCGGAGTTTGCGGATTGTACGCTTTCTGCGCGATACAACCGCCGCGGATGCTGGAATCACCATTTATATTGACCGCCTTGGTCTGCTTGTCGGGCAGGATGATGACATGGTGAGGTTTGTCCTTGTGCATCACTACGTTATGCTGAGTAGGGGCAACCCATTCAGCCAGCGGGGCGACAGGGAAATCAACGCCGAATGCGTTGTCCTTGGCTTTTGGCCCGCCATTCCTGCCACCGGCGACCGGCCAGCGATATACCTTGTAGCCACAGGCAACGATACAATAGTCGCAAGCCGTGGTAATTACTTCTGCATCCTTCGGAGGCAACGGAACGCTTGTCTCCGGAATGTAGTATGGCGTACTCATGTTTTAATCCCCCCTATGCCTGTAGATTGTCATTACGACCATAAATCAGGCCGAAAACACCAACCGCGAAAATCTTGTCCCCCTCAAGTTCAAGCAAAACCTGAGGCAAGCTTTGATAGGCCTGCCCTGAAATCAGGATTCCGTGACGCGTGAGGTCGTAGGTCGATAAATGGAAAGGACAAGCCCCCAGTGATTTGGTATCCGCCTTGTAAGAGCCGGATAACGGACCGCCCTGGTGCGTGCAGGTGTAGTTGAAGGCAACGACATCGCGCTTGGGACCGATCCCGCCGCCACCCTCGACACCCAACTTGACAACCATTGATTCGGAATACTCTCCGTCATCGGGATAAGTAAAATCAAAGGGCTTGTCTTGCTCAAGAGAACCAAGGTTGGTGATGAACTTACGGGGATAAGTGGCAACCACCGCCGGCACTTCCTTGGCAAAGGCCGTGCCTGCATTCATCATCACCATGACCGTAGCCGTCGTCGCCCCCGAGGCCAGGAGGAACTGCCGCCGCGACATCAGACATTTGGCATGTCCTTTGGGCTTGACCTCGTCAACCTCATTAGCCAGCCCGGACGCAATATGTTTATCACTAGTCATATCATCATACTCCCCTATTCCGAAGCCATCTTGGGCAACGGCTTGTAACCCGGTAAGACCGGAGGCTTTATCTTGATTTCAGGACCACTGAACCCTTCCAGGAAAGCAACAAGATCTTCCTTTTCCTTGTCGCTAAGATGAAGTGGCTGGATCATCGAGGTCTTGTTGGCGCTGTAATCATTCTTATCACCGCCCCTGTCGTAGAAATCGACAACCTCGGCCAAGGTCCAGAAGGCACCGTTGTGCATATAAGGAGACGTATACTTGGTATAACGCAACGGAGCCGTGCGGAACTTGCCCTTGTCGGAGCTCAGCTTGGTACGAAAGTAGAACCCGGCATCTTCCTTGACCGTGCGATACATGTCTTCCGACACACCCTTGGCAAAGTTTTCAAAGCGGAAGGTAATCTGGGCCAATGGATCCGTCTGCCAGCGTTCCAGCGTCGGAACACCAATGTTGTAGTACTTCTGGTCGGTGGCCAGAGAACCGTTATGACACTGGATACAGCGAGCCTTTCCTTCAAAAAGCGCCTTGCCCCTGACCTGCTGCGCGGTAAGTGCGCTCTTGTCACCTGCAAGATACTTGTCTACCGGCGTATCGTTCTGAATCAGCGTCCGTTCGAACGCGGCTATCGCCCGCCACGCGTTTTTCAGCAACGGCCACTGATCACCAAAGACATCATTGAACGCCTTGCGGTATTCAGGGATGAAGGCCATGCGGGCCTCGATCACGTCAAGCTCGCCATTACCGGCGACCGCACCCTTGGCCGCCGACGGGGCCTGGGCTTCCAGCGAACCTACCGACCCGGCCCAAAACAGATGACCGTAATAGGCAGAGTTGACAACCGTCTGCGAATTCCGCCAATGGACCGTCCCGGGGTACCCCCGCGAGATATCATCGGCAAACCCCCAACCCATCTTCGGGTTGTGACAGGTGACACAGGCTGTTGAAGCATCACCGCCGATCCGGGGATCCCAGAAAAGCATCTTGCCCAGCGCAACCTTGGCCGCGGTCTGCTTGTTGTCCAATGGGATCGGTGGATCACCCAATGGCGCCAGCGGCGGAACGGATCCCGCCAAAGCTGCGGATGCGGCGAGCTGCACGGCAGCCACAACGACCGCAGAAACCAAAGAAGTTTTTATAGTCGTACGCATTTTCTTAGCTCCCCCTAATCAATTCCTGACGTTACGCCAATTTTCGATGGCATCGTAGTTGGTCGGAACAGGCTTGCTCACGACAAACTGCGGACCGGTAAAAGGATCACCCGAAAGAGATTCCAGAAAGGCAACCATATCGGCGCGTTCCTTCTTGCTCAGATAGAGCGCTTTCATCCTGGAATCCTTGTTTTTGTCCTTGCCGCCACCGGCGCTGTAGAAAGAGACCACATCCGCCAGAGTCTTGAGCATCCCGTTGTGCATGTAAGGCGCCGTAAACTTCAGCTCACGCAGGGTCGGGGTCAAGAAGGTTCCGACGTTCGAGCCATCGGTCTTTTGCTCACGTACTGCGGCCCCGATATCACGACGAATATTCATATGGTTTTCGATACCCATGCCACTGGCAAAGGCCACATACGTCATGTGACGCAGAGGCTCACTCCATATTTTCGGATTGTCGGGAACACCCGTATTATGCGGCACATCGTCGGTAAAACGAGGCCCGCTATGGCAACTTGCACAACCGGCCTTGCCCTTGAACAGCTTGAAGCCACGCTTTGCCGAAGCCGACATCTTACCATTGTCAAATGGCGAGTTACGCGAAATCAGCGTCTTCAGATACTCTGGTATCGCCTTACGGGCTCCGCCATTGCTCGGCTCGCCCAGTCCGGCGGCCTTGAACATCTTTACGTATACAGGGTCCTGCTTTAACCGCTCCTGCATCAGCCGCATATCCATGTTCATGATGTAATCTTCGGTAATGCTTTCGCGGGTTACATCATTCAGGTTCGTGCCTATACGACCATCGTGGAACCACGCAGCACGCTTGGCCGTATTAACCAGCGTCGGCGTGTTTCTGAAGCCATCAGAGCCGGGATAGGCACTCGACAGCGCCTTGCCGTCGGTAAATGCCTTGTCCGGATTATGACAGTTGGAACAACTGATCCCGGCATCACCGGAAATTCTCTTGTCAAAAAACAGGCGTTTGCCCAACTCAGCTCTCTTGGCGTTATACTTTAACGGTTTTACCGGACCAAAACCCTCGGCCGCATGTGCCTTTCCGACAAAAGTCAGCGACACCCCAAGGGATACACCGACCGCCATGGCAAGTACGCCAGCCGCGCCAGGTCGAAACGAAAGAACTCGATTCATTGAAATAAACCTCCCCTACCAACGAGTTAATAGAACCCCCCCAATCGCGGGATTCCGCAATCGCATAGCCCCTATCGTTGCAATATGCGTGCCAATTGACTGAGGTTAAATGTAATAAAATTATTGTTATATATCAGGCGGTTATAGCAAGCCAATTTGCAGGGCAGCCCGCTTTACCTTTAGACGGCATCACTTTGTTAAATTTATCAAAAAATTCATATTAACTTTTTGTTAAATTTAACATTTTGATGATTCTGGCCTCAATGCCCTTTTAAGCATGGGGTCTTAAAGGTCTGCCCGGATAAAAACAAATAGGGCGGTGACTGGCCAGATCACCGCCCAAAATTGCAGTAAGCACACTAATGGGAGAGGGAAATGTGCTATCCGCAATCAACCATAATGCCGACGCTGGCGCCGGGCCGCGAAGACAAACAGCAAGCCTATAATCAGTCCGGTTCCGATCACTCCGCCGAACAGCATCGCCTTGTTTTCCTTTGGCTCCAGCAGCAGCCAATACCACGAGGTCAGTGTATGCCTGCTGCCCGACTGACCGTCCACACCATCCCAGTCGGCAAAAGATATGGGGGTGTACACGCCGGGAGAAAACTGCATGTCAGAGGTATTGCCGGTCTTCAGGCTGCGCCGCATGACAACGCGCCACTGGCCGTTCGCCCATACCCCTTTACCGCTTACCGACTTGTCGTCGATCCTTGGAACCGGTGCCTTTTCCGGGCCTTTGGCGTCAAGTGTCAGTGTCGCTTCCGGAAACTTGGGCTCAACGGACGGTGCCCGCCAAAACCACATATTTACGGGATTTTTGCTATCGCCGTGACGGAACCATGGTTTTTCGCTGGTTTTTCTGACCGTCACCGGGAATTCGATCGCCAACGCATCACGCGTCGGGGCTACCCCCTTGACACGATACTGCACCTCCAGCGGGTCGCCCGGAACAGAATATGTTCGGTCGTCGACATCCGTGCGGATCACTACGTCATTGTCATTGAACAGGGCCCGCACGGTGACATAATCATTCAGCGAGAAGAACAGACGCGGATCCCTTATAACATTGGGAACCAGCGGGAAAGTTACCGGGCGGGCCTTCTGCCATGCCGGGTCATCGGCACCGGTCGGCAGATCGCCATCTATACGTACCGCCCTTATCACCGTATTGGCGGCATCAAAAGCAACCGACTGTTTGCTTAGAGTCATGGCATAATTGACAACATCCCAGCGGTCAGCCACCGACATGTTGGTGGTAACCTCAGGCATCGGCGTTCCGCGAAGACCCGCACTTATACGCTGAAATACATCATTGGCGGTGGTACCCCATCGCCATGTAACCGGCCTAGTCAGATCGCGTGGCCAGATACGGTTACGCCAGTCGTCCTTGAGCTTTTTGCCGGATATTATATTGCCTCGGCCGGTTTCGCCGTGGCACGCGGAACAGGCTTTCTTGAATATCTTTTTGCCGTTGGCTATCGATTCAGGAGAACTTTTCGTCCGCGTTCCCATATCGATAGGAGCATGCTCTATATCGTCTTCGTTCCAGCCGCCAAAATCCTTGATAAGGCCGATCAGCCCGTCAACCTCGGAATCCGAGAGCAATCCCTTCCAGCTTGGCATCGCGGTTCCGGGAAGGCCTCCCAGGATAGTCTTGCGCAAATCCTCGTCATACGGCAGCTCGTCATCGGCGTGCGAGGTCTTGTACTTGAACACGCCAAGGGTAAAGTCACGCGGCCTCGGATACATACGATCGGCAGCCACGCCATTTCCTTCGCCCTTATCGCCATGGCACTGGGAACAACGCTTGGTGTAAACGGCCTTGACCTGTTCGGGCGATAACTTATCGCCGCCAGACTTAGCCGCCTTGGCCTTTTCATCTGTCTTCTTGCCGCTGCTTTTTTCAAGTTCCCACGAGCGTGGAACATGGCCCGTGTAATCGTAAAGAAACGAGATGACTTTCCATACCTCGTTCTCTTTCAGCATGTTGTGCCAAACCGGCATCGCCGTGGCCCAGGGCGTGCCTTCACGAGGCAGACCGGTGCCACCCGTCGTAATACGCCAGAACAGATATGATTCCTGCAACTGGGCAATGGTACCTACATCCTGAAAATTAGCCGGCCGGGGGTTTAGCCCGTGGGCAAAATGTCCGGCTCCATTGAGCCTGTCCCCATGACAATAAACACAGTTTTTGTAATATATCTTGCCGCCTTCATTAACCAGTTTCCTGAACTCGGCACTGCTTTTTTCGAGGCCCTTGCTCAGCGGATTTTCCAGCGATATCAGATTAAATGTTTTGCCATAAACCTTCAGGCTCGAGGGCGGCGCGGGGTGAACCGTGCGCAATTCAACCGGGGCGCTGAGATCCTGTTTAAGCGCGTTGTAGGCAAGACCCCCGCTGCCAAGAACAAGGAACACAAAGGCAACGGCGCGCGGTATTTTCATACCTGGATCGCCCAGCAAGGTCCGTACCGGCTGGCCCAGACGCTTGGTCGCATCGTCGCTGACCGTCGCCACCAGCAACACCCCGATGACGCAAATAACCAGATACTGAATCAGCAGCGAGAGCGGAACCGGGGGAACCATGACATCCGCGAAAAAAACGTACAGCGCGGCTATCACCAAGGCGGAAAGAAACAAAGGGTGGCTTAAAAAACGCTTCATCGGTTATTTCTCTTTCCCGGCTTTTTTTGGAAGGTTAAGCAGATAATCGACCAGCACATTTAACTCGCTGACTCGCATCTGTTGGCTGAAATCATCGGGCATGATGTCTGGGTCAAACCCTTTGGCAATGGTGTCGTTCGGAACCATTATGGCTTTTTTGATGCCCTCCTTGCCGCCCAGCCTGTCACCAACCCCGCGCAGATCAGGGCCGGTATCGGCTTCCGATCCCAACAGGTCATGGCAGGCCGAACAGCCAAACTTGTTTATCGCATCCTCGCCCGTTGTCGCGATCTTCTCGGCACCACCGTCACCACCGCTATCACCGCCGAGATCGGCGCTTGCCGCCGGCAGGGGAACGGTCGGCTCGAACCCGGCCCGATCCTGAAGAAAGGCGATGACCGCGTTCATTTTTATTTCACTGAACGAAATCGGAGGTTTACTTACAACAGGCATCGGGCTGACTGTGTCATTGGTCCCCTTCTTGCCAAAGCCGGGGACCACGAAAGCGGACGGTTTCAGCATCGATTCCCGGATATATGCCTCGACCCCGACGGCCCCTTCCTTTCCCTTGGCGACGCCCTTGTAGCTGGCATCGTTAAGGCGCGACAAGAACTCCTTGGAAAGATCAAGCGCCAGCAAGTCGGGTGCGCGGCCACGGTCGTTATGGCAAAGGGTGCAGGTCTTGGAGAATGCCTTATCGCCCATGGCGATCATTCCGGGCATATCAAGATTGGCCTCTGCCGCCACGTTTTCCACCTCTGGAGGATCAGACTGAACCTGGGGCAGAACGTTGGCGAAAACGGTATAGACCAACATAATGGCGAGGGAGAATGACAGTACCTTAAACAGTGTCATTGCGATCACTCCCCTCTTGAGGCCGGGGCTGAACGGTCGCCCCTAATTGGCTAAGCCAGAAGATGAACAGGGTCAGCGCCATGAAGGCCATCGTAACCAGGGTAATTACATTACCGGCGACGCCGATGGTCGGAATGTAGGCATCGGGCGAGGCATCCTTCATGATCGTATAAACATGCCAGTTGGTGCGCACCGACGAGCGAATATAGCCCATGAGGGCCATCAGCCATGTAAAGGCGACCGGCAGAACGAACAGGGCATACTGGGATCGGGCAGGCATCCGGCCCCAGTGAACCTTGACGCTTTTGCAGCCCCGCAACATGAATCCGTCGATGACTCCGGAAAGGATAATGATCGACAGGGTAGTCACAACCTGAGGCACCGAAGCACCGACCTTGTAAACCGTCGGAGTGATATAGCCGTAGATTCCCGCACTAACCACATTGACTATGCCGACCGTGTAAAGGGCGACAATAACGGCGTTACCCGCCCCGGCCCATGACACCGTTGGAATTCGGCTGGAGCGATAGAACATCTGAAACGACAGAAAGGTGAATATCAGCATCAGATTAACCGCCGTGTTCTTGGCCGGCATTATCCCCAGCGGACCCAGCAATTTGTGGTTGGTTCCACCGATAACCTGTATCTCCTTGGCCGTAAGAATTAGCGAATGAGGGGTAACCCAGACAAGAAAGGCACCAACCAGAACAAACGCGATATACTTGACATAGGGAATATATTTGGCTCCCCGGTCACTTCGCCCAAGCCCGCACCACAGATAATAATTGGCCCCCAGCAATATGGTCCCGATAAGCACCGCCTGGATAATGAACAACCATGCCAGGATGCCCCCCATGGCGGTAATTCCCATCTGCTGGCTGTAGGAATAAACTTCCGCCATCAACCAATAACCGGCGAACGGCAGGGGCAGGAAACCGACGACTGCAATAATATTGGAAGTGTAACCCATCCAGTCGTAGTGGGCCCGTTGTTCGGCATCCTTGCTACTGAGAAAACGATAGGCCGCATAGGCTCCGACGACCGCCCCGCCATAGGCTATATTGGCAAGGAAACGATGAAGATTGAGCGGATTCCATAGAGGGTTTCTCATCGCCTCCCAGACCGATCCGGTGACCGCACCGCTGCTGGGATCAACCCCCGACGGCGACATCATGAACGCGGCCCAGGCATTGGCAACGAACAGAAGAGCCAGGCCAACCACGTTGAGAACTACTCCGATGCTCATGTGGTGCCATTTTCGATTACCGTAACGCAGGGCGTTCCACGAATAGTAATAGATGTACAAAGAGACGGATTCCATCAGGAACAGGAACGCATAAATCAGCGTCTGTCCCCTGAAAACCTTGAGCAAATAGCCCATTACCATCGGATAAAACAGGAACAGGCCAATCGCCAGTGCACCGCCGAAAAGCGCGGTAAACGAATATGCCGCCATCGAAATCTTCATGAATTCGTGGGCCATTGCGTCATAACGGTCATCACCGGTAACGACCCCGGCAAATTCGATACACAGAACAAACAGGGGAACGGCAAGCACAAAAGCAGCAAGGAACAGATGCATCTGGGCGACCCCCCAGATGAAAAGACGGGGGTTTAAAGTGCCGAATGCAGGATAATCAGCCCGTGTCGGCTGAACTATACCAGCGGCATTTCCGGCCGCTTCCGCACCAAATGCCAAGTCCGGGGACAGGGCAAAAACAACACCAAGAATTACTGTCAATATAAAGTATTCACGTTGTCTCATATTTTTACTTTCACCATGGAATATCCCGACAATCACACACACTAAGTCAGGCCGTTATTTCGGCATCAGATCCCAGCCCACCGGAAGCCCCTGAAGCCCCAAAAGCAACTGGTCGACAGAATAAAAATACAAAGCCCAAACCAATAGACCCGCACCGAAAGCAGCAAATGGATTAACCCGCATAAGACTTAAACTCCCAACCTACTGAACCGCGACAACGCCATGGTCGTAGATAAGCAACCACCAGAAAAACCCGAGAGCGGCAACGAGAGTCAGAGCAAAAATAACCCGACCCGACATCGTCGAACCGGTTTGGTGAAGTTGGATATGATCTGGCATCGCTGGCCCCCCTTGAGTAATCACGAGGCTACAACGTTGCAAATTACGGGCCAAAACACTGGCTTAGCTAAATTATCTTTTTATAATTGTATTACAATTAATTATCGCCAAGATTGGAACTATCTCACGCTACGTCAGCACCGCCGTTTCATCGTTTTGTTAAAACAGACGACTGCCATTTATTATATTTCATTATACGGTCATGCTTTTCCGCTGAACTGACCGCCCCGTAACATCATCAACATAATTGCCCGGTCGATTAACTGTCATGGCGCATTTTACACGGCGTTGCAGGCTCGTTAGGAAACCCTTGGGGAAATGCCTCTATGGGGCATCATCGGAGCCCGCCGGTATAAAATGCGGGTGCAATATTTGGGTTGGCATTGTCAGGTTATCGCTCTAATAACGAAGTGATTCGAGACGCCACATTCTCCCCCCAGGGATTTGGAGCCGTTTATGTGTTTTTCCGAACCAGTCAGTTTTGTCGCCGGAGGCGTGTTAGTCGCAGGCGGGGCTTTTGCAAGTTTCAAGGCCTGGGAAATAAACAAAAGATACCTGCCTATCGCTCTCATGCCGGTAATGTCCGGGGTCCAGCAACTTATGGAAGGCTATGTCTGGATGGGGATGAACAGTGGCAACTCTTCCATGGTCTGGTGGGCGGCCATGGGATTTATCTTTTTTTCCTGGTTGATATGGCCTATCTGGATTCCATTCGGGGTCTATGTACTGGAACCGCCGGAAAGCCCCCGCAAGAAAGTGTTTTTGTATCTGGCTTTGGCCGGCAGCGCACTGGGACTGGCACTCTATATTCCGCACGTACTAAACCCTGACTGGATCAACGTGGTTATTAACAAGGACTCGCTGGCCTATGAGGGTACGATGCTTTTGGATTACCTCATTCCACGATGGTTAACTTATACAATCTATATATTTTTTATTATCGCACCGCCGCTGATGTCGCACTATCTGCACATGCGATTTTTCGGCCTGACCCTCATCGTCATTGTTTCCGTGGTCTATATTTTTCTGGTCTATGCTTATATTTCATTTTTCTGCCTGCTCGCCGGGATTGGAACCATTCACCTGATTTACATCATACTGCGCAACAAATGCTGTCGGGAATGTCCGGCGTTATTTAGCTGACCAATGGGCATGTGGGGGGCTCAGCACCTGTGAGGCAGAAAAAACCAAAGACCGTAAATATTCCGCTAACCGACGATGCCGGGGATGCATTGAAGAAGATGCAGAAAGTCGTCGAGGGTGCGCTGGTCGAAAACCACCGTGAATTCCTGCGATTTCTGGTCCGTCGTGTCGGTGACACCAACACCGCGGAGGATATATTGCAGCAGTTTTACCTGCACGCGGTAGACAAGGGTTCCGGGCTCCGGGATAGCGAGAGCGTAATAGCCTGGCTATACCGGCTGTTAAGGACAACCTTGTGGGACCACTATCGGCGCGAAACCACGCGTCGGAACAGGGAAGCCGACTATAGCCAAATGGAAGCGCTGTCCAGCCAGGAACGGGACACAGAGCTGGAACGAACGATCTGCCTGTGCTTCGAAACACTTTTGCCGACATTAAAGGCGGACTATGCAGAAATTCTGCGGCGCGTCGACCTGCAGGAGATGCCCCCCCGCGAAGTTGCCCGCGACCTGGGCATTGATCCAAACACTGTAAGAGTGCGCCTGCACCGGGCCCGCCAGGCATTGAAACACAGTCTGCTGTTGTCCTGCCAAACCTGCGCCGAGCATGGCTGCCTCGACTGTGAATGCAGTTAACGCCTGCACCATCCCTGTAATGAAAACGCACGTCCTGCGTCTGTAAGTATGTAAGTATACGTTTTGGGTGACGTCCTCCCCTGCGGGAGGGTTTTGTGCGCCCGCGCTTGTCGGCCTCTGGGGCATTTCATGACGGCGTTCTTCAGCTTGATTTATAGCTGCAGGCCCAACACGTTATAGTAATAGAAACCAGGATGTCGGAGAAATTTTATGAATAAGAACAGTCACCATCACGGTCATGCGCACGCTGTCGCCGACCCTCAGTCTGCCGTTGACCCGGTTTGCGGAATGACCGTGCCGCTGAACGCCGACAAGCCAGAGCATAAGCATGATGGCAAGACCTATCATTTCTGTTCACAGAAGTGCCACGACAAATTCACCTCCGATCCGGATAGTTTTATCAAAGAGGCACATACAGACACCACGACGGCCGTTGACCCGGTCTGCGGGATGACCGTACCACTGGATGCCGGCAAGCCGGAGCATCAGCATGGCGGCGAGACCTACCATTTCTGTTCACAGAAGTGCCACGACAAGTTTACCTCCGATCCGCAACACTTTATCTCCGGGGCGCACAAGAAACAAAGCGTGGAGCTGCCCAAGGGAACCAAATACACCTGCCCGATGCACCCCGAGGTCATACGTGATGGACCTGACGACTGCCCAAAATGCGGCATGGCGCTTGAACCAATGGGAATCCCGGAAGCCGATGATGGGCCTAATCCCGAGCTTGTCGATTTCAAGCGCCGCTTTTGGGTTGGTGCGGTGTTGACCGTTCCGCTCCTTGTGCTGACGATGGGGCCATATTTGGGATTTGCTTCCGTCCGCGAGATATTTGGCGAGCGTACGACGCTCTGGATTGAGCTTGTTCTGGGCACACCGGTCATCCTGTGGGCCGGTTGGCCGTTTTTCATACGAGGCGTCAAATCCGTCGTCAACCGCAGCCTTAACATGTTCACACTTATCGGCATGGGGGTCGGCGCGGCCTATCTGTTCAGCGTGGTCGCGGTAATATTTCCAGATATTTTCCCGGATGGTTTCCGGGATGCGAACGGCAACGTCGGTGTCTATTTCGAGGCCGGTGCGGTTATCGTTGTCCTTGTCCTGCTTGGTCAGATGATGGAACTTGGCGCACGAGAGCGCACGGGATCGGCTATTCGGGCGCTCCTTGATCTGGCCGCCAAGACGGCCCGCGTTATCCGTGATGACGATAGCGAAGAAGAAATCCCGCTTGAAGAAGTCCAGGTCGGTGACCGTTTGCGCGTACGTCCTGGCGACAAGGTCCCGGTCGATGGTGTGGTGCTTGAGGGTCGCACGTCGATCGACGAATCGATGATCTCGGGCGAGCCGGTACCGGTCGAAAAAGTCGAAGGAGATAAAGTAACCGGAGCCACGATCAACGGAACCGGCAGCTTGATAATCAAGGCCGAACGCGTCGGTTCAGACACCATGCTCAGCCAGATCGTCGAAATGGTCGCAAATGCCCAACGCAGCCGCGCACCGATCCAGAAACTCGCCGATGCGGTGGCGGGAAAGTTCGTTCCGGCGGTTATCGGCATCTCTATCCTGTCCTTTATCGCCTGGGCGATATGGGGACCGTCTCCGGCACTTGCCTACGGGCTGGTGTCCGCCATTGCCGTCCTTATTATCGCGTGCCCCTGTGCACTGGGCCTGGCAACACCGATGTCAATCATGACAGCGACCGGCCGGGGAGCGCAGGCTGGCGTCCTGATCAAGAATGCCGAAGCGCTTGAGCGTTTCGACAAGGTAGACACGCTTATCGTTGATAAAACCGGCACCCTTACCGTCGGCAAACCCAAGCTCGTTGCAGTGCTGCCTCAGGCTGGCCATGATGAAGACGAAGTGCTTCGTCTGGCGGCAAGTCTTGAGCGCGGATCAGAGCACCCGCTGGCGGAAGCAATTGTAAACGGAGCCGATGAACGTGGAGTAACCCTGGCCAAGGCGGAAGAGTTTGAAGCGATCACCGGGATGGGTGTAAAAGGCGTCGTTGGCGGCAAGCAGGTGGCACTTGGGAACGCCAGGATGGTCGCTGAAATGGGTCTTGACGGCGGCAAGCTGGCAGAGAGCGCCAATGCCCGTCGCGATGAGGGAGAAACTGTAATGTTTGTCATCATCGGCACCGAGATCGCCGGCCTTGTTTCGGTCGCCGACCCGGTCAAGGAGACCACGCCGGACGCACTGAAAGCGCTACACGCAGTCGGTTTCCAGATTATAATGGCGACCGGCGACAATGAACGCACGGCAAAGGCGGTAGCCGCCAAGCTTGGAATTGATCAGATTCGCGCCGACGTAATGCCCGAAGACAAGGCGCGCATCATCAAGGAATTACAGGCCGACGGACATAAGGTTGCGATGGCCGGTGATGGCGTCAACGACGCCCCCGCACTGGCCCAGGCGGATGTCGGCATAGCCATGGGAACAGGCGCGGACGTCGCGATCGAAAGCGCCGGGTTCACGTTGGTCAAGGGCGACCTCAACGGCATCGTCCGGGCCCGCCGCCTGTCGCGGGCTACCATGCGCAACATCCGGCAGAACCTGTTTTTCGCACTGGCTTACAACGCTGCCGGCATTCCCGTGGCGGCGGGTGTCCTTTACCCGTTCATAGGCCTTCTGATTTCACCGATTTTTGCGGCGGCGGCGATGAGTTTGTCGTCTCTTTCGGTGATTGCCAACGCCCTCAGATTGCGGTCGGTCAAAATATAACGGCAACAAAGCATACTTGATTGTTTCCGTTGAATGCGGAGACAATCAAGTTTATGCGGGAACAATCAAGGGTCAGACAGGAAGGACAACTCTGACCCTTAGTCCTCCCTCTTCACGGTTGTTCAGTTCGATTTCACCGCCGTGCTTGTCAACCACCGACTGAGCTACACTAAGGCCAAGACCGATACCGCCGGTTTCGCGGTCGCGCGAAGGCTCGACCCGATAGAACGGAGAGAACACCTTGTCGAGTTCGGCTTCGGGGATACCGGGGCCATCGTCTTCAATTATAATCTCGACAGTGGAATCAATTTTCCGAAGCTCTACACGCGCACTGCCTCCGTACTTGATCGCATTTTCGATCAGATTGGAAATTGCCCGCTTGATCGCTCCGGGGCGGCATTTGTGAACCAGTTCACCCTGATTATAAAATTTGACCCGATATCCGGTATCGGTCATGTCGTCACAAATACTGCCGAGCAACGCGGCAAGATCGACCCGGACCGGTGCCTCGTCTTCCGCATCTTCCCGGGCAAAGGAAAGGGTTGACGAAACCATCGCCTCCATCTCGTCCAGCGTCGATTGCATCTTCGCCCTTTCTTCGTTGTCCTCAACCGATTCGGCCCTTAGCTTGAGCAAGGTGATCGGGGTCCTCAGGTCATGCGAAATGGCGGCCAGCATATAAGTCCGGTTTTCGATCAGACGCCGCAAGCGTTGCTGCATTTCATTGAAGGCACCTGCCGCCTGACGCAATTCAGAAGGCCCGGTAATTACCAATGGCGGCGCCGCGACATCTTTTCCCAGACGCTCCGAGGCGGCGGCGAACACACGCAACGGCCATGTAACCCGGCGAATAAGCCACAATGAAAGGAGAATAAAGGCAAATGCCATCAGCAGCATCGGCAGAGCCGCCTTGGTCGACCATAGCGGATCTCCCTTTGGTACCGTAGCGGCAAAGTTCAACCATGTGCCATCATTCAACCGCACCGAAGCGCGTAGCAATTGCCCTCCGGCATAACCATGGAACATATGGTTCATCGGCATGTATCCGGGGTGCTGAGGTGTTCTGCCAATATCCATGTTTGGCTTATCCTTGGCATCGACAATCTGCACCATAACCCGGCTTTT
>CAZEFJ010000003.1:0-2545 GCA_964511465.1 uncultured Hyphomicrobiales bacterium
GGTTGATTCTGAAGGGCTGCGAGGGTGTTCTTTTTCTTTTCTGCCCTGGTCGGGCTTTTTCTTGGGATGTTGGTATATTACCGTTTCCTTGCTTACTCCTTCTTCCGGATCATAGGCTTCCTTTATTACCCGGACCCCGGCAATACCCTGCATTCTTCCCATAACCACGGCGTCTTCGACGGCGGCATTTTCCTTTTTCTCAGGATATCTGGCCTGAATTTCCCAACGCCCGGATTGCAGGACATGGACTTCATAATTTATTTCGCGACGAGCCATTACAATACCCGAAATTCCGGGAAAAACAGTAGGTGGTTACAATCAAACAGCAGCCCAAGAAGTGCGTCTAAAATAATTATAAACAATTATTAGAGTATATTTCTATCATATGGAACCACTGAGACGCCGCCTTAGCACGCTTTTCAGGGCCCGCAGGCCAATAGATGATGCTGCGTGTTCTGGATTACGGACGGGGCAGGGCACAGGCCCGGGCGGCGGACATGCATCGACCGTGCAACCACAAAAGGTGCTGCCACCTTCCGCCGGTATCCGTTTTATCGAAAGTGCTAGTGAGCCGTCAGGACTTGAGGCCAAAATTCTTGAAACGTTTGTTGAACTTGGCCAATTGTCCGCCGCTGTCGATCAGGCGATGGACGCCGGTCCACGCAGGGTGAGTCTTTGGGTCTATGTCAAGTTTCAGGGTGTCGCCCTTCTTGCCCCAGGTCGAACGGGTGTTGAAGGTTGAGCCATCCGTCATCTGGACGGTGATCTCGTGGTATTCCGGGTGGATGTCCTTTTTCATTGGTCTGCTCCAGGAAACAAGATGAACTTCAAGCCTGGGTGACACAAGGGAACACCCTCGCGACCCGGGAAGCCGGGAAATTGTATCTATCGGGCACTCTGTATAGCCAAGCCCAGGCGCAGGTTCAAGAGTCCATTTAAATATGGGTCATTGTTGGTGATAATTGGTATAATACGCAGCATGTGAATACAGCAATGGTGATCCTATGTCGTTAGAAGCTATAGCCGATAAAACCCTGGAATACCTGATGGACAGGATCGACGAAGATCTGGGGGGTGATCTTGATGTCGATATCGATGGTGGTGTGCTGACTATCGAGCTTGCATCCGGGGGATGCTACGTAATCAACAAGCATAATCCCAACCGTCAAATATGGGTGTCGTCGCCGCTAAGCGGTGCTCACCACTTCGATTATGACGAGGCTCGTCGGCAATGGGTGTCGACGCGCTCGGATGCGACACTTGCCGGACTGCTGGCCAGCGAACTAAGTGCCGCCACAAAAATACCGTTCAGCCTTGAATAATGTGCCTGTTACAGGGTTGTCTTTTCACCCTCCAGAGGGGCGTCGATAGCCTCCTCATTATCGGTATTTACGGGTATTATCGCACGCCAGCTTACATACATCACCACCAGCATCACCACCGCCCCGGTAAAGAAGGGCCAGTCGCGGCCGAAGGCAGCGAATAGAAACCCGGCCCAAATTGGCCCTACAACTCTTGACATTATGGTTGCGGAACGGGCCGCGCCCATGACCCCGCCTTGTTCCTCTTCGCTGGTTTGCAGGGAAATCATGCTGTTAAGTGAGGGCGTGGTGATGCTGAATCCGTAGCCGGCCAGGGCCATCGCCACCAATAGAAAGCCGACGGAGTCGGCAAACGGGATCATGCCTATGCCTATGGCCAGGGCAAGTGTGCCTTGAACAATCAGGTTTTTCTCGCCAAATCTTTTGGCCAGTCGCCCCATCAATCCACCCTGAACGATTGCTCCAAGCAGACCTACGAAGGCAAAAATATATCCATTTTGCTGTGGCCCCCAGCCGAATTTACTCTCCGACCACAGGGCAAAGGTGGTTTCCAGACCGGCAAAAACAAATACCGCGAAGAATCCCAGGCCAATCAACAGGCCAATATTCGGCATAGCCAGCGCTTCTCTGAACTGGTGGTGTATTTTTTTCCTTGGTCTTGCCGCAATACGGGCCCGTATTTCATCTGACAGCGATTCTTTGAGTGCCACCGCAGCCAGAGACAGGGCGGTCAGTGACAGTCCGGCCGCAACAAACGAGGGTATCTGGAAATTGGCATTTACCGGATCCGGGCCAGCCAGTATGCCGCCGATTGCCGGACCGGCGATAAATCCCAATCCGAATGCGGCGCCGATAGCACCCATTCCCTTGGCCCGGTTTTCGGGCGTGGTTATGTCGGCTATATAGGCGAATGCCGCCGATATGTTGCCCGCCATTATTCCGCCCAGTGCGCGGGCCGCGAACAACATCCAAAGGCTGGTCGCGAAACCCAGCAAAACGTATGAAACTGCCGCACCGGCCAGGGTCATAAGTAAAACAGGACGGCGACCGATACGGTCGCTCAGCCGTCCCCACAGGGGAACCGATATGAATTGGGTAAGCGAATATGTCGCCATTACAAGGCCGACGACCGCCGCCGATGTGTGAAAATGTTCTGCGTAAAAAGGCAGTAGCGGAATAATCAGGCCAAAGCCTACCAAATCAATGAAAACTATAAAAAATAA
>CAZEFJ010000003.1:2645-5285 GCA_964511465.1 uncultured Hyphomicrobiales bacterium
CTTATTGGAACATCGTCGGTATGCCCGTCAACACGGAGAATCCAGTTTATGTCTTTGGGTATTTTAAGGGAAATCTCAATCAGGCTCTTGGCCAGTTTTGCCAGTTGCTCCTTGCCCTGTTTGCCAAGCTCGGCCGAACCGCTGGCGAACAGAACTTCGGACTGAAAGACAAATCGGTCACCGACGATATGTACTCCCTTGCGCTCGCCCAGCACTTTACGCAGGCGTCCGAAAAATTCAGATCGATAACGGGAAAGTTCCTGAACTTTGCTGGCCAGGGCTGAATTGAGCCTTTTACCCAGAGTAGCGATCTGGACGTTTTGTTCGGCGGCAAGGCGTTCCTTGACCTTCAGGATTGCCGCGATTTCTTTCAGTTGCTGGCGCAACGCTCCCATCTGCTGGTTAAGCAGGGCTACCTGGGCCTTCGCCTGGTCGGATATTCGGCGTTCATCGGCAATAGATTTATTTGATTTATCCAGTTTGGAGGATATCTTCGATACCTTGCCCTCTAGTTCTTTCTTCAGTGCCTTCAAGGCGCTAACGTCGTGGCTTAGGGCTGCCAGTTCCTTTACCTTGAGTTCGATGCTGGCTTTATCGGCGGTTATTGTCTGATTCGCCATGGCCAGTTCCTGGCCAAGTGTTTCGACATTTTTTTCGGCGGCGTCGGCGCGTAGTTTCATTTCCTGAAGGGCGCTGGAAAGATCGTCGCGGGTGTTTATCGAGGCTTGAAGCTCTTCTGAAAGCTGACTTACGTTTAGCCTGGTTTCCTCATTGCTTTTTCGCTCCATGGCCAGCAGGTCGGTCAGTTCGCTGATCTGGTTGTTCAGCTTTTGTAGCGCCGAATTACTACCCGAAAGGGCTTCGCCAAGAAAGAACTGGGCCAGCACGAAAATCATAAGCAGGAAAATGATGACCATAAGCAGGGTCGCCAGGGCATCGACAAATCCCGGCCAGATGTTGTTACTTCGTCGTGATCGTCGGGCTGTTGATGACATGTTATTCTATGCCGACATTGACGGGTTCTACTGCCGGTCCGCTTCTTCGGAGAGGGCGGCAATTGTCCGGGCGAGCAATTTTATCTCGCTTCTGATCTGCTGGATTATTTCATCACGACCGGTACTCAGTTCGTCAAGCAGCCGGGCCATATAGATGTCGAGATTGCGGATATGGGTGCGGGTCGAATCATCCATTCCGCCGGCCGCGGTCATTGCCGAGATGTCGGCAAGCCGGGCCAGGATCGGCTTTATTTCGGTATGACTTTCGGCCAGCTTGAGCATCAGTGCCTGCTCGGTATGCATATGATCGGTCATGGTGCCGATTTTTTCGCTTAACGCCATAAGGTTGGAATTGGCGGTAATCCGGCTTTCCTCTCCTCTGGTCAGGGTTCGCTGAAGATGTTCAAGGTTTTCCGCGGTCTGTTCCAGAAGTGCCTGAAGATAGGCTGGAACCGAATGCTCGCCGTCGCCGGGAAGGGCCCCGCTGGACAGTCTGGTAAGGCTGGACAGCCAGTCTTCAAGATTGTTGTAGAAACGATTCTGGGCCTGGCCGGCCTGAAGGTCTAGGAACCCCAGCACCAGTGATCCGGCCAGCCCGAAAAGAGACGATGAAAAAGCCGTCCCCATTCCTTTTAACGGCTCTTCCAGGCCGCTTTTCAGGCTGCCGAAAGTGGCCGCTATGTCGTTTCCAGAAACCGACAGCCCGGCGATAACGTCGCCGATCGAGGATACGGTTTCAAGCAGTCCCCAGAAGGTTCCCAGCAGTCCCAGGAATATAAGCAGCCCGACGGTGTAACGTGACAGGTCGCGGGATTCATCCAGCCTTGAATAGATACCGTCAAGTAACGAGCGCATGGCCATGGTCGATAGGCTAAGCCCGTCCTTGCGTTCGCCGAGCATGGTCGCCATTGACGCCAGCAGACTTGGAGAGCGGTAGCGGGAGAGTACGGATGACGAGCTTTTGCGGTAGTTGTCGATCCATGCCAGTTCGGGATAAAGGCGGATTACCTGGCGAAAATTATAGATGATGCCCAGCAGCAGGACAGCAATGATAAAACTGTTGAATATGTAATTGGCCATAAACGCCTTTTGCAACGGATCGAACCAGACGGCGGCAATTACCAGGATGGACACCAGAAATACGGACATCCGGACGAGGAAGCGTCTCGGGCGTGGCATGGCAACATATCTCTCCGGAAGTGCAATAGGTCCAGTGGCCGCTTTCACGGTACTACGGGCGACGTTCTAGAGCGTGGTCGCGGACCGGTATCATCGTTGCACTACGTTGATATCGACCCGGTTAAGGGGCTTTTTCTTTGTCTTGTTGCCCAGCGCCCTGACATCAATACGGGTGCTGCGAACGCCTGACTCAATCAGATACGAGCGAACTGATAACGCCCTTGAAAGGGATAATCTCCGGGCCTTGCTGGAAGAAAGCGAGGCGTCGCCAGCATAGGCATGCAGTTGCAGACGCATATTTTCATTATTCTTCACTTTTTCAGCCAGTAATTTGAGGCCTTTTTTCTGTTTGTTCGGCAATTTGCTTGCATCAGTTGCAAAAATCACCTGGTAGGCAAGACCTGATTTCAGCAGTTTGTCGGCGGAAGGCAGCGAAGCCAGTTGATCGTCGGCGGTTGTTTTCTGC
>CAZEFJ010000003.1:5385-7393 GCA_964511465.1 uncultured Hyphomicrobiales bacterium
GAACGCGAAACCGGCGGAGAAACCGCAGCAACGCTCACCGAGGGCTTGTGAGGGGTTCTCGGCGGTGAAGGCTTGGCCGGTGCTTTTACAACCCTGATCTCTTTATGAGCCTTTTTTGAGGCTTTCCTGATGGGTCGCAATTTTACCTTTGGGGCGGGAACGTTAAGCCGCGACACAGGTGGTCGCGTTAGCGGTAAAACCAGTCGGCCACCCCCCGCCGCCGACAGCGGTGCAAGAACAGCCCCTGTTTCGGTAGTTGAATCGTTTAATCCGTAACCGCCGTCATCAAGGACGCTTAGATCGACGGTAACATTGTCGGTATCCAGGTACTCCGGCTGCTGGGCCTCTGCTCCGACCGCGAAAACGGCCAACATTCCGGTGACCGCAATAAAGGCGCTACGGTGTGGTTCAGGTGAGATGAGTGAAAGGATATTCATGATAGTAAGCTAATTTTCCAAGCTGCTACAGAATCACTTCAAGGCGGATCATTCTACTTATAGAAGCCACAATAACCAAGGGGTGTCTTGTCCGTTACGTCACTTTTTCCCGATTTAGCCGTCAGATGGTTTGTCAAGAATACGAATAAGGGGTTTGTGCAGCTTGTCATTAGCGGCGAGAATGTTGCCGCTGGCCATCATCGCGTTACCGCCGTTAATTTCGCTGACATAGCCTCCGGCCTCACTTACAATGACGATTCCAGCCGCTATATCCCAGCAATAGAGCCCGGTTTCCCAAAACCCGTCATATCGTCCGGCGGCTACATAGGCCAGGTCAAGGGCCGCCGAGCCGAAGCGTCTGACACCGGCGGAATTTGCCATCACCGCCTCCAGCTGCCTTAGAAAAAGCGGGTGATCCCGAACCCCCTTGAACGGAATGCCGGTGGCAAAAACCGATTCTTCCATCCTGTGTCTGGCGGAAACCCTGATCCGGCGCCCGTTAAGATGGGCGCCAGCCCCTTTTTCGGCCCAGAATATTTCATCATGTATTGGCTCGTAAATGACTCCGGCAAACGGCTTGCCATCCCTTTCAAGGGCTATGGAAATGGCGAAGTGGGGAATAGCGTGGAGGAAATTAGTGGTCCCGTCGAGGGGGTCGATGATCCACCGGTTGGAGTTGTCCTGGCCGGTAATTTCACCGCATTCCTCGGACAGAACTCCGAAACGTGGCCGGGCTTTCGTCAGTTCTTCGATAAGCGTTTTTTCGGCGGTGCGATCGGCGGAGCTGACAAAATCGGCCGGACCCTTTTTTGAAACCTGAAGATGTTCGACCTCGCCGAAATCACGGACCATTTTGCGGGCCGCTTTTTTTGCCGCGGCGACCATGACGTTTAGTAGGGCTGAGCGCTGATTCACTAGCTTTTCGCTCGTTCGACATATGATCCGTCGGCGGTGTTGACGACTATTCTGGTGCCTGTCGATATATGTGGCGGAACCTGGGTTTTTACCCCGTTTTCGAGAACTGCCGGCTTGAACGACGAAGACGCCGTCTGGCCCTTTACTACTGCGTCTGCCTCGGTTACTTCCAGGGTTACCGTATCGGGCATTTGTATTCCTATTATCGCACCTTCATAGGACTCTATGGTAACAACCATTCCTTCCTGGATGAAGACCGCCTGATCCTCGCCTATGGCTTCCCGGCTGACCGATATCTGTTCATATGTTTCATTGTCCATGAAGGTATACATGTCGCCGTCAACATATAGGTACTGGTACTCTTTTTGATCCAGCCTGACTCTTTCTACGGTTTCCGATGAACGAAATCTCTCGTTTAGCTTGGTTCCGTTTTGGATATCCTTTAGCTCCACCTGCAAATAGGCCCCGCCCTTGCCGGGTTGGGTATGCTGTATCTTGACCGCCTGCCACAGTCGGCCCTGGTGCTCGATCACCATGCCCGAGCGCACGGCATTGCCATTGATTTTCATGATGATTATATTCCGGGTGTTTTACGGGTGTTTCAAGTATGCGCGGAAAATATCAGGTCGTACCCCGCTACGCAACGGCTCTCCCTG
>CAZEFJ010000003.1:7493-25144 GCA_964511465.1 uncultured Hyphomicrobiales bacterium
GATGCAGGCCCTTGCGGATGGTTCCATATCCCCGCCGATATTGCCAGAAAGTCTGCCCCTGCTCTGACCAGTGTGTGGCAGTTGCCGGGTGTTATTCCGCCGATTGCGACGCATGGAAAAATAGTCGTTTCGCTCCATATTTCGATTATTTCGGTGTTGGCGACGGTTTTTACTTTTTTGGTGGCAGTTGGAAAAAACGCACCGAAGGCAACATAGTCCGCGCCCTTTTCCGCTGCCTGCATGGCTAGATGGCGTGAATTATGGCAGGTTACTCCGACTATCGCGTCATCGCCTACGGAGGCGCGGGCATCAACGTATGAAATATCTTCCTGGCCGATGTGAACGCCGTCCATTTCCATTTCCCGCGCCAGATCGGGCCGGTCATTGAGAATGAACGCCGCCCCGTGTTTCCGTACCAGCGGGGCCAGGGTCTCGGCGGTGCGGCGGATAGTGTCGTCGTCGGCCCCCTTTAGCCGCAACTGGACCGAAGCGACATCGCCGGCGTCAAGAGCCTTGGCCAGGCTCCCGGCGAAGGTTGCCGTATCGAAGCCGGGCGGGGTTATCAGATAGAGTCGGCAACGGTTCATATCCACTAGCCTTTTTCCAGCCATGATCGGCAGGCCTGGTCCGGCTCGGCCTGATAAAGCAGGTCCAGGGTCTCTGAGCGGCAATCATAAATGGTGGCGCGGTACTGGTCGGCGATGTCTCTGATCCGTTCCTTGATATTGTCCTTGAGGTGGATTTTCAGTCCCTTTATCCCCTGGCGCAAGGCCCCAAGGGCATGTCCCGGATTGTCGGCGCAATCCAGGGCCGCGGTAAACTCCACTCCGGGGTATTCCCGTGCTGCCTGTTCAATCATATCGCGGAAAACAGCGGCCCCGGTATAACCGGCGGCCCCGGGGGCGCTAAGCAAGCAGACCATGACTTTTTGTTTCTCCGCCGCCGCCAGTGCGGTGCGGACATGTTCTATATTATGAACGATGATGACGCGGCCATTCATATGTTATGGGCCGTCGCCGCCGTCATTTTGCATTGTGCAGGGCGATGGCGGTGTCCGACATGCGGCTGGAAAAGCCCCATTCGTTATCGTACCACGACAGTACGCGGACCAGATTGCCGTCCATGACGCTGGTTTCCAGTACCGAGAAGATCGAACTTAGCGGGTTGTGATTGAAATCAGCCGAGACCAGCGGCAGGTCGGTATAGCCCATAACCCCTTTAAGATAGCCGTTTGTGGCGGCTATAATTGCCTCGTTGACTTCTTCGACCGTGGTCTTGCGGTTGGCGATGAAGCACAGGTCGATTACCGACACGTTGGGGGTAGGTACCCGGATTGCGGTGCCGGCCAGCTTGCCCGCCAGTTCCGGCAGGACCAGGCCAACCGCCTTGGCGGCACCGGTAGAGGTGGGGATCATCGAAACCGACGCGGCCCTGGCCCGCCCAAGGTTTTTGTGCAGGGTATCTACACTGGGCTGGTCGCCGGTGAACGAGTGGACGGTGTTCATGAAGCCTTTTTCGATCCCGACAGCCTTGTTCAGGACATCGGCTACCGGAGCCAAACAGTTGGTGGTGCAGGAGGCGTTGGATATTACCTTGTGTTCGGCCGTCAGTTTATCGTGGTTGACCCCGTATACCACGGTCAGATCGGCATTATCTCCGGGTGCGGATATCAGAACCTTGCCGGCCCCGGCGTCAAGATGCTGTGCCGCTTCATCGCGGCTGTTGAATACCCCGGTGCATTCAAAACATATATCAACGCCGAGATCGCTCCAGGGAAGCCGGGACGGTTCTCTTTCAGAGGTTACCTTTATTGGCCCGTGACCGACATCCATGGTGTCACCATTGACTACCACATCTGTCGGCAATACGCCGTGAACGGAATCGTATTTCAGAAGATGGGCGTTGGTTTCGACCGGTCCAAGGTCGTTAATACCAACTACCTCTACATCCTTGCGCCCGGACTCTATGATCGCCCTCAAAGCAAGACGTCCAATACGCCCAAACCCGTTAATTCCGACACGAACCGTCATTCAATCATCTCCTGGAAGTAAAAAAATTATTTTGAAGGCCGATGCTATCATCATGCAACCCATTTCGAACGGTTTTGAACATAATCATCTTTTAAACATAATCAGGTGGTCAGACAAAACAACCCACCGCATGGGTGGGAAGGTTGACGCCTTTGCCGACTACGGCATATTCTCCCACTGACTCCGTCGGCTACGGCGGCATGGATAGTCTGGCTATGATTAGAAAAAGCGTCCGATGTTGAAAAACTCGAAGGTAGTAAAGGCGCAAGAACGCCTTGACAATGCGGTATCGCGTCTGGAATCGGCGCTAAAGGCGGGTTCGGGTGCCGAACTTTCAGCCGAACTGGCCGCCCGGTTAAGGGATGCAAAGGCGGAAAACGAATCGTTGAAAAATGTCAGGGAAAACGTCTCGCACCGTTTACAGGGCGCGATAGACAGCATCAAGTCGATATTGGAGAATTAAGTCAGTGTCTCAGGTAACGGTTACCGTCAACGGTCGCAAATATCAGATTGCCTGTGATGACGGCCAGGAAGCCCACCTTATGCGGCTTGGCAGTTACATTGACAAAAGGGTCAACGAGTTGGTGGCCGCGGTTGGCCAGATTGGGGATTCCTCGCTTCTGGTTATGGCCAGCCTTATCATTGCCGACGAACTGTCCGATGCATATGCCGATATGGAGTCGCTGAAGAGCGCCGACGAGGGAGCCGTTGCCAGGGTCGAAGCCGAGGCATCGCTTGGCTCCGGCATAAATAATATTGCCCAGCGTATCGAAAGCATTGCCGAAAGCCTGGAACAGGCCTAGATTTACACTCAGGACGGTTGCTGCGGGGTTTGTCAGGTCAAGCTACCCTGGGGCCAATATTTAACTCTAGGGAGCTGTCCCTGCCGGGCTCGTGGGCTCGGTATATGGCGCCCACCTGCATATGCAGGCCACAGAGGAAGCATGGTCAACTGCCGTTGCGGCGCCGTCCGTTCACTGTCATCAGCCGGACCATTCGTCTCAAGTTAAGGAAAGCCGGACACTCGCATGTCGCAGGATGAAGGTAAAATTCGCTTGCGGCGCAGGGCGCGGGCGGCGCGTAGGGAGCGTCATAACGGACAAAGTGACGCCGTTTCCAGCGACCGGCTGGCCGACAATTTTTTTTCCGCTATGTCAGATATGAAAATTCCTCCAACCGGTACGATTGCCGGTTATTGGCCGGTCGGCGGGGAAATTGATGTCAGGCCCCTTATGTTGCGTTTGCATCGGTCCGGTTATAGATGTCTTTTGCCGGTGGTGGAGGCGGCCGGGAAACCTCTGGTCTTTCGAATCTGGAGGCCGGACGACACCCTTTACGATAACCATATGGGCATACCGGAGCCGGGGCCGGAGGCGATGGAGCTAACTCCAGAGGTGGTCCTGTGTCCGTTATTGGCCTTCGATGACGAAGGTTGGCGTCTGGGGCAGGGTGGCGGCTATTACGATCGTACATTGAAGGCGTTGCGGGGCCGAGGCAATCTGCTGGCGGTCGGAATAGCTTATGACATGCAGTGTGTGGCGGCCCTGCCAAAGGGACCGCATGACCAGCCCCTGGATTGGGTTGTCAGCGAAAAACGGGCCATGCGCTTTGAACGGGGAAACTGATGAAGATACTGTTTTGCGGTGATGTGGTGGGAAAGAGCGGACGCAAGGTGATCGTTGAAAAAGTTCCGCAACTGCGGCAAAAGCTGGAACTTGATTTTGTCGTCGTCAACGGTGAAAACGCGGCTCATGGGTTCGGCATAACCAAAAAAATATGCAATTTGTTCTATCAGGCCGGTGTCGATGTCATCACCACCGGCAACCATGTATGGGACCAGACTGAAATAATGAACGCCATTGACGGCGAGCCTCGGCTGCTTCGCCCCTTGAACGAGCCGCGCGGCACACCCGGTCGCGGTGCCAATATTTTTACCACTTCCGGGGGGCGGCGGGTAATGGTTATCCATCCCATAGGCCTGTTGTTCATGAGCCAACATGACGATCCGTTCGAGGCGGTTGAAAGGGAACTTGCCGGGATCAGGCTTGGTCGTGATGTGGATTGCATAATGGTTGATTTCCATGCCGAGGCGACAAGCGAAAAAATGGCCATGGGACACGCTCTTGACGGTCGGGTATCGGCGGTGCTGGGCAGTCATGTCCATGTTCCCGCCGCCGACGCCCAGGTGCTTGTTGGCGGCACCGCTTACCAGACCGACGCCGGCATGTGCGGCGATTATGATTCGGTGATCGGGATGAAAAAAGAGGCGGCGGTAGCGCGTTTTACCGATTCCAAGGATGTAAACAGGCTGGAACCGGCAACCGGCGAGGCGACTCTTTGCGCGGTATACGTGGAAACTGACGATAAAAGTGGCCTGGCGCGGCATGTCTCGCCGTTGCGTATAGGCGGCAGACTGTCCGGGGCGTGGCCGGTTTAGGCCTGTTTCAGGCCCGTTTAAGGCATAGAATGACGAAAAATACGTCTGGCAATCATTTTTTAGGACATTGGCGCCAAAATATTGCCATATTGCCCTGTTAGCGTAACCCCGGAAAGGAATAGTGACACAAGATGGCCGGCCATTCCCAATTCAAGAACATCATGCACCGCAAGGGGGCTCAGGACGCCAAGCGAGCCAAGGTATTCGGCAAGCTGATACGTGAACTGACGGTAGCTACCAAGTCCGGCCTTGCCGACCCCTCGATGAACCCACGGCTGCGCACCGCGATTGCCGCCGCCAAGTCCGCCAATATGCCGAAGGACACCATGGAACGGGCGATCAAGCGTGGGGCGGGTGACGGCGACGACGCCAACTTTGAGGAAATCCGCTATGAGGGCTACGGTCCCGGCGGGGTTGCGATCATTGTCGATGCGCTGACCGATAACCGCAATCGGACGGCTTCCGAAGTCCGTTCCGCCTTTACCAAACTTGGCGGCAACCTTGGTGAGACCGGCTCCGTAAGTTTTATGTTTGAGCGGGTTGGGCTGATTCGCTACGGCGCCGATGTGGTTGGTGATGAGGCAATGTTCGAGGCGGCGTTGGAAGCCGGGGCGAACGATGTTAGTTCAACCGATCAAAGCCACGAAATAATCTGTGATCCTGACGATCTGGGTTCCGTGCGCGAGGCGCTGGAGGCCCGCTTCGGCGACGCCGTTGAGGCGCGGCTGGACTGGAAGCCGCAAAATACCATAACCGTGGATGAAGATGCCGCGCAAACCCTGTTCAAGCTTTTAGACACCCTTGACGATAACGACGATGTGCAAAGGGTGGTAGCTAATTTTGAGATTTCCGACGAGATCATGGAGCAGCTAAGCGGATGAAAATTATCGGTTTTGATCCTGGGTTGCGCCGTACCGGATGGGGGATCATCGAGGCCGAGGATAACCGTCTTCGCCATATTGCCAACGGTGTAGTCACAAGCGATTCATCGCTTTCCATGGCCCAGCGTCTGGTCCAGCTCCACCAAGGTATGAACAGCATAATAGAAAAATACAGGCCCCTTGAAGCGGCTGTGGAAGAGGTGTTCGTCAACAAAAATCCGGCCTCTACACTTAAACTGGGTCAGGCTCGCGGTATCGCCCTGCTGGTTTCCTCGATGGCCGGTCTGACGGTCGGCGAATACAGCCCAAATCTTATCAAAAAGACGGTTGTCGGGTCCGGCCATGCGGCCAAGCAGCAGGTCCAGATGATGGTGAAAACCCTGTTGCCCGGCTGTGACGTTTCCGGCCCGGACGCCGCCGACGCCCTGGCGGTGGCCATTTGTCACGCTCAGCACCGGATGACCGCGGTGCGAATCGAGGCCAGCGAAAACCGGATCAGGGTGGTGGCTGGGTGATAATATGATTGCAAAACTAAGGGGGATTGTCGATTCGGTGGGGGATGGCCAGGTTGTGCTGGATGTCTCTGGTGTCGGCTACCGGGTCTTCTGCTCCGGCCGGACGTTGGCCCGACTGGCGGAAGGCGGGGCCGCAAGTCTGCTGATTGAAACCCATATGCGCGAGGATCATATTCATCTTTACGGCTTTTATGATTCTCTGGAAAAAGAGTGTTATTGCCTGTTGATCACGGTTCAGGGGGTCGGGGCCAAGGTTGGACTGGCGATACTTACGGTGCTCAGCCCCGATCAGGTGGCCACCGCCATTGCCTCCGGCGACCGTGCCGCGCTGAGCCGCGCCGCCGGGGTCGGGGCAAGGCTGGCGGCTCGCATAACGAGCGAGCTAAAGGACAAGGTCGTTACGTCTATTCCCTGCACCGTCGACGATGCTTCCGGCAAGGACCATGGCGGTGGCGACAATCTTTCGGATGCGGTCTCGGCGCTGGTTAACCTTGGCTATAACCCGTCCGAGGCATTTACCGCGGTATCGCGCGTCGCCGCCGGATTGGGTGAGGATCCCAAGATCGAGGATCTGATAAGAGCGGCCCTAGCTGAACTAGTATACGGATCATGAGCGAGGAACGGCTGATTGCCCCGAATTCGGCCGAAGAAGATGCCCGCGAAAGCGGGCTGAGGCCGGTCAGTCTGGCTGACTTCGTCGGCCAGCGTCAGCTTTGCGACAACCTTGGGGTGTTTATCAAGGCGGCAAGCAAGCGTTCGGAAGCCCTTGACCACGTATTGTTTCACGGGCCTCCGGGGTTGGGCAAGACGACTTTGGCGCAAATAGTATCCCGTGAACTGGGGGTAGGTTTTCGTGCCACATCGGGTCCGGTCATTGCAAGGGCAGGCGATCTGGCGGCGATACTGACCAATCTTCAGCCCCGCGACGTACTGTTTATCGACGAGATTCACCGCCTTGGCCCGGCAATTGAGGAAATTCTCTATCCGGCAATGGAGGATTTCAAGCTTGACATTATGATAGGTGAAGGACCGGCGGCGCGTTCGGTTCGCATCGACCTTCCCGAATTCACCCTTATCGGCGCGACCACCCGTTCCGGTCTGGTTTCGACGCCGCTGCGTGAGCGTTTCGGAATTCCCCTGCGGCTGAATTTCTATTCTGCCGGGGAACTTGAACTGATAGTGCGGCGAGGGGCCGGACTGCTGAGCATGGAACTCACCGAAGATGGGGCGGCGGAAATTTCACGTCGGGCCAGGGGTACTCCGAGAGTCGCGATAAGGCTGTTGCGCCGGGTCCGCGATTTTGCTGCCGTTGAGGGCAATGCGTCGGTCAATGCCGCCGCCGCCGATGCCTCACTCAACCGGCTTGATGTCGATAACCGTGGTCTGGATGCGATGGACAGACGCTATCTTGGATGTATAGCCGCCAACTATGGCGGCGGCCCTGTCGGGGTCGAAACCATGGCCGCGGCCCTGTCCGAGGAACGCGACACGATCGAGGACGTGATCGAGCCATATCTGATTCAACAGGGGTTTTTGCTGCGTACTCCGCGCGGTCGTACCCTGGCCGAACAGGCCTATCTCCACCTTGGCCTTGATCTGCCTTTATCGCTGGCCCAGATGGAATTGACGGGAGGAGGTGCCGACGATGGCTGAAAATAGCACCCCTCATATCCTCAATGTTCGAGTTTACTACGAGGACACCGATGCCGGCGGAATAGTTTATCACGCCAACTATCTTAAATTTGCCGAACGGGCGAGAACCGAGATGATTCGTGAGCTGGGGGTTGAAAGCTCCCGGCAGATGGATGCCGAGGGCATAGTATTTGCCGTCCATCACTGCTCCGTAGACTATCTCAGACCGGCCCGTCTTGATGAAACTCTGGAAGTTCATTCACGGATTGCAAAGGTCGGCGGCGCTTCGGTGCATTTCGAGCAAAATGTCAGACGTGCCGACGAAGATGTGGTGCGAATGAAAATACGGGTGGTGTGCATGGATGCGAACGGTCGTTCGGCCCGAATTCCAAAAGGTGTTCGCGCACTTCTTGTCGATAAAACAGACTCTTAAACTGAACGGGGCTTTTGATTTATGGAAAACAATGTAATTGATGCCGTGAGCTTGGCGGGGTCCGTAGGGGCGGTAGATTTTTCCATGTGGTCTCTTTTTATGCGTTCCGACCTTATCGTCAAGGGGGTCATCCTGATTCTGCTTTTCGCCTCGCTGTGGTGCTGGGCGATTATTTTCGAAAAAACTATCGGAATCAGCCGACTTAACGCCGGGGCAACAAAGTTTGAGGAAATTTTCTGGTCCGGGGGCTCTCTCGATAAACTTTACGAGCGCATCGGAGACCATCCCCGTGATCCGATGTCGGCGGTTTTTGTTGCCGCGATGCGTGAATGGAAACGGACACCTGCGGCCCGACTGGGTGAACTCGATACCAAACGTGTAGGCCTTGCCGAGCGCATAGAAAGGGTAATGCAGATAGCCCTTTCCCGTGAGATGGACCGGGCCGAACGCTACATGACGTTTCTTGCCACCACCGGCGCGACTGCGCCGTTTATCGGTCTGTTCGGAACCGTATGGGGTATAATGAACAGCTTCGAATCTATTGCGTTGACCAAGAACACCACTCTGGCGGTGGTCGCTCCCGGTATTTCCGAGGCCCTGTTTGCCACCGCGCTTGGACTGCTTGCGGCAATTCCGGCGGTCGTCGCCTATAACAAGCTATCCAAGGATCTGGACCGCTATGCCGGAAGACTGGACAGTTTTGCGGGTGAGTTTTCGGCAATTCTTTCACGCCAGATGGAAGAAAAAACCTGATTATGGTCGCATCCTCGCAACATCGCCGCCGCTTCGTTCGCCGTAGCGCCAACCGCCCGATCAGCGATATCAATGTCACCCCGATGGTCGATGTGATGCTGGTGCTGCTGGTTGTCTTTATGGTTACGGCACCGTTGCTTACCGTCGGAGTCAAGGTTGATCTGCCCAATACAAGTGCCTCGGTAATTGCCGGCCAGGACGAGCCGCTGGCGATCACGGTAAACGCCGAGGGCAGTATTTTCCTTCAGGAAACAAAACTTGAACTGGATAATCTTGCGCCGCGCCTGATCGCGATTAGCGGCAATAATCGTGACATACGAATCTTTATTCGTGGCGACAAGACGATCAACTATGGCCGGGTAATGGAAGTTATGGCGGCTATAAATACCGCCGGTTTTACTCGTGTTGCATTGATCACTGCACGCCGTGACGGTGCCACTGCAAGCCGCAAGAAAAAGAAAGAGCAGAAGTAATGGGGATCAGCCGGGGGCTATTATATTCGGTTTCGGCCCATGCGCTGGTTTTTGCTGTCGGCTATTACGGGATGCCTCAGTTGCGTCGCCAGATGCCGGTGGTCGACGTGCCGATAGTTGTCGATGTTATCCAGCTTGATGAAAAAACCAACATTCCCTCCGGCAAGCAGGAAACCAAGTCGGAAACCAAACCGGTGACAGAGGACAAACCGGCTCCTTCTCCTCCTCCCACGCCGGTCAAGGCCGAGGAACCGCCTCCTGAAGCAACGCCGGAACCCATCCCCGAGCCGGAAAAGAAGGTGGTGACGCAGCCCAAGCCGAAAGTCAAAGCAAAGCCGAAGCTAAAACCGAAACCAAAGCCTCCGCCAGGCCTTGCCAAGGTTCGTCCCAGGCACAAGCCAAAGCCTCCGAATGCTTTTACTTCGGTCCTTAAGACGGTCGAGGAGTTGACCCGCAAACCGACATCGAATAGGGATAAGCCGAAGAAGGAAAAGAAGAAGGATGACGCTTTCTCGCAGATTGCCAGCAGGCTGGACGGCCCGGTTGCGTCTAGTATCTCTTCGCAAAATGTAACAATCAGCGAGATCGATATGTTACGTCGCCAGATAGCCAAGTGCTGGAACATTCCGGCCGGGGCCAAGGATGCCCAGGATATTAATATTGAGATCGAGGTTAAAATGAACCCCGATGGCACCGTGCGTCAGGCGAGGGTTGTTGATCAAGGCAGGATGCGGAGCGATTCGTTCTTTCGTTCATCTGCCGAGGCCGCGTTAAGGGCCGTTTACAATCCGCGCTGCCAGCCGTTCAAGCTGTCGCGTGACAAATATACTCAGTGGAAGACAATGGCTCTAAACTTTAATCCCAAGGAGATGTTTTAGAACATGACCGCCATGTGGAAAATGTTTCGGATCGAAATTATGGTTTTTGCTGCGGTTTTTTTGGCGGTGTCATTATGGGCGCTGCCAGGTTCGGCGGAACTGCGAATCGACATCACCCGGGGTACGGCAGAGCCGATACCGATAGCGATTGCTAAATTCTCAGGTGAGTTGGAAAATGAATCGCGATTCGGTGCCGATATCGCCGGGGTGGTTTCTGCCGACCTTGAACGTTCCGGCCTTTTTAGTTCCATTGATTCGAAGGCTTTCATTCAGACCAATGCGGCGCTTGACGCCCTGCCTCGTTTTGGCGATTGGCGGGTCATAAGCGCCCAGGCCCTGGTCCAGGGGCGGGTCCAGTTGGTCGAAGATGGTCGGCTAAAGGTTGAATTCCGTTTGTGGGACGTTTTCGCCGAGAGGCAGATGGAGGGACTTGCCTATTTCACTATTCCCTCCAATTGGCGCCGCGTCGGCCATATAATCGCCGACGCCATATACAAGAGGATAACCGGCGAAGAGGGATATTTTGATACCCGTATTGTCTACATTGCCGAGAGCGGGCTTCAGAACAACCGCCGCAAACGCCTGGCTATTATGGATCAGGATGGCGAAAATCACCGTTTCCTGACCAGTGGGAATGAACTGGTTCTGACCCCCAGGTTCTCGCCGACGGTCCAGGAGATAACCTATCTTTCCTATTACGGAAACGTTCCCAGGGTCTATATTTTTAATATTGATACCGGTCGTCAGGAGGTTATCGGAGATTTTCCGGGAATGACCTTTGCCCCGAGATTCTCGCCGGACGGCAAAAAAATAATCATGAGTATGTCGACGAACGGCAATTCTGAAATATACACCATGGATCTGTCGTCCAGGGAAGTTCGCCGTCTGACCAATAATTCAGCCATAGATACCTCGCCCAGCTACGATCCCACCGACGGGCGGATCGTCTTCAACTCTGATCGCGGCGGTTCCCAGCAGCTCTATATAATGGATAGCGACGGTGGCAATGTCAGGCGTATCAGTTATGGAAAAGGGCGTTATGCGACCCCGGTATGGTCGCCAAGAGGCGATCTGATCGCCTTCACCAAGATGTACAAGAAACGCTTCTACATCGGTGTTATTAAGCCGGATGGCAGCGGCGAGCGCCTGTTGGTCGAGGATTTTCTTGTCGAAGGACCAACCTGGTCGCCGAACGGGCGGGTTCTCATGTTTTTTCGCCAAAAGCCTTCAACTTCCGACGGCAGGGGGGGGGAAACCAAACTTTATTCGGTTGATCTTACCGGTAATAACGAACGCGAAATTATCACTCCTGAGGATGCTTCCGATCCTGCATGGTCACCGCTCATTCCGTAAATCGTTTTCCTTATATCCGGTATATTACAAAAATTACCAAGTTTAAAAAACGCTTGGATTTGGGCTTTTTCCACTTTAATATGCCAGCTTGCGCATTGATATTGTGACATTAATGCGGTAAGTGTTCTGGTAATAATGAATTATTGGTGTCACAGTGTCGTTATGGGGTTACTTAACGGCTCCGGTAGAGGAGAATTTGGATTATGCGTTTTAAGTTTCTAGGCTTGATGGCGGTTCTGGTACTGGTTGCCGGTTGCGAGACCGCTCCGACCGAAACCGCTTCCGCCAGCGGTGCAGGGAAGGCCAGCAGCGGTGCGTCCAGTAGTGTGTCACAGGCTTCGACACAGTCTGCTTCCAAGGGAACCCAGGATCAGCTTTTGGTCGACGTTGGGGATACTGTGCACTTTGATTTTGACAAGTACAATCTGAGCCAGAAAGCCCGCGCCGTACTTGACGCACAGGCCGCCTGGCTTCTTAAATACCCCGATACCAACATTATTATTGAGGGTCACTGTGACGAGCGTGGTACCAGGGAATACAATCTGGCGCTGGGCGAACGCAGGGCCAACTCGGTCAGGGATTACCTGATTGCGATGGGTGTCAGTGGTAGCCGCCTGAAGATTATTTCGTACGGCAAGGAACGCCCGGTGGCAATGGGTTCAAACGAGGAAGCATGGGCCCAGAATCGTCGTGCCGTAACCAAGGTGGTAACCGCGGGAAGCTAGGCTGACTCTTTGTTTTGATTTTAAGGCGCCTGTTTCCTTTCCTGTTTGAAGCCTGGGTTGGAGACGGCGCCTTAATTTTGCCCGGAGCGGTTTATATAAACTTCGATCATCTCTGGAATTATGGTACGGCGTTGTCGCCGTACCGTCCTGAAATGTTATGGTGGCCTGCGTCGGTTCGTGGGTAAGCTCTTTTATTTCCAGGATTGCACATGAAGAATTATTCTATTTTACTGATGAAATCTGCTAACGGTTTCAGGTCTCTGCTTTTCATTGCGGTTGCTGTTTTTGCTGTGTTAGGTGCGGCATTTCCAGTCAGTGCACAAAGCAGCGACCTTCAACCTCTTCTGGATCGCCTGGACAGGATGGAGCGTGATATTCGCACCATTAACCAGCAATTCGCCAGGGGAGGTGCGGCAAAATTTACGGCGGCCAAGGGAAAAAAGTACGCGGGGTCGGATTTCGGGCGCATTTTTGCCGATTTTGGAGTTCGTCTTGGTACGATAGAGGATGAATTGCGGACTTCCACCGGCAAAGCGGAAGAACTCGGTCATCAGATAGATCAGATAAATCAACGCCTGGACAAACTGGTCGGTGATGTCGATTACAGGCTAAGCGTTCTTGAAAACTCCGGCCGCGCGGCTTCCGGCGAAAACCCTTCACCGTCCGCCGCTGCATCACCGGATATAAGTGCTGCACCATCTCCGCCAGGGGTGCAGACCGTGGCGCCCGGTGCCGATGCCGTCAAACCGGGTGTTCTTGGCACGATAGCAGAATCCGATCTTAAAGGAGGGGCAAAGCCGGTTGCGAATCTTTCCGGGGATGCCGCCCGGGCAAAAGCCGCGTCGGCCGCCCCGTCCATTCTTCCGCCGGGTTCCTCCAAGGAACAGTATACCTACGCCAGGAAACTTCTCCTCTCCCAGAAATTTGATCAGGCTGAAATTGTCTTGCGGGAATTTGTCAAGGCTCACCCGGATGATCCTTTGTTGTCGAATGCCCGCTACTGGCTGGGAGAGACCTATTACGTTCGTGGCGATTTCCGTTCCGCGGCAAAGGTTTTCATGCAGGGCTACAAGAGTGACCCCAAGGGTTCCAAGGCACCCGATACACTGCTTAAACTTGGTATGTCGTTGTCCCGGCTGGACAAGAAACAAGATGCCTGCACCGCCTTTACCAAATTGATGGATGACTTTCCCAAGGTCTCTGCCAACATATCCAGGGTTCTCAGCCGGGAACGGGAAAGCAACGGCTGTAATTGACGCCATGACTGAAGACCCTGTCACCCCGCTAGGTGATAACGAATTCTCGGCGATGATGGAAAATGTCGGCCCCTTTGAAGCGGCTCCCCGGTTGGCGGTTGCGGTTTCCGGGGGAGGCGACAGTATGGCCCTGGTTATCCTTGCTGATCGCTGGCTGCGGGCACAATCAGGTGCCATGGCAGGAGGCCGGGTGGTTGCGCTGAGTGTCGACCACGGACTTAGAAAAGACTCTTGTGCCGAGGCCGAAAAGGTCGGCCAATGGATGGCCGGGCGCGGGATCGAACATCACATTCTGAAGTGGCGAGGGGACAAGCCCGGCTCGGGAATCCAGGCGGCGGCCCGGAATGCACGCTATCGAATTATGTGCGATTGGGCGGCTGCGGCAGGGGTGCTGCACCTGTTGACGGCCCACCATCTTGATGATCAGGCTGAAACATTTTTAATGCGTCTTGGCCGGGGCAGCGGTGTCGAGGGCCTGTCGGGGATGGCCGCGGTAAGCGAAATGGCGTCCGTGCGTCTGCTTCGTCCGCTGTTGGGCGTCAGGCGGAAGCGCCTCAAGCAAACCCTGAAGCTATATGGCCAGGAATGGCTTGAAGACCCTTCCAACAGTAATCGGGAATTTGCCAGAACCCGTATCCGGGCGGTGCTTGCCGATCTTGAACGGTCGGGAATTTCAGCCTTGCGGCTGGCCGACGATGCCCGCCGTATGGCAATGTTGCGGCTGGTTCTGGAAAATGCGGTATCGGCTTTGTTGGCCTTGTGCTGCAGGATATACCCTTGTGGATATTGCGAAATAGACGGCAAGGTCTTTGCCTCCGCCCCGGCGGAAGTTTCGCGACGCTGCCTGTCGCGCATACTTAGATGCGTTGGTGGCGGTTACTATCCGCCGCGCCGCGAAAAACTGGGACGGTTGCATCAACATATTGTCGATGGCCAGCTAAAGTCCTCGATGACTCTTGCCGGGTGCGTGGTTAAGCCTGTCCATAGCGGTTCCGACGGGTGTGGAGATTTGCTTGTATGCCGGGAGGGAAGGGGGATGCCGTTGCCGATCATCGCCAAAGCCGGTATGCAGCTTGTCTGGGATAACCGCTTTGTTATAGAGTTCGCCGCCTCCGAGGGAGAGGGCAAAGGCAATCCAAACCCTGTGACGCTGAAAAGACTGGGCAATGATGGTTGGTCAGAGATAGTTGGTGAATGCCCTGATTTAAGGAACAATAAAATTCCCCGCCCGGTGCGTCTTGGCCTTCCGGCGTTAAGTGACGAGCGCGGAATTTTTGCTGTTCCACACTTGAATTACCGCCGCATGGGTGACAATTATCCTGGTATTGACTTTGCCGATGTTAAATATTGTCCGGCAAATACATTTTCCGCTCGGGGCTTCTTCCTTGCATAGGTGTTTTAGAGTACTATTTCCTAAGTGAGGCTGTTTTTTCAGACAAAATCGTTATTTGGATCATAATTTAGGGATTTATAAGTGAACTTCACCAGAAATATGGCGCTTTGGGCAATCATCGCGTTGTTGGTCTTCTCCCTGTTCAGCATGTTTCAGGGGCCGAGTTATTCAGGAGCCCAGACTTCGCTGGCTTTTTCCGATTTTGTCACCGCTGTCGAAAGCGGTGACATTCGCGATGTCACGATAAAAGGTCCGAGCATCTTCGGTCACTACCGCGATGGCCGCAAGTTCGCCACATTTGCCCCGAACGATCCAACCCTGATACCCAAGCTCAGCAAAAACGGGGTCCGCATAAGCGCCCTGCCTTATGAGGCGAATGCACCGACTCTCTGGGGTATCCTGCTTTCATGGTTCCCGATGCTTTTGCTGATCGGGGTGTGGGTTTTCTTCATGCGCCAGATGCAGGGCAGCAACGGCAAGGCAATGGGTTTCGGCAAGTCCAAGGCAAGGCTTTTAACCGAAAAAACAGACCGTGTTAGCTTCGATGATGTCGCCGGTATCGACGAGGCCAAGCAGGAACTGGAAGAAATTGTCGATTATCTTAAAGATCCCCAGAAATTCCAGCGTCTGGGCGGCAAGATTCCCAAAGGCTGTTTGCTGGTAGGACCGCCGGGAACCGGCAAGACCCTGCTGGCGCGGGCCATCGCCGGTGAGGCCAATGTTCCGTTTTTTACCATTTCAGGCTCGGATTTTGTCGAAATGTTCGTCGGAGTAGGGGCCAGCCGGGTTCGTGATATGTTCGAACAAGGCAAGAAGAACGCGCCCTGTATTATATTTATTGACGAGCTGGACGCGGTGGGTCGCCATCGCGGGGCCGGTCTTGGCGGCGGCAATGACGAACGCGAACAGACCCTGAATCAGTTGCTGGTGGAAATGGACGGCTTTGAAACCAATGAAGGGGTGATCCTGATCGCCGCGACCAACCGCCCCGATGTGCTTGATCCGGCCCTGTTGAGGCCCGGACGTTTCGATCGTCAGGTGGTGGTTCCCAATCCCGACATTCTTGGCCGGGAAAAAATTCTCAAGGTTCATATGCGCAAGGTTCCGCTGGCCCCCGATGTCAAGCCTCGGACCATTGCCCGTGGCACCCCGGGGTTTTCCGGTGCCGACCTTGCCAATCTGGTCAACGAGGCGGCCCTGCTGGCGGCCCGCATAGGCCGACGTATGGTAACCATGGCCGAGTTCGAAAGCGCCAAGGACAAGGTGATGATGGGGGCTGAACGCCGCTCGCTGGTGATGACCGACGAGGAAAAGAAACTTACCGCCTATCACGAAGCGGGTCATGCCCTGGTCGGCCTAAAGGTGCCCAAGCACGATCCCCTGCACAAGGTTACGATCATTCCCCGTGGCCGGGCCCTGGGCCT
Organism: uncultured Hyphomicrobiales bacterium; assembly: GCA_964511465.1. Lineage (GTDB taxonomy): Bacteria > Pseudomonadota > Alphaproteobacteria > Rhodospirillales > 2-02-FULL-58-16 > JAZFTA01. The sequence goes on from CAZEFJ010000003.1 coordinate 23,677, forward strand.
TACCATGTCGTTGCCGGAGCGTGACCAGTTCAGTCATTCCAAGCTGGAAATGAAATCGAGGTTGGCCAGTATGTTTGGTGGCCGGATAGCCGAGGAACTGGTGTTCGGTGACGAAAATGTCACCACCGGTGCGGCCAGCGATATTCAGCAGGCGACAGCAATGGCGCGGCGGATGGTTACCGAATTTGGTTTCAGCGACAAGCTTGGGCCGTTACGCTATGCCGACAACGAGGAAGAAATATTCCTCGGTCATTCGGTGGCTCAGCGCAAGAATGTATCCGATGCCACGGCCCAGATCATTGATGATGAGGTTCGGCGTATAATCGACGAGGCAGAGTCCGACGCGCGAAAAATTCTTTTGAAAAACCGTGGTGATCTGGATACCTTGGCAGAGGCGTTGCTGGAATTTGAAACCCTGAACGGTGATGAAGTGAATGCCCTGCTTCGTGGTGAAAAGATAATCCGTCCGGACGGCGACGACAGTTCCAGCGACCACGGTTGCAAGGCATCCGTTCCATCAAGCGGAGGCACCCACAAGCACCGCCCGGCAGGCAGTATGGGACCAGAGCCGCAGCCTGAATCCTGATGTCTGCCCGGCTTCCCTTTGCCGGGCTGGCCCTTGACCGCCCGACTATTATGGGCATCGTCAATGTAACCCCGGACAGTTTTTCCGACGGTGGCGAGTTCCTTGATTCCGAACTGGCCGTTGGCCATGCTCGCAGATTGGCCGATGCCGGTGCCGATATTATCGACATTGGCGGGGAATCCACCAGACCTGGTGCCGCCATGGTAAGCGTCGACGAGGAAATGGACCGGGTATTGCCGGTGGTCGAGAGCCTGGTATCGGACGGGCTCAAGGTTTCCATAGACACCCGCAAGGCCCCGGTGATGGAGGCCGCACTGGCTCATGGGGCGGCGATAGTCAATGATGTCACGGCATTAACCGGGGATGCCGGCTCTGTTGACGTCGTTGCCGAAAGCGGGGCCTCGGTAATTCTTATGCATATGCGTGGTAATCCAACCAACATGCAGGACGGACCACGTTACGATGATGTCTCACAAGAAATTTACGACTATCTGGAAGAACGTATAGAGGCCTGCGAGCGGGCCGGTATAGGACGCGAGCGTATCGCCGTTGATCCGGGGATCGGCTTTGGCAAGACTGTTGAACATAATCTCGGCATCATCAACCGCCTTGATGTTTTCCGGGGCCTGGGTTGTGCGGTGGTGCTGGGGGTCTCGCGCAAGAGCTTCATCGGTGCGCTAAGCAAAGAGCGAACACCGGCGGACCGCTTGGCCGGTTCACTGGCGGCGATGCTGGCGGGGGTCGAGCGAGGTGCCGACATAGTAAGAGTCCACGACGTCGCCGAAACCCGTCAGGCGCTGGATGTGTGGCAGGCGATTAAATCACTTCCTGCCAATCATGACCGAACGTAAATGTGGCAAACATCGCGGCATTAAAAAACTA
>CAZEFJ010000003.1:25244-30385 GCA_964511465.1 uncultured Hyphomicrobiales bacterium
TTTATTTTTGTCGAAAAGTTGTATCCAGGGCGCTATTTTACATCAGATTTCAGTAATCCTGATGCGCTGATGGAACACCGTAATAAGCTTAAAGAAATATATGGGATGACGATACAAAAAGAGGACATAAAAAGTGCAAAAGACGACGGCAACCATACTTTTCCTTACGTCATAGGAAAAGCCAATGATAATAAAATTTGCCTTGCTTCAATCAGGAACGCAGGAGATGCATATTATTCAGGTTCAGGTTCATCCACTACTCCTAATGGGTTTTTCTTTACTATTTTATGTGCAGGGGATAATAGCGTGAGCGTAACGGAATTCGGGAGCTTGGCATTAGAGTTTATGAAAGGTATCAGTTTGAAAGAATAACGTGCAGCGTGTTCCTTCTGCGGTATCCATAAAGGGCTGTCTTTATTCTTTTCGTTATGTATGACATTTACTATTTTTCCTTTTAATTTTATCGACTTATCGGATGTTGTGATACACTTTAAACAGGTCGCCATACTGTCCAGCAAAGCGGGGCCATGTCAGACCTCGTTACGGGAAAAATCATGAAGCGAAAGCTGTTTGGAACCGACGGAATTCGCGGCGCCGCCAATACCGAGCCGATGACCGCCGCGACCGCGTTAAAGGTGGGAATGGCGGCGGCCTGCTATTTTGTTCGTGGCGAGCACCGGCACCGGGTGGTGATCGGCAAGGACACCAGGCTGTCAGGCTATACCATAGAGCCGGCCCTGACCGCCGGATTTGTTTCCATGGGCATGGACGTTATCCTGGTCGGGCCGATACCGACGCCGGCGGTGGCGATGCTCACCCGTTCGCTTCGTGCCGATCTGGGGGTGATGATTTCGGCCTCGCACAATCCTTTCGAAGATAACGGGATCAAGCTGTTCGGACCCGATGCCCGCAAACTGTCCGATGATGCCGAGGCCAGGATAGAAGGCTATGTCGATGGCGATATGGAGGCCAATCTCGCCGCTCCGGCCGATCTTGGCCGGGCCAGACGGCTCGATGACGCCAGGGGACGATATACCGAATTCGTCAAACAGACATTTCCCAAGGGACTGCGGCTTGATGGTTTGAAGGTGGTTGTCGATTGCGCAAATGGCGCCGCCTACAAGGTTGCCCCCGAAATATTGTGGGAACTGGGTGCCGAAGTGGTCACCGTGGGTGTCGATCCGGACGGCTTCAATATCAACCGGGGTTGCGGTTCCACCGATACCGATTACATGCGCTCTCAAGTCGCCACCCACGGTGCGGATATCGGACTTGCACTTGATGGCGATGCCGACCGGGTGTTGATCGCCGATGAAAAAGGCGTCGCCATTGACGGGGATCAGATGATGGCTCTTATCGCCCGTCGTTGGTCGGATGACGGGCGCCTGAAGGGTGGCGGGGTAGTTGCCACCGTTATGTCCAACCTTGGTCTGGAAAAATATCTCGGCGAAATCGGCCTGGATCTGGTGCGGACCAGGGTTGGCGATCGCTATGTCGTCGAACATATGATGGAACACGGCTTTAACATCGGCGGCGAGCAATCGGGGCATATCATTCTTGGCGACTATTCGACCACCGGAGACGGTCTTATCGCGGCGCTTCAGGTTCTGGCGGCGGTGGTTTCCGCCGGACGCCCGGCAAGCGAGGTATGCCGTCTGTTCGAGCCGTTGCCGCAATTGCTTCGCAATGTCTGCTTCAGTACCGGTAATCCGCTGGAAGCGGAAACGGTAAAGAATGCGATTCTCTCGGAAGAAAAAAGACTTGGTAGTGCTGCCCGAATTCTTGTTCGCAAGTCGGGCACCGAAAAGCTGGTCAGGGTCATGGCCGAGGGCGAGGATGAAGCCCTGGTCGCCAGTGCCGTCGGCAACATCGTCGATGCCATAGAGCAGGTGGCGGAGTAATATTTTGAAGGGCAGGGTGCTTGTCATAGCCGGTTCGGATTCCGGCGGCGGGGCGGGAATTCAGGCCGATATCAAGACAATAACCGCGCTTGGCGGGTATGCGGCGACGGCGATTACCGCCTTGACCGCGCAGAATACCATGGGGGTGTTTTCCGTCCATCAACTTCCGGCGTCTTTTGTCGCTGAGCAAATCGGCCTGGTGCTTGACGATATCGGTGCCGATTGTATCAAGGTGGGGATGTTGCAGCGGGCAGAAATAGTCACTGCTGTGGCCGATGTCCTTGAAAATAGGGCCGGGGATATTCCAATTGTCGTAGATCCGGTGATGGTGGCCAAGGGCGGCTCGGCATTGCTGGATGAGGGCTCGGTCGAGGCGTTAAAGCAACGTTTGATCCCGCTGGCCGATCTGATCACCCCAAATCTGCCCGAAGCCGAAGCCCTGAGCGGAGATGTGATGGGAAATGATGCCGGTGCCATGTTGCGTAAGCTGGCCGATCTCGGTGCCGGGGCGGTGATGCTGAAGGGCGGTCATATGCCGGGCGGCACGGTGGTAGACCGGCTGTGGACCGGGGCAGGGGAGGTTGAAGCCTTTGAAAGTCCCCGCATTGAAACCACCAACACCCATGGTACCGGCTGCACCCTGGCCTCGGCCATAGCCGTCGGTATTGCCCAGGGGATGGAGCTTCGCCGCGCCGTGGTTCGGGCCAGACGATATTTGCTGGAAGCTATCCGCACCGCGCCCGGCTACGGTCACGGCCACGGCCCGCTTAACCACGCTCATACCATTCGCAGGTTCGAGTTAGAGTAAATACTCTATTTGGCGGAATTGTCCGCAGGATTTAGCGCTCCCATAATCGTATTGTCGACACGTTGCCCGTTTATGAAGGCGGCGCTGCGCATGGTTCCCTCTATAACGAATCCGGCCTTCTCATAACACCTGATGGCGGGTCCATTCGATCCATAGACATTAATGTCGAGGCGAACAAGATTGAGGTCATTCCAGCAATACTGCATGGCCAGTTTCAAGGCGTCCGTTCCATAGCCGTGACCCCTGTCCCGAACGTCACCGACGATGACACCAACTTCAGCCGAGCGAAATACCGCGTGAATATCATTTATCGCCACATAACCGATCAGCCGGTTGTCTTCGAGAATACGTATGGCAAAAAAAACCTTGCCTTGATCCTTTCCAAGATTGGCATACCACGGCTCAAAGTTCATCGAATCGACGGGTCGGCAGAAGCCGTTTTCACGGGACAAATCCACGTCGTTAATCCACCGATATATCAGCGTCGCATCTTCCGCGACCAAGGGGCCCAAGCTGACCTGACTTCCAATGAACATCGCGTGATCCTTGTTTATGTCCGCGTACCCTAAATAACCGAAGGGCCTGGGGATGGTGGCATATTAAGTGTCTTGGCGATAATTTCCAAGCCTTGCGCGATCTTGGCACGGTCGGCTTCCCCGCACAGGCATATACGTATCGCGTGAGGCTGTGGGCCGCGATCAATGGCGAAAGTTTCGGAAGACATGACGGTCACGCCAAGGCGTCTCAGTTCTGTAACCAGTTCCTCTCCCCGCCAGGGGTCGGGAAGCTCGACCCAGGCGTGATAGCTGGTCGGTATGGAACGGCAACGCTGCCCGTGCATGATCCGGCGGACCATTTCATTGCGGATTTCCAGTTCCTTCCTTAACCATGACAGCATTTCAGCAAAAGCCCCGTCAGTGATGATACGGCTGACTATTTCAGCCGACAGCGGCGGCGCGAACCACATCGAAGCACGGATAGAATCACCCGCCATTCTAACAAATTTGTCCGGAGAGACCAGAAATCCGCACCGCATTCCACCCAGCATGTACTTTGAAATACTGGTGGCGAGGAAGGTAATGTCGGGGGCATAGGCGGCGATAGGCGGCGGGCGGTCTTCCGGGAAAAAACCGTAAACGTCGTCTTCGATTATGAACACGCCGTGTCGTTCGGCGATTGCGGCAATGGCCTTGCGGCGGCCTTCCGACATGGTTGCCGTAGTCGGATTTTGTTGAGTCGGGATGCAGTAAAGGGCTTTTGGTTTGTCCTTGAAGCAGGCGCGCTCGAAAGCATCGGGAATTATCCCCTCACTGTCCATGGCCAGTCCGCTCAGGCGCAGGCGCAACTGGTGGGCAAGTCCCTTAAGGGCCGGATAGGTCAAGCCTTCGGCAACTATCAGGTCACCGGGTTCGGTGATTGCCATAAACGCGGTGATCAGGCTGTGCTGGGTTCCGCAGGTCAGCAGAATCCGTTCCGGCGCGGCCTTAAGGCCGATGCCTTCAAGCCACAATGCCCCGACCGCCCGGTGTTCGGGGGTGCCGCATTCGGTTTGGTAGCGAAGCAGGGAGGCAAGATTTTCATCATCCTTTGACAGTTCATCCAGATAGCGGGCGACAACCTTGGTGCTGACATTCCATACCGGCACGTTAAGCCCGAGGTCAATTAGTGACGGGTTCGTGGCGTTACGTTCAGGAATGACGAACAGGGAATTGGTTCCGATGGCGCCTTTTTCACGAACATAGGTGCCGCGTCCCACCTCACCCGTGACCAGGCCACGGCGTTCTGCCTCGGAATAGGCGCGGCTGACGGTGCCGACGGTTACGCCCAGACGGTAGGCCAGATCGCGGTGGGTCGGCAATCGCTCTCCATCCGATAGTTCACCATTGCCGACGGCGCTGGATATGGCCTCGGCGATGGCCAGGTAACGCGGCGCCGGGCGGTCTTTTGCATGTAGATCAATATTTGGAACCCATATTGTCATGGTGTCAATGTATATATTGACTCCTATGTTTAGTCAATAATAATAGGTTCAATTGTTAGATTGTAAGGAAGTTAAGGCTATGAGTTCAGTAAATTGTATCCATACAAATGATCATGAATCATTTTCTGTATCGTCCCCTCTAACCTGGAGGGTCTGGTTAAGGGCAGGATTTAATTTGTTGACCGGTGAGGCGGTTGCGGTCGCTGAAAAGCTGTCCATCTGGTGCGAAAGAGCCTCCCAGCGTCGTGCCCTTATGGCATTGGATAGCCGGGGGTTGAAGGATGTTGGACTGTCCAGGGCCGATGCCTGGGCCGAATACAGCAAGCCATTCTGGAAGAAATAAAACCTGGGCTCAGAACCTGTTAATTTGGAACGTAGAAGGAATTCTGGAAGGCCGCTATTTATCGGTCAGTTCAATGGAAATTTCGACCCGGCGGTTGGTGGCGCGGTT
>CAZEFJ010000004.1:0-29478 GCA_964511465.1 uncultured Hyphomicrobiales bacterium
CCCGATAGCCGACGATAGCGACACCGATCACGAGGGTGGCATATATGGTCTCCGGTTTCGATGTCCATCTGCCTATCCTTCTCCCAACTGCACGAAGGCTACCCCGTGCAATACTCCGCCCACTCATCCATCAACGGCTTTCGCTTATCCAGCAAGTCGGTACGCTTATAAGCTTCTTGAACTTTGTTGCCCTGCGTATGAGCCAGGGCCAATTCAGAAACTTCATTGGGGTATTCTGTCTGCTCTGAGGCCCAGACCTTAAACGTGCTCCTGAAGCCATGGGTCGTAATCTTCTTTTTGTATCCCATTAGGTCTAGCACCTTCAGCATTGCATTTTCTGAATGCGGTTTACCTTTTTTGGGGCCGGGGAAAATCAAATCAGATACACTTTGTTCATTAGAGGGACGTTGTTTCGCTTGCCCTTTTAATATCTCAATCGCTTGCGGTGACAACGCCACCCTATGTTTATCACCAGCCTTCATTCTTTTACCGGGTATCGTCCATACTTTGTTGTCGAAGTCTATCTCACCCCAAACCGCAAAGCGGGCGTCATTGGTGCGTGATGCGGTGAGAATGGTGAAGCGCAGCATCGCAGCGGCTGTCGTGGACCGATTGGACAATTCTTTCCAGAACTTTGGCATGTCCGCATAAGGCAATGAATTAAGGTGCTGAACTTTCTTGATCTTGTCCCGGTCGGGCAATAGGTGAACCAGATTGCCTTTCCAGCGTGCTGGATTTTCACCCTCACGATACCCCCGTACCCTTGCCCAATCTAAGATTGTTTCAATCCGCCCTCGGACTCGTGAAGCCGTTTCATTCTTAATTCGCCAGATCGGGTCAATCGCCCTGAAGACGCAATCGGCGTCAATCTCACCGACGGGGAGATCGCCGAAAGTGGGGTATGCGTACAATTCAAGAGACCTGCCCCACTTCCAAGTATGGCGGTTATTTTTCCAAGCCGATTTGTGTGCTTCGAGGTACTGCTCAACACAGTCTTTAAAGCTTATTGATTTTGCCGCCTCTAACTGGGCGGCGACACGTCGCTTCTTTTTTTCCGATATCGGATCGAATCCTTGCGCGCGTAATTTGCGGCATTGCAGCGCCGCGTCTCGCGCTTCGGCCAAGGCCAGCACTTTGAAAGACCCAAGACCATGATCATGCGATTTGCCATCGCTGAAGTATCGGTAGATCCATGACCGGCTGCCGGACTTTGATATTTGCAGGTACAGCCCGCCACCGTCATGGAGCATGCCGGGTTTTGTCGTGTTCTTAATTTGAAGTGCTGTAAGTTTGGTCATGGCAAAGCATCGTAGTTACAAGGCAAAGAAAGTTTCTACCCACAAACCTACCCATAAATACACCCAAAAACAGGCGAAATCAAGCGAACTCTGGAGAACTTCTTCAGAGTTATAACGCATTGATTTATCGCTTATTTTGAGTGTTCTGCGAACCCTGGCGAACGGGTAAGTGGTGGGCTCGGCAGGACTCGAACCTGCAACCAGACCGTTATGAGCGGCCGGCTCTAACCAGTTGAGCTACGAGCCCTGATAAAGACACTAAAGGGATACCCCTAATAATCCAAAAAGCTTCTGAGTTTTCTTGACCGGCTGGGATGTTTCAGTTTGCGAAGCGCCTTGGCCTCGATCTGGCGTATTCGCTCACGAGTAACCGAAAACTGCTGGCCGACCTCTTCCAGGGTATGATCGGTGTTCATCCCGATACCAAAACGCATCCTCAGCACCCTTTCCTCGCGCGCCGTCAGCGAAGACAGCACCCGGGTCGTGGTTTCGCGCAAGTTGCCATGGATCGCCGCGTCCAGCGGCTGGGCCGCGTTCTTGTCCTCGATAAAGTCGACCAGATGACTGTCTTCCTCGTCGCCTATCGGGGTTTCCAGGCTGATCGGCTCCTTGGCGATCTTCAGCACCTTGCGAACCTTTTCCAGCGGCATCGACAGCTTTACCGAAAGCTCTTCTGGGGTCGGCTCGCGACCGATTTCGTGGAGCATCTGGCGCGATGTGCGAACCAGCTTGTTGATCGTCTCGATCATATGTACCGGAATCCGAATGGTCCGGGCCTGATCGGCAATCGATCTGGTTATCGTCTGGCGTATCCACCAGGTGGCGTAGGTCGAGAATTTGTAGCCGCGACGATACTCGAACTTATCCACCGCCTTCATCAGACCGATATTGCCTTCCTGAATCAAATCCAGAAACTGCAAGCCACGATTGGTGTATTTCTTGGCGATCGAGATGACCAGGCGCAGGTTGGCTTCGATCATTTCCTTCTTTGCCTTGGACGCCTCGCGCTCACCCTTCTGCACGGTCGCGACTATCCGCCTGAACTCACTGATCGGAAGTCCGGCTTCCTGGGAAATTTCGCCAATGCCATCTCGAATGACCTTGATTTCGTCAGAGTACTTGCCGGTAAATTCCTTCCAGCCCTTGCCGGTCAGTCGCGACACCCGGCGACGCCAGCCGGTAGCCAGTTCGTTACCCCGGTATTGCTCAAGAAAGTCCTCGCGTTTTATCTTGGTATCCAGCGCCATTCGCAGCAGCTTGCCTTCAAGCGAGATAAGCACCCGGTTCAATTCGTATAATTGTTCGACCAACTGCTCGATACGGGCGTTGTTGAGATGAATATTTTCCATCAGGTCAACAAGTTCGCCACGTAATTTCTTGTAGCGTTTTTCCTGGGCCGGGGTGACCACGTCATCCTGGGCCATCGCCTCAAGGCGTTGCCCCTGAAGCCGATGAAGTTTCTTGTAAGTGCGGGCGATATCCTCGAAGGTATTGACCACCTCCGGCGTCAGCTTGGCTTCCAAAGCGGCCAGCGACAAACTGACTTCTTCTTCCGCTTCCTCATCTTCCTCGCGGTCATCCGCAACATTGGATGTATCGTCGGATGTACCGTCGGACGTATCGTCGGATGTATCATCAGATGTGTTGTCGGATGCATCGTCGTTTACGGGGGGCGCGCCATCACCCGTCGTCCCCTCCGTATTGCCCTCCGGGGACTGTTCGCCTTCACCGTTCAGGGCCGCCTCACTGTGGTTCTCTACACTGGACGGGGGGACAACCCCGTGAGTGGCATCAAGGTCGATTATATCGCGGAGCAACATCTTGCCGTCGATAAGGGCGTCATGCCAGGCAACAATGGCGCGAATGGTCAGCGGACTTTCACAAATCCCTCCGATCATCATCTCGCGACCGGCTTCTATGCGTTTGGCAATGGCGATTTCGCCCTCGCGCGAGAGTAGCTCGACACTACCCATTTCACGCAGATACATCCGCACCGGATCATCGGTGCGGCCCATCTCGCTTTCATCTACATTGCCTTTGCGTGAAGCGGTATCGGGGGTAGCTTCCTCGCTACTTCCTTCTTCGCTATCCTCGCTCTCGACGACATTTATGCCCATCTCCGAGAGCATCGCCATGGCATCCTCGATCTGCTCGGACGATACCTGATCCGGCGGCAAGGCGGTGTTGAGATCGTCATAGGTGACAAAGCCCCGCTCCTTGCCCCTGGCAATTAACTTTTTCACGCTGACGACACTGATCCCGGGAGAGTCGATCAAAGGGCCGTCGCTGCCCTCTTCGCCTCTGCTGCCTGGTTCCGTCGTAGCTGCTTTTGCTGCCATAAAATTATGCTCCCGGCCCGAAGAAACCACCTGCGAAAGGATAGCCCGTCACCTTCACCCAAGGCTTGGGACAAAATAACCGCTATGGCGAAGAGCCCTGGCGGACACGAAAAAGACAACAGGGGGCCGTCTGGACTAAACAAAATAGCCGAGGCCGCACCCTGTCGAAAAAACTACAGCGACTGAAATGGCCACTTTACACCGCCACGTCAAGACTCTCTCGCCGGACCCGGGTTTTAAAGCCTCACAGCCGCGCTTGTCAAGTTTGCGGATATCGCGAAAGCACCAATAATCGACTGGTAACGCACGGCAAATTGCCTGATCCACCCATTTTCACAAAACCCCCGCCGACATTCAGGGCATATCTCCCTTATTCCGGGCCTGCTCCAGTTCGGCGCGTTTTATATCCAGCCTGCGGCGCAAACCCTCGTCGGAAAGATCCTCGGCCTGCATTTTCTTCTCCATTTCAATCTCGAAATCCATATTCTGAAGATAATGCAGGTTTTCGTTCCAGGTCGCCACGATATCTTCGTTGGAAGCTTTGGGGCCGATCATCTTGTGGCGGCGCAACATGACGTTTCGACGAAGTTCGCCAAGTTCACCTTCAAGGCCACTGCCAAGCAATTCTTGGCCAAGGGCTTCGGCTTGTAGATGGGGATTGCCGGAAAGCACGGAAACCAGCGCCTGGCGCAGAGAATCCAGGGATTTGTCGGCAAACTCCATGCCGCCGAACTGATCTTCCACCTGCTGAAAGAAATGCGGATGATTGATGATGATTGAAACCAATGTCTGCTGTGCCACAAGCACCGGATCGACATGCGCCGATATTTGCGCGTTCGCATCAATTTGCATTGACGGTACCCGCCCGGCCTTTTCATTCCAGCCTTTTCGTTTGGCCCAGATCCGTTCATTGAAATCCCTGGAGAAGTGAGCCCGGACCGTCGAATCGCCGATAGAGAGGGCGTGTTTTTCCATTCGTTTTTGCAGTGACGCCCGATCCTCCGGCGTTCTTGGCATCCGTCCGCCGGTTTCGATTCGCCACAATACGTCGGATAGCGGCGCAGCCGCGTTCAGCACCTCCTTCATCGCCCCGACACCGGCCCGCCTGATCAGGCTGTCGGGGTCGTCACCACCGCCCAGAACGGCGAACCTGAGGCCGTATCCAGGCTTTAGAATGGGCAACGCATGTTCAGCCGCCCGGGCCGCGGCCCGCTGGCCTGCGGCATCGCCATCGAAACACAGCACCGGTTCAGGAACCAGCCGCCATAATTCCATTATTTGATCTTCGCTGAGCGCCGTTCCCAGCGGTGCCACGGTATTTTCCAGTCCCGCCTGGGCCAGCGCAATAACATCCATATAGCCTTCGGCGACAATCAGCCGGGAAGTCTTGCGCGCCGCACTCATTGCCGTGGCCAGCCCGTACAAGACCTTGCCCTTGTGGAAAAGGGCGGTTTCGGGAGAATTTAAATATTTTGGCTCACCCTGATCCAGGATTCGTCCGCCAAAAGCTATTACCCGGCCCCGCCGATCGGTAATTGGAAATATCAGTCGGCCACGAAAACGGTCATAGGCGTCCCGGCCGCGATCATCGGGTTTTATAATCAGCCCGGCCGCCGCCAGCAGTTCTTCGGATATTCCATCACGTCCCAGCGAGCCTTTGATCAGGCCCCTTGAATCAGGGGCATAACCCAAACGAAACCGGGAAATGGATTGCCCGTTTACGCCACGATCTTCAAGGTAGCCGCGGGCCTTGGCCCCATCCGGGCTTTTCAGCTTTTTTTCGAACAGGGCGCACGCCTGCTCCATTACATCGTACAGAGTTTGACGGCGCAGGTCGCGTTCGCGTTCCTCGGGGCTGTCCTGGGGAACCTCTATCCCCACGTCTTCGGCCAGCCTCTTTACCGTTTCCGGAAACGACAACCCCTCTGTATTCATAACGAAATCTATCGCGCTGCCATGCGCCTGACAGCCGAAACAGTGGTAGAATCCTTTTTCCTCGTTGACCGTAAACGAAGGCGTCTTTTCTTTGTGGAAAGGACACAGGCCGGTATGCTCGCGACCCTTGCGAGTTAGCTTGACTCGTCTGGATATGACATCGGCCAGCCCGACACGGGCCCGCAATTCGTCAAGAAACTGGGGTGAAAAGGCCATAACTGAAATATATCAGCATGAGCCACTTTGGTGCAACGCGCTCAGAGAAGATGTTCCTTGACGATCACCCCAACCTTGGAAAAATCCATGCGACCAGCGTAATTTTGCTTCAGCGCCGCCATGGTTCGCCCCATGTCCTTGAGAGTTTCGGCCTTGAGTTCCTTGATCGTCGCGTCGATGACCCGGCTCATTTCGCCCTCGTCAAGCTGTTCGGGCAGGAATTTTTCTATGACTTCGATTTCTTCCGCTTCCTGCTGGGCCAGTTCCAGACGCCCGCCTTTTTCGTACAGCTCGATGCTCTCACGGCGCTGCTTTATCATTGATTGCAACATCGAAAGTATATCGTCATCCGATATGCCTTCCAGATTACCCTTGCCCCTGGCCGCGATATCGCGGTCCTTCAATGCTGCCAAAATCAGCCGCAGGGTAGCAACCGTGCGCGCCTCCTTGGCCTTCATTGATTTTTTCAAGTCTTCATTCAAACGGCTGCGAAGCATAACCCTCCCCTCCCTGATTTTTGGGAAGCGGAGACACTAGCAAGAAACACCCCCTCAATGCAAACATCATTCACCAATTTAACCTATTGAAAAAGAATAACTTTTTCTAAACTGCCCCCTTGACGACAGGATATATTTTGCTTAATACAACGAAAATTCTCACAGGCTAACGCAAAGCGAGGACATCCAGTCCATGACCGTCCCTACCCCGTCTTCCGTGGGGCACCCTGTTGGTGGGGGTCGCCCGCCTCACGCCAACGCCGCGCTGGTGTTGGAGGACGGATCGCTTTTTTGGGGTCGTGGCGCCGGAGCCCACGGGGTAGCCGTCGGCGAGGTTTGTTTCAACACCTCGATGACCGGATATCAGGAAATTCTTACCGACCCGTCATACGCCGGGCAGATAATAAATTTCACCTTTCCCCATATCGGCAATGTCGGAACCAACCCGCAGGATACCGAGGCCGACCACCCGGCATTGCGGGGCTGCGTCTTTGGTGCCTCAATCACCGAGCCTGCCAACTGGCGGGCGAGCCAACATCTAAACACCTGGCTCAAGGATCATGACCTGGTTGCCTTGTGCGGCATCGATACCCGCCGCCTGACCCGTCTGATTCGCGACAACGGCGCACCGAAGGGGGCGCTTATACATGTCCCGAACGAAGATATCGACATCGATGCGTTGAAATTCATGGCATTTTCCTGGCCCGGACTGGAAGGCATGGACCTGGCCCGGGAAGTAACCTGCAAAGAGACCTATTCCTGGGGCGGTGAAGCCGGATGGACTATCGAGCAAGGTTACGCCAGCAAGGCCAACGATGGCCCGCATGTGGTAGCCGTTGACTTCGGGGCCAAGCGGAACATCCTGCGCTGTCTGGCCGAGGCCGGCTGCCGGATTACCGTAGTTCCGGCGACGGCATCGGCAAACGATATTCTTGGACTGGAGCCGGACGGAATTTTTCTCTCCAACGGCCCCGGAGACCCGGCGGCGACGGGAAAATACGCCCTACCCATGCTTGGGGAAATCATATCCAGCGGCCGCCCGATTTTCGGTATCTGCCTGGGTCATCAGTTGCTTTCCCTGGCCCTTGGCTGCACCACCACCAAGATGCACATGGGCCACCGCGGCGCCAACCACCCGGTCAAGGATATGGAAACCGGCAAGGTCGAGATCACCAGCCAGAACCACGGCTTTGTGGTCGAGCGCGATAGCCTGCCCGACGGCGTGATTGAAACCCATAGCTCACTGTTCGACGGCACCCTCGAAGGCCTGCGGGTAGAGGGCAAGCCAATATTCTCGGTCCAGCACCACCCCGAAGCCTCCCCCGGCCCCCGCGACAGCCACTACCTGTTCGACCGCTTCATCAAGATGATGGGGGAAATCTGAGCCATGCCTAAACGCGAAGACATAAAATCGATCATGATCATCGGGGCCGGGCCGATTGTTATCGGCCAGGCCTGCGAGTTCGACTATTCCGGGGCCCAGGCCTGCAAGGTGCTCAAGCAAGAGGAATATCGGGTAATCCTGGTGAATTCCAACCCGGCGACGATAATGACCGACCCGGGACTGGCCGACGCCACTTATGTCGAGCCGATCACGCTTGATATTCTTGAAAAAGTGATCGCCGCCGAGCGCCCGGATGCACTGTTGCCTACAATGGGCGGGCAAACCGCACTTAACGCAGCGATGGAACTGCACAAAGAGGGTATCCTAGACAAGTACGGGGTAGAGATGATCGGAGCCTCGCCAGAAGCTATCGACAAGGCAGAGGATCGCCATAAATTTCGCGATGCAATGAATAAAATCGGCCTGCAAACGCCAAATAGTATGGCAGCGACATCTATGGACGAGGCCCGCGCGGCACTTGATAATATCGGCCTGCCGCTGATTATCCGGCCATCGTTCACCCTTGGCGGAATCGGCGGCGGGGTCGCCTACAATCGGGCCGAGTTCGAAGCCATCGTCCGCAGCGGACTGGACGCGTCCCCCATCAGCGAAGTCCTGATCGAAGAATCGGTCGTCGGATGGAAAGAATTCGAGATGGAGGTGGTCCGCGACAAGGCCGACAACTGCATCATCATATGTTCGATTGAAAATATCGACCCGATGGGTGTCCATACCGGCGATTCGATAACCGTCGCCCCGGCCCTTAGCCTGACCGACAAGGAATACCAGATCATGCGCAACGCCTCGATCGCGGTGCTGCGCGAGATCGGGGTCGAGACCGGCGGCTCGAACGTTCAGTTCGCGGTCAACCCCAAGGACGGACGGCTGGTCGTAATCGAGATGAACCCAAGGGTCTCGCGCTCATCGGCGCTGGCCTCGAAGGCGACCGGATTTCCCATCGCCAAGGTCGCGGCAAGACTGGCCGTCGGTTACCGCCTGGATGAGATGGATAACGATATAACCGGGATAACCCCTGCCAGCTTCGAGCCAACCATCGACTACATAGTCACTAAAATACCCCGCTTTACCTTCGAGAAGTTTCCCGGCACCGAGCCGGTGCTGAGCACCTCGATGAAATCTGTCGGCGAGGCCATGGCGATTGGCCGCAGCTTTGCCGAATCCCTGCAAAAGGGCCTGCGTTCCATGGAAACCGGGCTTGCCGGGCTTGACGAGATCGACATTGAAAGCATCGAATCAAGCCCCAAGACGGCGATCCGCGCCGCCCTCGCCAAAAACCGGCCGGACAGACTGCTGATAATCGCCCAGGCTTTCCGAACCGGACTGAAAGCCGAGGAAATAGGCCGGATATGCCATTACGATCCATGGTTCCTGGAGCAGATCAGGCATCTGGTGGAAAGCGAGGAAAAAATCAGAAAACAAGGCCTGCCCGGCAACGCCCCGGAAATGATGGCGCTGAAAGCTGCCGGATTTTCCGACGAAAGACTGTCTGTGCTTACCGGCAAAACCGTCAAGGAAGTGGCGCTGAGGCGCAAAATTCTCAATGTCCATCCGGTTTTCAAGCGGGTCGATACCTGTGGAGGAGAATTCCCGGCGCTGACCCCCTATCTTTATTCCACCTACGAAGGTGACGGCATAAACGAGCCGGAATGCGAGGCAAGGCCCTCCGAGCGCGCCAAGGTGGTAATCCTCGGCGGCGGACCTAACCGTATCGGCCAGGGCATAGAATTCGACTATTGCTGCGTCCACGCATCATATGCGCTCAAGGATTCCGGGATCGAATCGATCATGATCAACTGCAACCCGGAAACCGTATCCACCGACTATGACACTTCCGACCGGCTATATTTCGAGCCGCTGACCGAGGAAGACGTGATCGAGGTAATCAGGGCCGAACAAAAATCCGGTGAGCTAAAGGGAGTAATAGTCCAGTTGGGAGGACAAACCCCGCTTAAACTGGCTCAAAGGCTGAAAGCCGCAGATATTCCCATCCTCGGCACCTCGCCCGACGCAATTGATCTGGCCGAAGACCGGGAACGCTTTCAGTCGCTTCTTGATCGTCTTGGTCTTCTTCAGCCGGCCAACGGCATGGCCCGCTCGTTTGAAGAGGCGGAAACCATAGCCAAACGCGTAGGTTATCCGGTGGTCATTCGCCCGTCCTATGTTCTCGGCGGCCGGGCGATGGAAATCGTTCATGACGACAAGTCGCTTATGTACTACATGAGCCACGCGGTTAAAGTTTCGGGGGAAAGCCCGATTTTGATCGACTCGTACCTTCAGGACGCTATCGAAATTGATGTCGACGCGATCTCGGACGGCGAGGACGTGTATGTCGCCGGAATCATGCAGCATATAGAGGAAGCGGGCGTCCATTCCGGCGATTCCGCATGCTCGCTGCCGCCATATTCGCTGGCTGACGAGGTGATCGAGGAAATATCGAAACAGACAAAGGCACTGGCACTGGCACTAAACGTGGTCGGGCTGATGAATGTCCAGTTCGCGGTCAAGGACAAAGATATATATATTCTTGAAGTAAATCCCAGAGCCAGCCGCACCGTTCCCTTCGTCGCCAAGGCGACAGGGGTGCCGATAGCCAAGATTGCAACCCGTGTCATGACCGGCGAAAAACTGAAAAGTTTCAATCTTTGCAATAAATCCATTGTCGATCATGTAGCGGTCAAGGAGGCGGTCTTCCCGTTTTCGAGATTCCCCGGCGTCGACATAATCCTTGGTCCCGAAATGAAATCCACCGGCGAGGTCATGGGCATAGACGCGGACTTTGGCCGGGCTTTTGCCAAGTCGCAACTGGCGGCGGGAATGAGCCTCCCCGATCAGGGCTGTGCCTTTATCTCGGTAAAGGACCGCGACAAGAAAGCGGTCGGTGAACTGGCACGACGCCTCGAAAGACTGGGATTCGAACTGATAGCAACCTCAGGCACTGCAAAATATCTGGAAAATATCGGGCTTGAAGTCAAGCGGGTGAACAAGGTGCTTGAGGGACGGCCCCACTGCGAAGACGCGATCAACGACGGTGACGTTCATCTTGTCATCAACACCACCGAGGGAGCCCAGGCCATTGCCGACAGCTTCTCCATCCGCCGGGCCGCACTGGTAAACAACATTTCCTACTACACCACCATTGCCGGGGCGGCGGCGGCGGTGGGGGCGATTGAATCCTTAACCAAAGGCGGACTTGATGTTGCACCGCTGCAATCATATTTTGAGGGTTCTTATTGACAGCCTCGTCAAATGCTTTCTATCTATTCTAAACTACTATAAATTGGCGCCCCGGCAGGGCGGTGCATCTTTTATATCTGGTTAACGAAGGTTCTAACGATGAAAAAAATACCGATCACAAAGGAAGGCTTGGCGAATCTTGAAAAGGAATTGAACCGCCTCGAAACCGAAGAGCGCCCGGCGATAATCAGGGCCATTGCCGAGGCGCGTGAGCATGGCGACCTTTCAGAAAACGCCGAGTATCATGCGGCACGGGAACGGCAAAGCTTCGTCGAAGGACGAGTGGTCGAACTGAAGGGCATAATAAGCAACGCCGAGGCGATAGACATTTCCAAACTTTCCGGTGAGGTGATTCGCTTTGGAGCCGACGTCATACTTGCCGACGACGACACCGACGAAGAAAAAACATACCGTATAGTCGGCATGCCCGAGGCCGACATATCCAATGGTCTGCTGTCCATAACCTCGCCGCTGGGCCGCGCCCTGATAGGCAAAACAACCGGTGATTCGGTAGAGGTTACGACGCCCGGAGGGTCCAAATCATACGAAATAGTCAAGGCATCTTACCGCTAGAGTCTTTCCGGATTAAATTGACCCATCTACGTCAGAGCAATTTTGGTTCATGGCAAGGAAGGTGTCGCAGGGCGTAGCCTTTGCTACGGCCAAGGCACCTGACGCAGCCATGGGCCGAAAGGGCCTGTCGGAATGGCTCAATTTAATCCGGAAAGACTCTGGCGCACTAAATCTACTCCGTGCCGATTCTAGGTTTACCGCCTGTGCCGGACGAACTTGGTCCGAACGCCTTGTCCAGAACGGAGGTCGATTCTTCGGCCAACCCGATTGCCTCGCCCAGCAGGATCAGGATGCGGGTGTTGTTATCCAGCACGTGACGCGCTTCGGGGCGGGTGTCATCGACTATTCTGGTACACCGGTAAATAATGTCCCGGCGAATCGCGATCAATATTTCCTCAAGCTTTAATCCATCGGGATTTTCTTTAGAAATCAGATATGTAACCATCTACAATTTTCCTGCCGAATATTGACAATATTGATATGAGCTTTAGCACAAACGACCATAATCTTCTATATTTTAGGGTATGAACAGCCTTGGATTTGATAAATCGGAAGCCGACACCCGGGTCGTCGTCGCAATGTCGGGCGGTGTTGATTCGTCAACCGTTGCCGCGATGCTGGCGGACCAGGGTTACGATGTCGTCGGTATAACGCTTCAGCTTTACGATATGGGAGAAACCAGGGCAAGAGCCGGAACATGCTGCGCCGGCGAGGATATCCACGATGCCCGTCGGGTCGCCGAGATGATATCCATTCCCCATTATGTGCTCGACTTCGAGGATAAATTCCGCACCCAGGTAATTGATGATTTTGTCGATTCATATATTCACGGCGAAACCCCCAATCCCTGCGTCAAGTGCAACCAGACGGTAAAGTTTACCGATCTGCTGGCCAGGGCCCGTGCCCTTGGCGCCGACGCGCTGGCCACCGGACATTACGCCCGACGGGTGGAAGGGGCCGACGGCCCCGGACTTTACCGGGCCACCGACAAGTCTCGCGACCAAAGCTATTTTCTCTTTGCAACCACCATCGAGCAGCTTCAAATGCTTAGGTTTCCCCTTGGCGGCATGGAAAAGGACGAAACCCGCAAACTGGCCCAACGCTACACCCTGCCGGTAGCCGACAAGCCCGACAGCCAGGATATCTGTTTCGTTCCCGAAGGCCGTTACGCCGATGTCGTCGCCTCTCTTCGCGCCGAAGCGATGATCCCCGGCGATATCGTCGACAAGGCGGGCAATGTCCTTGGCCAGCACCGGGGGGTGGCCGGATTTACCGTCGGTCAGCGCCGGGGGCTGGGGATATCATCACCCGCCCCGCTTTACGTCAGCCAACTTAACCCGGAGAAAAATCAGGTGGTGGTCGGACCAAAAGACAACCTTCTCAAGGACCGCCTGAGGGTTCGTGATGTCCATTGGCTGGCCCCGTGCAGCGACGGCCTTGAGGTCCAGGTTAAACTGAGATCGACAACAGCGCCGGTTCCGGCAATCCTTGCCCGACTGGAAAACGGTGCGGTAGAGGTCTCGCTAAACCAACCGCAGTCCGGGGTCGCCCCCGGTCAGGCTTGCGTCTTCTACGACCACGACAGGGTGCTGGGTGGCGGTTGGATCGAAAGATACCCGAATACGGAAAACCGCAATGAACGAGCTGAAGCGTAACAAAGCGCATCTGCGACTGTTGGAGACGATCGACCGCGAGGCCCGTGAAACCGCCTCGCTGACCGGCAGAAAGCGGTTTTCAGACCTGGTCATGACGGCAATGTCGAAGGTTCCAAGACATCAATTCGTGCTGCCCGAAGACGTCGATTACGCATACATCAACCGACCCAGGGGGATCGGCCACGGCCAGACCATATCCCAACCCTACATAGTCGCCCTGATGACCGACCTTTTAGACCTTAGCGGCAATGAAAAGGTACTCGAGATAGGCACCGGCTCCGGCTATCAGACCGCCGTCCTGGCCGAGGCCGCGGGCCATGTCTATTCCGTCGAAACCATAGAGGAACTGGCAATCGGCGCAGACCGGCGGTTGCGTCGCCTGGGCTATGATAATATCGATATAATATCGGCGGACGGCTTCAAGGGGTGGCGCGACAACATGCCCTATGATGCGATCATGGTAACCGCCGCCCCTGAAAGCATCCCCGAGGCGCTGATCGAACAGCTTGGCCCGGGGGGGCGGATGGCGATACCCGTCGGCGGAAAAGACCAAACCCAAATACTGTGCCGCGGCTACAAGGACACACAAGCAGGCTTTAAAATCAGCCGGTTACTGCCGGTAGTCTTCGTTCCCATGGTTGCTGCCAAAGGCATTGCAATTGACCATCACGGGGTATAATCATGTTAGCATCAAACGCTGCCGTGTGAAGAACGCCCGTCCGGGAAAATATTGTTCTCGGGAACAGGGTCACCGGGGGTTTTCAGCCGGACGACCATTTGTATTATCGGAAAAATTGTCGTAAACGGCGACACCGGCACGTATGGCATAGGGGGTGGGCGTTTTGGTCCGCGCCAACGGATCAGTTTGTAGATGAACCATTTGGCTTCAGTCATGGGCGGTTCCGCCCTTTTGTTCTGCCTTGGGATTGCGGCCTGCGCCATCCGGCCTGATCGGCGGTGGGTTCGTCTGGTCTATGGCCTGTCCGCGATTATCAGTGCGGCTATCCTGGCCGGCGCAATAATCGCCCTGTTTTCGTCCGCCGCGCCGTCAACGGTTGTTCTGCCCATAGGTCTGCCCTGGGTCGGTGTTCATTTGCGCCTTGACGCCCTGTCCGCGTTTTTTCTCATTGTCGTCAATTTCGGCGGCGCCACGGCCGGACTATACGGTATCGGTTACGGTACGCACGAAGAACAACCGCGGCGGGTATTGCCGTTCTTTCCGGTGTTCATAGCGGCAATGAACCTGGTGGTAGTGGCCGACGACGCGTTCACCTTCCTCTTTGCATGGGAAATCATGTCACTGACATCGTGGGCCCTGGTGATGTCCGCCAGCCCGCGTGACAAGGACACCTCAAAGGCCGGTCTTACCTATCTGATGATGGCCGGATTCGGGGCCTTTATGCTTTTGTTCGCCTTTGGAATCATGGCCGGAACGGACGGCGGATATTCCTTTGCCGCAATCCGCGAACATGACCTGCCAAGCTGGGCCGGGTCCGTCGTTCTGCTGCTGGTTATTCTCGGCAGTGGGTCCAAGGCGGGAATATTTCCCCTTCATGTCTGGCTTCCCCTGGCCCATCCCGCCGCGCCAAGTCATGTATCATCGCTGATGAGCGGAGTAATGACCAAGGTTGCCGTATACGGTTTCATCCGCATAATTTTTGATCTGGCGGGAAGCAGCCTTACCTGGTGGTGGTCGATACCGGTCCTTATCATCGGCGGTGTGACTGCGGTTCTTGGCGTTCTTTACGCCCTTATGCAGCATGATCTTAAAAAACTTCTCGCCTATCATACGGTTGAAAATATCGGCATAATTTTCATCGGTCTGGGACTGGCAATGGCATTTCACGCCAACCGGCTTGATGCCAGCGCCGCCGTGGCGATGATCGCCGCCCTGCTGCATGTGTTTAATCACTCATTGTTCAAGAGCCTTCTGTTCATGGGATCGGGAGCGGTTATTCACGCCACAGGGGAGCGCGACATAGACCGTCTGGGTGGCCTGATTCACAGAATGCCGGTAACCGCATTTCTGTTCCTGGTCGGCTCGGTCGCCATTTCGGCGCTGCCGCCGTTTAACGGGTTCGTCTCGGAATGGCTGATCTTTCAGTCAATTCTTTCCCGGGAGGCACTGCCCCAGGCGGCCCTGACCTTTCTGTTCCCTGCCATCGGTGCGATGCTGGCCTTGGCGGCGGCCCTGGCGGCGACCTGTTTCGTCAAGGCGTTCGGCGTTACTTTTCTTGGTCGACCGAGAACGACACAAGCTGAAAAGGCGGTTGAGACCGACGGCTTTTCTCTTAGCGCAATGGGAATACTGGCCTTTTTATGCCTGCTTATAGGCATTTTCCCGACCCTCGCGGTGCAGTGGATATCGCCCGTCGCCGAGCAATTGTTTTCCGCCTCGCTGCCGGGCCAGAGCATTGTCACAACGCCTCTTTCACTGGTTCCGTTCAGCCCGGATCAAAGCTCGTATAATGGCTTTTTCATCCTTGCATTCCTGCTGATTTCCGGCTCGTTGAGCGCCTGGTTCATTCATCGTTTCGCCTCCGGGGCGGTTCGCAGAGGACCGGCATGGGACTGTGGAACCCCCGCTGAATCCCCGGCCAGCCAGTATACCTCGGCAAGTTTCAGCCAGCCGATCCGGAGAATATTCGGCAGTATCCTGTTTCTTGCCCGTGAGCGGGTGGATATGCCCGCACCGGGAGATACCAGGGCCGCCGGATTTACCGTAAAAACCACGGACCCGGCATGGGCCTTGATTTTCACTCCTCTGACAAACCTTTTGGAAACAATAACCTGCAGCATTAACTTCCTTCAGTTTCTCACCGTCCGGCGCTTTCTTTCGCTGATGTTCGCGGCGCTTGTCAGCCTTTTGATCGTGGTCGCAATATGGAACTGATATCCGATATCATCGTACAAGGCGTACAGATCGTCATTGTCCTGCTTGTCGCGCCCCTGTTGAGCGGGATTATTCGCAAGGTGAAAGCCCATCTTCTGCTTCGCCGGGGTGCGTCGGTGTTTCAGCCTTACCACGAACTTTGGCGGCTGCTGCGCAAGGAAGCGCTTATTGCGGATAACGCTTCGTGGCTATACCGGATCGTTCCATATGTGATGTTCTCGGCAACATGGGTGGCGACGGCCATGGTACCGACTTTTACGACCGGGCTTTTATTCAACTGGACAGCGGACCTGCTGGCCATTGTCGCCCTTCTGGGAACCGCCCGCTTCGCTCTTGCGCTGGCCGGTATGGATGTCGGCACCAGCTTTGGCGGAATTGGATCGTCCCGCGAAATGATGATCGCCTCGCTTGCCGAACCGGCAATGCTGATGATTGTTTTTACCATCGGGATGATCGCCCAGACGACCCAGCTTTCCTCAATCGCAAGCTATATCGCGACCAATCCGATTGGACTGCGGGTTTCTCTCGGGCTTGTCTTCGTCGCCCTTGTCATAGTTTCCCTGGCGGAAAATGCCCGGATACCGGTTGACAACCCCTCCACTCATCTTGAACTGACCATGGTCCACGAGGCAATGGTGCTTGAATATTCGGGCCGACATCTTGCCCTGGTCGAATTTACCTCATACCTCAAGCTGGTTCTTTACCTGTCCATTTTCGGCAGCATCTTCGCTCCTTTCGGAATTTCTTCCGATGCCGGATCACTCGGCGACGACGCAATCGGGATCATTGCCTATCTGGTAAAACTTGCGCTTGCCGGCACATTGCTTGCCATCGGCGAGACCGCGGTCGCCAAGATGCGGGTTTTCCGGGTCGCTGAATTCCTTGGAGGGGCGCTGGTACTTGGGCTTCTGGCGACGGTTCTGCTGTTCGTTTCGCGAGGGATGTTATGACCGGTACAACTTCCAATTTATCGCATTTCCTGGCCGGGATGATCCTGGTTATAAGTTTCGTGCTGCTCTATCAGGAACGGATGTTCGGGCTTTTGAAGGTCTTTGCCATGCAGGCGATTGTACTTTCCGTGGCGGTCGCATGGCAGGCCTACACCCAGCACGCGTCCCACCTTTATGTTACCGCGGCAATCTCGCTTGTCGTCAAGGGCCTGATAATTCCCTGGGCCTTGTACCGGATCGTACCCAAGCTCGGAATCTACCGGAATATCGAAAAGGTTTTCGGAGTAGGGATGACGATGCTGGCCGGAGTCGGGCTGACGGTACTGGCTATCATGGTTATCATGCCGGTTACCGTCGGCGAAACAGGTGTCGTCCGTGAAGACCTGGCCTTCGCCTTCGCGGTTATTCTGCTTGGCTTTCTGATGATGATAACCCGGCGTAACGCGGTCAGCCAGATTATCGGCTTCATGTCGCTGGAAAACGGCTTGATTCTTGCCGCCACCGGGGCCAGGGGAATGCCCCTGGTGGTCGAGATAAGCGTCGCCTTTTCGGTCCTTATCGCCTTTCTGGTTCTGGGTATTTTCCTCTTTCGCATACGCGAGAGATTTGATTCCATCGATGTCGACAACCTCAACCGCTTTCGCGGTGACATGGAATGAACGTAACCGCAATCACGATCATTCTGGCAACCCCGGTTGCGGCTATTTTTCTTGCCGTTATCGTTCCCGGTCACCGAACCCGGGCGATACTGAATGTTGTCGCCTCGCTGATCTCGTTTTTAGCCGCCTGCTCGCTGTTTTTCGTCCGCCCCGAGAACAGCTACCTTTTCCTGATTGACGATTTCAACATCTATCTGATTGTTCTGAATACCTTTATCGGCCTGACCACAAGCGTCTTCAGCATGACCTATATCGGTCATGAACTGGAAAGCGGACACCTTAGCCCGGCCTACCTGCGATTTTATCACGCCATGTATCAGGCGATGATGGGGGCGATGAGCCTGGCCCTGCTAAGCAACAATGTCGGAATGATGTGGGTCGGAGTGGAAATAGCGACACTTAGCACCGTGGTAATGGTCGGCATATATCGCACCCGCGAGGCGATCGAGGCGGCATGGAAATATTTTATCCTTGGCAGCGTCGGTATCGCGCTGGCTTTTTTCGGAACGATCCTGGTCTATCTCGCCGCCGGAAGGGTGCTTGGCGAGGGAATGCCGGCCCTGACATGGACCAGCCTGATCGCTAACGCGGCGGATTTCGATCCCTCGCTGCTGAGCCTTGCCTTTGTATTTATCATCATCGGTTACGGAACCAAGGTCGGACTGGTGCCTTTGCACGCGTGGCTTCCCGACGCCCATGCCGAGGGACCGACCCCGATCTCGGCAGTGCTTTCCGGCTTGCTTTTGAATGTTGCGCTTTATGCCATTCTAAGATTCAAGATGATTATCGCGGGAAATTCCGAGGCCCTGTCGCCGGGACCGGTTTTGATGGTCATGGGGCTGACATCACTGGTCTTCGCCGCCTTCATGCTATACCGCCGCCGTGATATCAAAAGACTGTTCGCCTATTCATCGATCGAGCATATGGGGATCATAACCTTTGCCTTCGGCATTGGCGGGCCGCTCGCCAATTTCGCCGGATTGCTGCACATGACCATGCACAGCCTGACCAAGTCGGCAATATTTTTCACCGTCGGCCATATAGCCCAGGCCAAGGGAACGCAGAAACTGGCCGACATCCGGGGGCTGGGCGAAACCCATCCGGTATTGGCCTGGGGTCTCGCCCTGGGGGTGATCGCGATTGCCGGAATACCGCCCTTCGGCGTTTTCACCAGCGAGTTTCTGCTGGTAACATCAACTTTTGCCCGCCAACCCGTTCTCGCGGTTATTCTCGTCCTTGGCATACTGGTCGCGCTGGGAGCGCTGGTTATGCGTCTGCAAGGAGTTCTGTTCGGCACCCCGTCGGAGTTTTCGGAGCCGGTCAAGGCAACCTCGGTTCCCCTGTTCATGCATCTTGCCCTGGTCCTGGTCGCCGGCATCTATCTGCCGTCGGCACTGGTTGGCTGGTTCGAACAGGTTGCAAGGCTTCTGGGATAGGCGTCATGGCAAAAAAGACACTGATTGAAACACTATCCGCGGGAAAACAGGCACCGCAACACCGGCCATTGCCTCGCTTTGAGGTCGAGCGGAAAATCTGGACCCGCCTGATTGCCAAACTGGGCGACAGTCTCGACATGATCGGCCTTTGGGCCGACGACAAAGACATCCACATGGCGCTTTTCGAGCCTTCTTCAGGAACCCTGGCAATCGCATCGCTGGCCGTAAAAGCGGGTAAATATCCCTCGGTCGCCAAGCACCACCCACCGGCAATGCGGCTTGAGAGGACGATCCGTGACCTGTTTGGCCATCAGCCACAGGGGTTGCCCGACACCCGGCCATGGCTGGACCACACCGAGCCGTACCGTTTTCTGTCGGCAGAAGGCGAAGGATTACATCAAATACCCGTTGGCCCGGTACATGCCGGGATTATCGAGCCGGGACATTTCCGTTTTACCGCCGCCGGTGAAACCGTGGTCCGGCTTGAAGAGCGTTTAGGTTACACCCACAAGGGGATCGAAAAACTGCTTGAAGGAAGCAACATCGAAGAAGGGGCAAGGCTGTGCGCCAGGGTGTCCGGGGACAGCACCGTCGCCTACGGCATCGCCTACAGCCGGGCGGTGGAAGCGGCGCTGCAAACGGCCGCCCCGGTTCGGGCCGACTGGCTGCGCGCCCTGATGGCGGAACTGGAACGTCTGGCAAATCATTTCGGCGATATCGGGGCGATCTGCAATGACGCCGCGTTCGCCCTGATGCATGCCCATACGGGTATTCTGCGCGAAGATATACTAAAGGCCGCCGAAGCCTGTTTCGGGCACCGTCTGATGATTGACCGGGCGATCCCCGGGGGGGTGTCCGACGATCTTTACGAGGCCGGAAAAGATATTCTTTACCGATTGAGGGATTCCCTTGCCGAGCGATTTGAAATACTCGCCGACGGCTACGACAACACCGCGTCAATGAAGGACCGGGCCTGGGGGGCGGGCATATTAAGCCCCGAGCTGGCCCGGCAATACGCAGTCGGTGGGGTGATCGGACGTTCCTCCAAACGCGACTTCGACACCCGCAAGGCATTGCCCTACCCGCCATATGATCAACTTGATTTCAAAATTCCGGTGGTCAATGCCGGTGACGTCAATTCACGGGTCTGGATACGCATTCAGGAAGCCAAACAAAGCCTGTCGCTGATCGGCCAGATACTTGATCGCATTCCCGACGGGGATATCCGACGGGATTTGCCGAAAAAGCCGAAAAGCAAATGTGAAGGAGTTGGCCTGGTCGAAGGATTCAGGGGCGACGTTATGGTCTGGCTGAGACTGGCCGCCGATGGTCGGATCATCCGCTGTCACCCACGCGATCCGTCATGGTTCCAGTGGCCACTTCTCGAAGCGGTCATCGAAAACAACATCGTTGCCGATTTTCCGTTATGCAATAAATCCTTTAACTGCTCGTATTCGGGGGTTGATCTGTAATGCGCCGCCTGCTTCTTGGCGCCTTGTTCCGGCGTCCTCTGACCATTGATCCGCCTGTCGCCAGTGAAGATGCCGTGGCAGAGTTGGCGACCAAGGTCGATGAACAGGCCATGCGTGTGCTGGGTCGTTCGCTGGCCATCCGGGCGGTTGATTCAGGATCATGCAACGGCTGCGAGCTTGAAATACACGCCCTTAACAACGCCGTTTACGACCTTGAGCGATTTGGCATTAAATTCGTCGCCTCGCCCAGACACGCCGACGTCCTGCTGGTCACCGGCCCGCTATGCAAAAATATGCTGGTCGCGTTAAAACGCACATACGCGGCAACCCCGTCGCCGAAATGGGTGGTCGCGGTAGGCGATTGCGCCTGCAACGGCGGCGTATTCGCCAAAAGCCCGGCCTGCATAGGGGCGATATCAAAGGTACTGGACGTCGACCTCCACATACCCGGCTGTCCGCCGCCCCCGATTGCGATGCTGAAAGGCCTCATCGCCCTGCTTGCCAAATAGCCGATTCAGCTCAGGGTGTTTCCGTTTTATACGGGAACACCCAAGGTCGCAAGGCGGCCCGCCGATCGTTCGGCGCGCCCGCGCAGGCGGCGACCTTCTTCAGGTCGATGTCGTGAGCGATAAAAACAGAATGTTTCCGCTTCATACGGGAACACCCTAATGACTGGTACCTCTGGAATATGTTATCTTGTTGTAAACATTGTATTTTCCTGATGGCTTCACCATTGGGATACGTTTGACCTCTTTCAGGGTGGCGGCGTCGTAAACGACCAGCGCCCCGTCCATCTCCCAGATGCTGACCAGGGCGAATTTTCCGTCTCGGGTAAATTCGACATGGGCGGCGGTTTTTCCCGGCGATGGTCTGAGGGTCTTGACTACTTTCAGCGTTCGCTTGTCGATAACCTGGACAACGTCCTTGTTGGGACCGAAGAAAACATCAACCCAGGCGTAGGGCGTATTGTCATGGCTGCGCATAAAGAACCCCGGACCAAGGGTTTTTATATCCTTGATCGTCTTCCAGGTTTGCATGTCGATTACGCTAACCACTCCTTTTTTCAGGTTGGGAGTCGCCATCACCAGACGGCCCTTGTACTTCCAGGTTATGCCAGAGCCAAGATGAGGCATCCCGGTAAGGTCTATATCGGCAATCTTGAGCCGCGACAGGATGCTGACTACCTGGCCTTTTTTGGCGTTGCGTGCGGTACCTATTATGCGGAGATAGGCCGGGTCAAAGAAAAAATCATCCAGGTAGTCATCAAGAAAAATCCGCTGAACCGGAAACGGCCCATAGTCGAATTCGCCTTCCTTGGCACCGGTGCGATAGCTGTGTATAAATCCCTTGGCAACCGGAGTGGGGTTGTCCTTATACGAAATTACCCAGACTTCCGGGATGTCCTTCAGCGCGACGATGAAGCTTTCCCTTGGCGGCGCGGCATAAACCGCGCTGACCCTGGAACTGACGCCGTCCTTGCTTCGCACGTCAATGATTTTTACCGGACTGAGATCATTGGCATTCAGTATGACCAGAGAATGGGGCAGGTAATTGCCAACCATGATATAGCGCCCGTCACCGGAAATGGCGATATTACGGGAATTTATACCGGCCCTTATTTCGGCTACCGGCTTTAGCGAATAAAGATCGTACATGCTGACCCAGCCGTCCCGAGAAACCAGATAGACGAACCGTCCGCTTGGCGAATACTTGGCCCCGCCATGCAGGGCAATCCGCGACTTGAACCGCCACAGGGGTTCAAACTTGTCGCCATCAAGGATAGTCACATGATGATCGCCGCTTTCAACCACCGTAAACAGGTTTAGAGGATCTGCCTTGTAGACCGGCTTATCCGGCAAGTCCTGAATGCGATTGTAAACGATGCGCGAGGCATTGATTTCGGTCAGTCCCCATTTTGGAATTTCCTTCAACGGGGTGTAAATCATCTTGACCATGGCGTCGATTTGAGCCGCCGATAAGGTTTTCTTGTAACCGGGCATCTGGGTTTCGAGCGCCCCGTTGGCAATGACGTCCTTGGCACGTTCAGGCTTTAGCCGACTGAGGTTTTCCGGCAGCAGCGCCGGACCCATGCCGCCGAGGCGACCCTTGCCGTGGCATTTGGCACAGTTTGCGGCGTAGAGACCGGCTATGTCCGGGGCTTCCGCGGCAAAGGTTTCGACCGCAAAAGAAGCATAAAACATGATCACGGCAAAGGCGGCATAAAGAAATTTTGAATTCATCGAGATATTTCCTCGTCACTAAGATAACAGCCGGGATCTTCGGCCCAGGGATCGCCGGTGGTCTGGGCTGCCCGGACCCGTGAGTTGCCACCACAGATATCCAGATAGCCGCATGTCCCGCAGCGACCCTTGAGCTGACGTGGGCGCTGTTTGAACCCGGCCATCAAATCGTCCGAGGTATCCATCCATATTTGCGAGAACGGGCGATCCTTGACATTGCCAAGGTTATGGTTCCACCACATGGTGTCGGGATGAACATTGCCAAGGTTATCTATGTTGGCGATATTTACACCCGACGCATTGCCTCCCCACTGCACCAGCTTGGCCCGCATATGGTCGGCTTTGTCGGGAAACCTTTGCCTGACCCAGTGCAGCATATATACCCCGTCGGCATCGTTGTTGCCGGTAACGAACTCCTTGCGGGTTGCCGAGCGTATATAGCCAAGACAGCGATCAAACAACAGATCGAGGGCGTTGCGGGTGACCTGAAAGTGGGCGTCTTCGGCGCGGTTCTTGTTTCCGCGTCCGGCGTAATTGAGATGCGAAAGATAAAACCTTTCGACATTTTTTGTATCCAGAAGATCAAGCACACCGGGCAGATCATCGGCGTTGTCCTGGGTCAGCGTAAACCTGAGGCCAACCTTAAGGCCACGTTCGACACATCTGTCGATCCCGTCCATCGAGGCATCGAAAGCCCCTTCCATACGGCGAAAGGTATCATGTGTTTGACGCAAACCGTCTATGCTTACGCCTATATAATCGAAACCAACCTTGGTGATATCTTCTATATTGTCATCGTCTATCAGGGTTCCGTTGGACGACAGGGCAACGTAAAACCCCATATCCTTTGCATGTGTTGCGATCTCGAATATGTCCGGTCTCAGCAACGGCTCGCCACCGGAAAGTATCAGCGCGGGAACCTTGAAGTCTTTCAGTTCGTCAAGCACGCTGAAAACTTCGTCCTTGCTAAGTTCACCGGGGAAATCGGTGTCGGCCGAAATTGAATAGCAATGCCGACATGTCAGATTGCAGCGCCGAATAAGATTCCATACCACCACCGGGCCGGGAGGATCACGCCTTGGTCCCTCGGGGCTTGGAGAGTCCAGTTCGTTGAGGAATTCGGTAACCCGGAACATCCGCTTATTCTCCTTGTTTTTCTCTGATCAGGCGTAATCCTGTTTTTTTCAGAATACGGGTGCTGAACAGTACATCATGGGCCCTTACACTGTCTTTCAGGATGTTGTTTATTTGATCAATCCGGCTCAGAACATCTTCGCGGTCACGCCCGTGGACCATGGCAAATAAATTGTAGGACCATTCCGGCAACCGGCGAGGCCGGTGGTAGGAATGGCTTACAAAATCCAGCGATCCGACGCGTCGGCCAAGCTCTTGGATTTTTTCATCGGCAACGTCCCATACCGCCATTCCGTTAGCTTTATAGCCAAGCGCGTAATGATTGGGCACGGCACCGATGCGCCTGATGATTCCCTCACTCTGCATCCTTTTGAAGCGGCTTATCACCTCATCCACTTTGATCCCCGTCAGTTCGGCTATCCGATGGTACGGGCGAGGTTCCAGCGGCAAGCCCTTCTGGGTTGCAAGGATCAGCTTGCGATCGTTTTCATCAATCCGGGCCATACTCATACGACGAACCTCAGACCAACGAAGAATTCTTCAATTTTAGGCAGGTTCAGCACCTTCAGGCCGGTTTTTTGTTCGATTTCGACAATCACTTCATCAATCCTTTCCGGCCTCTCGGTGGCCAGTACAAACCACATATTGTATTCATGATCGCGGGCGTAATTGTGGGCGACTTCCTCGAACGAATTAACTTTTTCGGCAATGATGTCGAAATTATCCTCCGGCACCTTGATCGCGGCAAGGGACAGGCCGCCACCCAATTTACCGGCGTTGAAAAGAGGGCCGAACCGGCTAAGTGTTCTGGCTTCAAGCAGCTTGGAGATGCGCGAAATCAGTGCCTCTTCGGTTATTCCAAGATTTTTGGAAATTTCCGAAAACGGCTCTTCGACAACATCCATCCCATCCTGCAGGAGATTAATTATATCGCGGTCAAGCCCATCCATATCGACGGCGCTCATGGGCTATCTCTTTCGTCCATATTTTCCGAAGGATCATCCAACGGACGCGCATAAACGGCACCGCGCTGCTTGAAGCAACGACGACTGAACAATACATCACGCGGAGTCCCGGAGAGACCGCAGGCCTTGACCAGTTGGTCTATCTGGGCAAGAACTTCGCCCCGTTCCCGGCCATGTATCATGCAGAACAGATTATACGGCCAGTCTGGCAGACGGCGGGGGCGACGATAACACAGGGTAACAAAATCGAATTCGCTGAAACGACGGCCTGTCTCGCCTACCCTGTCGTCGGGAATATCCCAAACCACCATGGCATTGGATTTATAGCCGAGGCTGCGATGACGAACGACGACGCCGAGGCGACGAATGGTCCCCTCGTCCAGCATATCCGATATCTCGGAGATTACTTCCTGCTCGCTCAACCCTGCCTTGAGCCCTGCCTCCAGATAGGGATTGGGACTCAACGGCAATCCGCCTTCGATCGCCCTGATCAAACGGCTGCGTCTTTCACTTAGTTCCATTTAAGAGCGAACCCCAGATCAAGACGGTATTCTTCTTCCATCGGCAGTTCCATGACATTTATGCCGGTATGGAGTTCGATCTTTTTAACTACATTTTTCAAACCCTTAAGGTCTGGCGCGGTGATTACAAACCACAGATTAAACCGGTGTTCCCGCTCGTAGTTATGGTTGATCTCTTTGAGTGAGCTGATCCATTCGGCGACCTCGCAAAAGCGATCCTCGGGAATTTCCATCGCCGCCAACTGGCTTTGGCCGACGCTTCCCGGCTTGAACACCGCTCCGACGCGGCTGACCGTGCCGTTTTTTTGTAACTTTTCCAGGGTATCTATCACCTCGCCCTCGTCGATTCCCAACCTCTGCCCGATTTCCGCGAAAGGGCGCGGGCTTAGTGGAAAATCACGCTGGAACAGGTCAAGAATTAGCTTTTCATGATCCTTCATAGGCCGATGCGATTGGCCCTATCGGTGAAAAATATACCGCTGGGGTTGGTCGCCGGTAATTCAGCAACTTTCTTGAACGTCGCGGTATCGTAAACCACGATTTTATTATCATCGCGTGACGAAACCCAAACCTCTTCACCGCGCGGCGTAAATTCCATATGCAGTACGCCCTTGCCCGGTTTCAGGGTCTTGATTATTTTTTTCGTCGGTACGTCGATAATCTGTACGGCATCGTTGTTGGGAAAGGCAAAATTAACCCAGGCTTGCCTTCCATCTGGACGCGCAATAACAAAGACAGGCTGTCCGTAGGTCGGAATCAGCGCCGTCTGCCGCCAGTTTTCAAGATCGGCAACAATTACCTCGTGGCGACCGACGCCGGGAAAAAGGGCCGAGCCGGAAGCAATCGCCCAACCTTCCAGATGCGGCATTTTATAGACCGGCAACTTCTCGTCACCCTTGCCGTAGTCCCCAAGAATACGCTTTACCCCGGCCTCTGGGTGCCACAGGTCCAGCTTGGCCAGGCCGTCCTCTCCGAACAGCCCGGCAATGTAGTAGCGCCCGTCCGGGGTAATCAGGCCGTCATAGGGCTGTTTGCCGATCCCTTTGAATTTGGTGATCGAGGGATTTTTGCTGTTTCGCATGTCGGCGATCCAAATCTCGCCGGCATCGTAAAGAGTGAATACAAAACGCTGACCCGGCGCGTCCACAAGACCCACCACTCTTGACATCTGTCCGTCCACGGAAGCAGGTATATCGGCCACTGGATCAAGGGTTTCAGCATCGAAAACGCGCACCCCGCCAGGCTTGTAGTTGGAAACTGCGACCAGTCGGCCGTCCTGTGATATGGCACCGCCGATACTGTTGCCAGCCTGGATAATGCGTTTTACCAGGCGTCTGCCAAGCAGGTCGATCTTGGACAACCCGCCATCACGGCCGAAAACATAGGCATAGCGCCCATCACGCGAAAAAGTGACGGAGGCATGGCTAAGATCCCCGAGCCCCTCGATACGGGCCAGCCTGGAATGGTTGGTGGTTTCGATAATCAGCACCGATCCGGTTGCACGCTCGATGACCACACCGAGGTCTCCGGTGCCGCGAACCGAAGCACAGGCGCTTAAAGTCAGCCACAGCACCGCGAACAGGATGACGTTGACAAAATATCGCCGGGGCCTGGCCCGGAATCCGGCAAAGGTAATCATTGCAATCCTCTCCCTTCTTTCAGAGCAGTCGCCAGCCATCTCGCCTCATCCGGCGTAAGATACGGTCGCCAGGGCGGCATCGGAGTACCGGGAACGCCATTGAGAATAATTTCACTAATCACAGCCACAGACTTGTCGGCCAGATCCTGGGGCCTTATCGCCGCCCCCAGACCACCCTGTCGCGTCAGCCCGTGACAGGCCCCGCAATCACTTTTAAGAAGGCGCATAATCTCTGTATGTCTGGGCGTTTCGGTCTGTTTTTCCAAGTTTGCTTTTCCGCCATTAACGGAAGCCCCGCCACCGGCGGAAGAAGAACAGGCAGCGAGAAGCCCCAAGCCCGCCGCGAGGATCAGGTTACGCCCCGAGCGAACGTATTTTCTTCGCTTTTTCAATTGCTTCCTCATATTCCAGATTTTGCCAGTTTAACGGCTCGGTCAGGCTTGCCACCCTACCTATCACTATGAGAACCGGCGATTGAAATTTTTTCTCGACGACCTTCTCGGATAATTTTTCCAGCGTCGTCAGACATTGCCGCTGGTCCGGCGTGGTGCCGTTGGTTACGGCGACGACCGGAGTCTCGCCAGCCAGCCCCGCCGCGATTAATTGCTTGGTGATAACCGGCAGGCTGGACAGCCCCATATAGAATACGATTGTTGTTTCCGGGTCGGCCATACCGGCCCAGTCGAGGTCTAGTTCAGCATCGACGCGGCAATGTCCGGTGGCAAACCGTACCCCCGTCGCCATCCCTCTGTGAGTAAGCGGCAAGCCCAGCGATGCCGAAATCCCCGAGGCCGCAGTTACCCCCGGAATAACCTCGAAAGCAACCGAATGTTCGGCAAGGTAAAGTGCTTCCTCGCTGCCGCGGCCAAAAATAAATGGATCGCCGCCCTTAAGGCGAACTACCGCTTTATTGGCCTTTGCCAGGCTGACCAAAAGTTCGTTTATCTGATCCTGGGGCATATGGTGACGCCCCGATTCCTTACCGACGAATATACGGGCATGCCCGGCCGGAACCAGATTTAGAATTTCGTCGGAAACCAGACGGTCATAAACCACCACATCGGCCTGCTCTAGAAGCCTGCAGGCCTTTACCGTCAGCAGGTCGGGATCACCCGGACCGGCCCCAACCAGATAGACACAGCCAACCTTGACCACGGACAGATCACCTCGTCTTAAGGCTCAAACGCAATCGGCCATATGAAAAAGAAAAGGGGGCCGGAGCATACAAACCCCGGCCCCCCCAACGAATTTGCCTTCGACTAATAGACGTCGTGGCGAGTGTTGTAAACGTTGAACTTACCAGTCGGGGTCCTAAGGCGCTTGTCCTTAATCACCTTCTTAAGCTTCCTGGTCTTGTCGTCCAGTACCACGATAGCGGAAGTGGCACCTTCGACTTTGTCCCTGTTCCATACAGAGAACCATACCTCGTCACCAGCCTGATTGTACTCTGGCTGAACAACGCGAACGTCCTTGTACTTCTTGGTATCATCAAGTCCAGCCATTTTGACTATGTTGATGGTCACAGCGGGCTTGTCCAAGTTGTTGATGTCGAACACTGCTACCGACTGGTAGTTTCCGACCTCAGCACTCAAAGTATCGTCAACCCACAGGTTCTTTGACTTCGGATGGGTTTTGACGAACAGCGAGCCACTGCCCAAGGCTTCGAGTGTACGAACCACTTTCCACGCATACTTGGGATGGTTGACCGGATCGGTACCGATAACCGATACGGTTTCATCGCCGATATGGCTGGTCGCCCACACGGGGCCATACTTGGGATCGATAAAGTTAGCACCACGTCCGGGATGCGGCACTGCGCCGACCTCGACGTTTGCCACCAGCTTTTTCTCCTTGGTGTCGATCACCGAAATGGTGTTGCTGGCATTGGCCGCGTCCATAAAGTAACGACCCGTGCTGTCGGTACCGCCGTCGTGCAGGAAGCGGGCTGCGTAAACGGTGGTGATCTTGAGATCGTTAAGATCCGAGTAGTCGACGAATTTGACCTGACCCGTTTCCTTGACGTTGACCATGAACTCAGGTGCGAATTCCGAAGCCAAAATCGCGGCGACACGCGGCTCGGGATGATATTCCATCACGTCCGTGTTGTCGGCGGTTCCCCGGTCGGTAATCATGCCGCGGGTGGAAACGATCTTCAGAGGCTTGAGAGTAAGGCCATCCATGATCGTGAACTGAGGCGGCCAGTAGGTACCTGCGATCGCGTACTTATCTTCCCATCCCTTGAACTTGGATGATTCTACGGAACGCGCTTCGATACCGACTTTTATCCTGGCGACAGGGCCGGGAGTCTTCATCCACAAGTCGAGCAGAACGATACTGGCGTCACGCCCGATGACGTAGATATAACGACCGGAAGCGGAAATACGCGAAATATGAACCGCATAGCCGGTATGAATTAC
>CAZEFJ010000005.1:0-6062 GCA_964511465.1 uncultured Hyphomicrobiales bacterium
AATCCCTGTCCCTGTCTTTCGAGAGTTCCATGGCGATGTCCGATCAGCTGGCGGCAAAACTCTTTGAGCCACCCGAACTTCAGCCCGGATCAATAATGAATTTGTTCAGCTAGCCTGCCTTGTAATTTTTTAAATTTGAGGTAGCGGTATTTGCGGGAAATATTTCCGTGTGGACTGCAATAACGGATACCCGGACTTTTTGGCGACATACCACGTAGTGTGCGATTATCGCGCTTGCCACGGTTATCTCGCTTGCCATGTCGGTATTTTATTGAGGACAATGGTGGGCGCGGCTGGGATTGAACCAGCGACCCCCGCCGTGTGAAGGCGGTGCTCTCCCGCTGAGCTACGCGCCCCCTGGAGGGCCCCATATAAGGTGGTTAAATAAAGTCTGTCAAGAAGTGCCTGTAATCACTGAAAAAACCTGAAACAAACTTTGACTTGGCGACCGCCCGGGCATGTGGCAGATTGCCGTATCTCGTTAAAATGTAAGACCGTACAATCAGTTAGCATATGACAAAACCAAAAATCACCGTCGTCGTCCTTGCCGCAGGGCTTGGTACGCGCATGAAATCACAGACACCAAAGGTGCTTCATCGGATCGCCGGAAGGCCGATGATCGCTCATCTTATGGCCGGTCTGGAAACCCTCAATCCGGAACGATTGGTGGTGGTGGTGAGTGACGACAGCCGCCAACAGGTGGCAAACGCCATAGCCCCGCATCAATGCGTAGTCCAGCAAAGCCAGTTGGGCACCGGCGACGCCGTAAAAAGTGCCGGCCAGATTATCGGCGGTTTTGATGGCGATGTGTTGGTGGTCTACGGAGATACCCCGCTGGTGTCGCCGGAAACATTGGAAAAAATGCTTGATACGCGCCGCGCCGCGCCTAAGCCAGCGGTGGTGGTGCTGGGTTTTCGTCCGGCCGATCCGGGAACTTACGGACGCCTGATAACCACCGGAACATCAAGCCTTGAGGCGATAGTCGAGGCCGGGGACGCAAGCGAAGATCAACTCGCCCTTGATCTGTGTAATTCCGGGGTCATGGCGATTGACGGAAAGTGCCTGTCGGGTCTGCTGGATCGCCTCGACAGCGATAACGCCAACGGTGAATATTATCTAACCGATATTGTCGCCCTGGCCCGCGCCGATGGCCGGGAATGCGCCTATGTCGAAGCCGCCGCGGATGAGCTTGTCGGGATCAATTCGCGGTCCGATCTGGCCGCCGTCGAGGCCATGGCTCAAGACCGGTTGAGGGCAAGTGCAATGGCCGGTGGTGCCACCCTGATCGCCCCTGAAAGCGTTCATTTTAGTTTTGATACCAAGATCGGCAGTGATGTCACCATCGCCCCACATGTATTTTTCGGACCGGGGGTAAGTATCGCCGACAATGTTGAAATTCGCTCATTTTCCCATATTGAAGGTGCGACAATTGCTTCTGGTGCGATTATCGGCCCGTTTGCCCGGCTGCGGCCCGGCGCGGATATTGGAGAAAACGCCCATATCGGCAATTTCGTCGAAATAAAAAACACCACGGTCGAGCCGGGTGCCAAGGCAAACCACCTGTCCTATATCGGCGATGCCAGAATAGGGGCGAGGGCTAATATCGGGGCCGGGACCATTACCTGCAACTACGACGGCTTCAACAAGCATCATACCGACATCGGTGCCGATGTGTTCGTCGGCTCCAACGTATCGCTGGTCGCACCAGTGAAGCTTGGCGACGGCTCGGCCATCGGTGCCGGCAGCGTTGTCACCCGCGACATTGCCCCGGACGCACTGGCGTTGGAACGAACCGATATGAAAGAGATTGAGGGCGCGGCCCGGCGCATTCGTGAAAACAAACAGTCTGAAAAGAAAGGCTGATCGTCCATGTGCGGCATTATCGGCATTATCGGCAAAGGCGAGGTTGCTCCACTGTTGCTTGAGGGACTGAGAAGGCTGGAATACCGGGGCTACGATTCAGCCGGTATCGCGACCCTCAACGACGGCGGGATAGAATGTCGCCGGGCCGAGGGCAAGCTGGTCAATCTGGAAAAATTAATGGCCGGTGAGCCGCTGAAAGGATTTACCGGTATCGGCCATACCCGATGGGCAACCCATGGCGTGCCTAACGAAAAGAACGCCCATCCCCATGCCACCGACAAGGTGGCCCTGGTCCATAACGGTATCATCGAGAACTTTCAGCAATTGCGCGACCAGATCGAAGGACTTGGCCGAACCCTGGCCTCGGACACCGATACCGAGGTCGTGGTTCATCTTATAACCCACTATCTGGAAGGCGGCAGCTCACCCCGCGAAGCGGTGTCGGCCACCCTGAAAAAACTTGACGGGGCTTTCGCCCTGGGCATCGTTTTCGCCGACTTTCCCGATCTGATGATCGCGGCAAGAAGGGGAAGCCCGCTGGCCATAGGATTTGGCTATGGCGAAATGTATCTGGGTAGCGACGCCCTGGCCCTGGCCCCGCTGTCGGGAAAGATAATGTATCTGGAAGACGGTGACTGGGCCGAGATAACCGATTTCGGCGTCACCGTTTTTGATGCCAGAGACAATCAGGTAGAGCGCGAAATCAGGCCTACCAGCCTTTCCGGGGCAACCATCGGCAAGGACGGCTATCGACATTTCATGCTAAAGGAAATCTACGAACAGCCCCAGGTTATCGGCGATACCTTGCATGGCTTTATCAATTCCGGCTCGGGCACGATCAGCCTTCCCGAATTGCCTTTTGATCTGGCAGCGATCAGCAAGCTGACCATCATCGCCTGCGGTACTTCATTCTATGCCGCCACTGTCGCTAAATATTGGTTTGAGAGCATCGCTGGAATAGCAGTTGAAATAGATATCGCATCCGAATTTCGCTATCGCGGCGCGGTAATGGCCGAAGGCGGTGTTGCGGTCTTCATCTCGCAATCTGGCGAGACCGCCGACACCCTGGCGGCTCTTCAATACGCCCGGCAACAGAAACAGAAAATTCTTGCCATAGTAAATGTTCCGGAAAGCACCATCGCCCGTAATGCGGATGCGGTGTTCAAGACCTACGCCGGACCCGAGGTCGGGGTCGCATCGACCAAAGCGTTTACCACACAACTGACGGTTCTTGCCTGTCTTACTATTGCCATGGCCAGGGCCAGGGGCAAAATAGATCATCAGACCGAGGCCCATTTATGCCATGCCCTGACCGAAGTTCCGGCCCGTGCCGTAGAGGTGCTTAATCATGACGGGCGGATCAGGAAACTGGCCAATGAGGTGGCCGAGGCCCGCGACGTCTTGTACCTGGGACGTGGCACAAGCTATGCCATCGCCCTTGAGGGGGCGCTGAAACTTAAGGAAATATCCTATATCCATGCTGAAGGTTACGCCGCCGGTGAAATGAAACACGGCCCGATCGCCCTCATCGACGAGACCGTGCCGGTAATCGTCATCGCACCCAGCGACGGCCTGTTTGAAAAAACCGCCTCCAACATGCGCGAGGTTATCGCCAGAGGCGGCAGGGTGATTTTCCTCAGCGATGAAGAGGGGGCTGAACGACTGGGCGATCTGGCGGCGGCAACCATTGCGCTACCGAAAGTCGATCCCTTCGTTGCGCCGATACTCTATGCCATTCCGGTCCAGCTTCTTGCCTATCATGTCGCGGTAATCAAAGGCACAGACGTCGATCAGCCGCGAAATCTGGCGAAAAGCGTAACTGTGGAATAACTCCGTGGTTTTATAATGTGAATTACCATCAAGGATTGATATTCTTATAGTAATGGCATACGATTTGTAAAAGAAAGAGGCCCATATAGTTAACTGTTTTGCTATAGCTTGATAACAGGGGTGGGTTATGCGCGTTTCTGATTTTATAGAGAAATCGAATCAGGCAAAAACGACCGATGACCTCGCCGCACTCTTTAAGCGCGCAATATCCAGTCATGGCTACGATTACTACGCTTACGGTGCTTTGACGCATAGCGAACAGCGCAGTCTTTCCGGCCCCGCTCTGCTCATAGATTATCCTGCGGACTGGGTGGAACACTATTTTAATGAACAATATCTGCGTGTAGACCCGATCATGACCCGGACGCCGTATATGCGGCGCCCTTATGAGTGGTCGGAACTGCAAAATCTGGATACTGAAGAAAACAAGTTTATGGATGAAGCCAAGGACGCCAATCTTATCCGCGGTTTCTGTGTCCCAATTCACGGCCCCTTCGGAGAAGTTTTTGCGGTTAGCGTCAGTTCGGATACCAAAGACAAATGCCATACCGTTTTGCAGGACACGCTCCAAATTCTTGCAGTTCAATTCCACTCGGCTTATTGCAGACTGAATAATCTGGACCCGTTGAAAAAGCCGCCCGTCCGGCTAACCGATCGCGAACGGGAATGCCTTCTCTGGAGCTCGCGGGGGAAAAGTTCGTGGGATATAGGGATGATCCTCAACCTTTCGGAACACACCATTAATTTTCATATCAGCAACGCGATGGTCAAGCTCGAAGCCGGTTCCCGTATTTTGGCTATTGTCAAAGCAATCCGCATGAACTTGATTTTTCCGTAACAGTCAACCTGTCAACATAGGCAGGTATTTCAGACTTTTAATTTGTGTCCTATTTGTCGGCGGATAGACGAAAGGGACATATTCATGATTGATGTTTTAACCTGGGAGACCGCGCATCTTTTTGGTGATGCCTGGATTTCACAGCATAGGCTGAGATACAATATCTTCGTTGAGCGGCAGGGATGGGACATCCCGTCTTATAATGAAATGGAGTATGACAGATTTGATACGCCTGCCGCCGTTTACCTTTTAGCACGTGACAAATCGGGTCTGGCCGGCGGCATAACCAGGCTGATCCCGACTACCCGCCCCTACATGATTAAGGAACTATGGCCCGAGCTTATGCCGGGCACATTGCCTTGCTCTCAACTTATTTGGGAGGGGTCCAGATTCGGTGTGAACCATGCCCTGCCTAAAGCGGACCGAGCGAGAATTAGCGCGGAAATGGTTTTGGGGTGCCTGGAATATGGAATTTCCAACAACATCAGCCAATTCATAGTGTTGATGCCATCGTTTGTTATCAGCAATGTCATCGGGGCAGGATGCGATTATGAATGGCTTTGCCCGCCTCGGAAAATGGGTCGATACAAGATCGCAATAGCAAGCATTAAGGTCAATCAAGGTGTGCTTATAAAAGCGCGCCAGCGTTTTGGCATCGACTACCAGGTTACAAGTAAACAGAGTCTGGATCAGAGAGCGGCATAAAAAATGATAAACTTCAATAAAAACACCTCTGCTCAAACCGCCGTTTCGATCGGTGCCGCGCTTAGATACCTGGTAAACGAAGCCAGCGGGGAGGGGCTGAGTAATTTGGCCGAGCAGTTGGAAATAGCCGAGAGCGCCGCCCTCGAAGATGCAAAGCAACTTTCATATCTAAACACAAGTATTCTACCAGGAAAGGAGCAATGAAATGCATGATATTATCAACGGCAGGAAAAATAAGGCCAACAATCCCATGGATGAGATAAAACAGGAACTGACAATCCTGGGCCTTGAGACCGAGAAACTCGATCGACCGTTTATTTCCCACCTGATTAACGTTGCCGTAATGGCAATCGATGACGAATGCTTATCGGGGCTGTAACAATGATCGGGGCGGATTGTGATAATGACGGGGGGATTACCTGTATACATCCAGGCCCGACGCTTTACGGGGGCTCACGGCTGACCTTCAATCCCTCCTCATTTACAAACGGATCGTCTTTTAGCGCGAAGTAAGCCGAATTATAAATTACCCGCGTTTTTCATGGAAACATGGACTTCGAGGGTTCAGACCGGAAATAAAATGGGTTCTGAGCCAATTCCGGTATCCCCAAACCCGCCAATACCCCCTATATAAGGTCCATCGTACGGACCTTTGTAACCGGAATTGTAACATTTGGAGGGGAACTCATGATTTGGCGCGGTCATAACGCTATTCTTTTGGGCGTCTTTATTCTTGGCTTGGCGATCTCTCTCTCTCTTTCTGACCCAACCGCTGTTCTTTGGGCGCTCGGGATTATCGCCATAATTAAGATTATTGTCTGGTTCT
>CAZEFJ010000005.1:6162-11169 GCA_964511465.1 uncultured Hyphomicrobiales bacterium
GCTGTTCTTTGGGCGCTCGGGATTATCGCCATAATTAAGATTATTGTCTGGTTCTGATCTGTATAATTATCGGACCTTAATCTGTGTTCCATGCCCGCCTCAGGGTTGGATCAAATTATTCCATTCAATAGTGAAATGCTCTAAAGAGAGACGATGACGCCTGACCGTATAACCCACCTGCGCCAACTGGAAGCCGAGAGCATCCATATAATGCGCGAAGTCGCCGCCGAATTTGCCAAGCCGGTTATGCTTTATTCAATCGGCAAAGACTCCGCCGTAATGTTGCATCTGGCCCGCAAGGCGTTCTATCCGTCCAAACCGCCGTTTCCCTTGCTGCATGTAGATACCACCTGGAAATTCCGGGAAATGATCGAATTTCGCGACCGGATAGCAACGGAATACGGCTTTGAACTGCTGGTCCATTGCAACCAGGAGGGATGCAGTAAAAATATTAACCCCTTCACTCACGGCTCGGCCCTTTATACCGACGTGATGAAGACCGAGGCACTGAAACAGGCTCTCGACAAGTACGGCTTTGACGCGGCTTTCGGCGGGGCGAGGCGGGACGAAGAAAAGTCACGGGCCAAGGAACGGATTTTTTCCTTTCGCACCAAGAATCACCGCTGGGATCCCAAAAATCAGCGGCCTGAACTATGGAATATCTACAACGCCAGAATCAAAAAGGGAGAAAGCATCCGCGCCTTTCCCATTTCCAACTGGACCGAACTGGATGTCTGGCAATATATCTACCTTGAAGATATCCCCATCGTTCCGCTGTATTTTGCCGCCCGGCGCCCGGTGGTCAAACGCGACGGCATCCTTATCATGGTCGATGATCAACGAATGCCGCTTGATCCGGATGAGAAACCGGAACTGCGCTCGGTTCGCTTCCGCACCCTGGGTTGCTATCCGCTGACCGGGGCGGTGGAATCCACGGCCGCAACTTTGCCTGAAATAATCCAGGAAATGTTGCTTAGCCGCAGCTCCGAACGTCAAGGCCGGGTGATCGACAGCGATCAGGCCGGATCGATGGAGAAGAAAAAACAAGAGGGGTATTTCTAATGCCCGATCAATCAGCACTGATTGCCGAAGATATCAACGCATATATCAAGTCCCAGGAAGAAAAAGGGCTGCTGAAATTCATCACCTGCGGCTCGGTCGATGACGGCAAGAGTACCCTTATCGGGCGCCTGCTTTGGGATTCCAAACTGATCTTTGAAGATCAACTGGCGGCCCTGAAAAGCGACTCCAAACGGATCGGCACACAGGGAGACGAGATAGATTTCGCGTTGCTGCTGGACGGGCTTCAGGCGGAACAGGAACAGGGCATTACAATTGATGTCGCATATCGCTTTTTTGCCACCGACAAACGCAAGTTTATCGTCGCCGATACCCCTGGGCACGAGCAATATACCCGCAATATGGCGACCGGGGCATCCAATGCCGATGTCGCGGTTATCCTGGTCGATGCCCGCAAGGGAATTCTCACCCAGACCCGGCGCCACAGCTACATAGTCTCGTTGGTCGGGATCAAAAAGGTGGTGCTGGCGGTCAACAAGATGGACCTGATCGGTTTTGACAAGAAAAAATTTGAGGCAATCAAGCAGGACTATGAAAACTTTGCCGCGCCGCTTGGCTTCGCTGACATAACGGCAATTCCGGTTTCCGCGCTTAACGGCGACAATGTGATTGAGCCCGGGGCACACAGCCATTGGTATTCGGGTCCAAGCCTGATCGGATATCTGGAAACGGTGGAAGTTACCTCCGGCGCGGCGAGCAGACCGTTTCGCATGCCGGTGCAATGGGTCAATCGGCCCAACCTCGATTTCCGGGGCTTTTCCGGAACCATTGCCTCGGGCATGATCAGGCCCGGCGATGAAATTGCGCTACCCT
Source organism: uncultured Hyphomicrobiales bacterium (assembly GCA_964511465.1). Classification (GTDB taxonomy): domain Bacteria; phylum Pseudomonadota; class Alphaproteobacteria; order Rhodospirillales; family 2-02-FULL-58-16; genus JAZFTA01. The sequence continues at coordinate 8,056 of CAZEFJ010000005.1, forward strand.
CGTCGGGGCAGAGATCAAAAGTTGCGCGGATTGTCACGTTCGATGGTGATCTCGATCACGCCGGTCCCGGCCAGGCGGTAACCCTGACCCTGGAAGACGAGATAGACATAAGCCGCGGCGACATTCTGGCGGATGCCAACGACCGCCCGGACTATGCCGACCAGTTTGAAGCCAAGCTGATCTGGATGCATGACGAGCCGTTATTGCCAAGCCGTAATTACATTATCAAGACCGGCACCTCGACCGCCTCGGCGCAGGTCAGCGACCTGAAATACAAAGTCAATGTCAACACTCTGGAGCATATGGCAGGCAAGACGCTGGAACTCAATGAAGTCGGAATTTGCAACTTTTCTCTGGACCGTCCCCTGGCCTTCGATGCCTATCGGGATAATCCGGCTACCGGCAACTTCATCCTGATTGATCGTTTTACGAATGCCACGGTCGGCGCCGGAATGATCGACTTTGCCTTGCGCCGGGCAACCAACATTCACTGGCAGGCACTTGATGTGGACAAACAGGCGAGGTCCGCGATCAAGGGACAAAAGCCATGTGTGCTTTGGTTTACCGGTCTTTCGGGATCAGGTAAATCGACGATTGCCAATCTGGTGGAAAAGAAACTCCACTCTCTAGGTCGCCATACCTATACCCTTGACGGGGACAATGTGCGACACGGGCTGAACCGTGATCTTGGCTTTACCGACGCCGACAGAGTAGAGAATATTCGCCGGGTCGGGGAAATAGCCAAACTTTTGGTCGATGCGGGGACGATCGCCCTGGTGTCGTTCATTTCGCCCTTTTCGGCCGAGCGAAAAATGGCCCGCGAGATGGTGGAAGAAGATGAGTTTATCGAAGTTTTCGTCGATACCTCGCTGGAAGAATGCGAACGACGCGATGCCAAAGGACTGTACGCCAAAGCCCGGGCCGGAGAAATCAAGAATTTTACCGGCATAGATTCCGTTTATGAAACCCCGACAGTGGCGGAAATCCATATTAACGGTGACAAGACCGATGCCGAACAAGCCGCCGAACAGATTGTCGCGGTCCTGAAAAAACGGGGCATAATGAGACTCTGAATTTTTATCACCCGCCGATGGGCTCTCCCTATTCGGCGATGATCTTGACCTTTCTCCCCGGCGCCAACGGCTGGCCGGGGCGCAGGCCGTTCAGCAATTCGAACCATTGCCGGGCAAATTTTTCGATCGGTATTTTCGCGCTCAGGCTTTTCACCGTGTCCCCCGGCCTGACATTGACAACCCGGATTCTCAGCGGTTTCAGATCAGCCACTTCCTGCCGGGACATCCGCCTGAAGCTGTAGGTGGTACGCCTGAAATCCTCGTCCATGCGGGCGCTTAACGAGCTTGGGGTTATAAAAATAAACCTGTAAATCTTGTCCCGGCCGCCACGAATGACGATCAGGCGCATGTCTTCGGTGCCACCATTGCGGCCCGGCCTCCGGGTTGCGCCGGTTGCTGCATCCATCGAATTGATTTTAATTCGCTCGACATTCTTCATGTCGAATTTGCGGCCCCAGTCGGAAACCAGATAACGGCGAAGGTCGCGCACACCGGCGGCCTTTTTTGGGCTGGCCATGTCAAATGACATCACCGCCCCGTCCGGGCCACGGGCAATTAAGCTCTTGTCGGTGTTGAACATTATGAAACCGGGTGGAACCTTGAACAGGACACCAAGCCCCGGATGGGCAAACACCCGTCCACGGCGAATGCCCTGTTCGGGATCGTCACCGAATACCAGACCGTCGATTTCGGAAAGATAAACTTCGCGCCCCAGCCGGGGATTTTTACCGGGGCCAACCTTGGCCAGGGCAATGGCCTGGGCAATGCGTTGTTCGGTCCGCGGATGCGACGACATTATCGAATAGCTGTCCTTGGCGTTCGGATTCTGGGCCATTGCCTTGCTTAGGCTTTCATATCCTTTGAGCTTTCTGAAAAAACTGACCATTGCGTTAGTGTCATATCCGGCACGGCCCAGATAGCGCACGCCAAGCATGTCCGCCTCGGATTCCTGATCGCGGGAATAGCCCTGCAACACCGCCTGGGCGCCAAAGGAAATGAGACTCCCGGAGCCCGGTGGCAGGATACCTATGGCACCAAGAACGTTAAGGCCAAGGTTGGTAGCCATCGCCCGGCTGTAACGCTGGGCGGTGTGGCGGGCCGCTATATGGCCGATTTCGTGGGCCAGCACACCCGCCATTTCAGCCTCGTTGTCGGCCAGCGCCAGCAATCCCCGGGTAATGTAGACATAACCGCCCGGCAAGGCGAATGCGTTTACCTTGTCATCATTGAGAACGGTAAATACATAAGGCAGCTCAGGAGCCTCGGAAACCCGCGACAGGGATCGGCCGATGCGGTGGACATAGGCGGCAAGGTCCCGGTCCTTGTATTGACCGCCGAATTTTTTGAGAATTTTGGGGTGTTCTCGCTTGCCTACCTCCATCTCGTCGGCTTTCGACATGAAGGCGGTAAAGCTTTGCCTGCCGGTGGCGGGATTAACCGAGCACGCGACCGTCGCAAATAACGGCAGGGATGCCACCAGGGCCAGGAGCAGACGTTTTATCATGGCATTTTGGGCAATATCTCTATCTGTTCGGGGTGGCTTACCTCTATCTCCGGGCCATTATAACTCTTTATCCAGCCCCGGACGCGAATTTTCCTGCCTTTAAGGGCAAGAAGATCGTTGCTGAATATACGTGACGCCCTGGGAGATATGGTGGCCGTAAAATCCGATCGCCAGTCGGGGCCAAAGTTCAGATATATCCTCTTTTTAATCCGCGCGGCGTCAATGACCGTCCCCTCGACTAGCTGAAAGGTGTCGATGTCGTCTGAGGTTTCCCCGGGACGCCGCAGCCGGTAATACGGATTTGCCCAAATGCCGCGTTTGGCGTTACGCGCCTCTTTCTCCAGGGCGTACATTTCAGCCGCCAGCTTGCGGTTGTCGGCAAATGTATAGACCCTGGCCATACCTCGACGCAGCATTTCACCTTGGACCCAGAGCCCGTCGGCAGTGAAGAGGTGGGCAAGAATTCGTCCATAGCGGTCGATGCGCCGTCCGCCGTAGCGGAGTTCAACCACCTTGCCGAGAACTATTTTCTCAAGC
>CAZEFJ010000005.1:11269-18191 GCA_964511465.1 uncultured Hyphomicrobiales bacterium
GCCCGGCGCCTTCGCTGCCGGAAGGCAGGCGGCAGATCACCGTTGTCCCCCGGTTGGTCGAGGATTTGATTTTGACACTGCCGTCGTGAAGCTCGATAAAGCTTTTTACCAGGGACAGCCCCAGTCCGGCACCGCTTTGTCTGGACTGGTCACTTTTGCCCCTCTCGAATGCCTTTATCACCCTTTCACTCTCGCCCTCATCCATGCCGCTGCCGGTATCGGATACGGTAAAGACAATGTCGGCACCGTCTCGCTCGGCCTTGAGCATTATTTTGCCATGTCGGGGAGTAAAACGAACGGCGTTGCTTAAAAGGTTGAACAATACCTGCTTGAGGCGTTTTTCATCGCCGATCATCCAGCCTATATCGGCGAGGCAGTCGAATTCCAGGTTGATGCTTTTGCGCCTTGCCCGCTCGCGGGTCAGGTTCAGCACCGAGGCCAGCATCGAGTGTAAATCGACGGTGTCCAGTTCCAGAGACATCATCCCCGCCTCGATCGTCGCAAGGTCCAGGATATCCCTGATTACCGACATAAGTCCCTGTGATGATTCGAGAATACCGCGGCTGTATTCCTTCTGGCGCTGGTTAAGTTCTCCGAAATATTCAGCCGTGAGGATTTCGGAAAAACCGATCAATGTGTTTAGCGGCGTTCGCACCTCGTATGAAACATTGGCGATGAATTCGGATTTAAGACGGTTGGCCTCCTGCAGTGCGTCGGCCCGCTGACGCAGGGCTTGCTCGACCTGAAAGCTATCGGTTACGTCGATATAGCTTAACAGTACCGCTCCGTCGGGAAGGGGGACGCTGGCATAGTCGAGGACCGTTCCATCGGCCCGTTCCAGTCGCCCGGTATCCGGCTGGCGGCGCATCATCCGGGCGATAATACGTTCTTTTCCGGTTTGCCAGTCGGGGTCTTCGGGAAAGAACGGGCGCATTTTTTCGACTAATTCGGATATGTGACGTTCCGGCTCTGTTTCTTGCGGGCTGAAATTCCACAGTGCGGCAAAAACCGGGTTGCTTAATTTCAGTCGCCCGTCACTGCCGAAAACGGCTATGCCCTCGTAAAGATTGGCCAGGGTCTCACTCTGAACGGCAATCAATGTGTTGTACGAACGCTCTATATCAAGGCGGACGGAGACGTCCTCGTAGGTAAAAATCAACCCGCCGGATAGATGCGGGCTAACAACGCTGCGCAGAGTCTTGCCATTGGGAAGGTATAGATGGTCTTCCACGGGCAGCTCAAGGTTTCCGAACTGGTCCGCCTGAGCCTTTTTGAAGGCCCTGAAATCGGCGACCTCGGGCAACATCCTTTGTTGGCGAAGCCGGTCCAGAACCATGTTCAAGCCGGGCTTTTGGGCCAGCCAGGCGGAATCCAGATGCCAAAGCCCGGCATATGCCGGATTGGCGAAGACGAGATTGGTGTCCGGGCCGAAAATGGCTACCGCCGTCGATAGATTGTCAAGAACCTGAGCATGTGCCACCGTGTCGTGGGATGGGTCGCTATTCGTTTTCTCAACAGGTAAAGGGGCTTCCTCGACAAGCGAAGGGATCACACCGGTATCGCGGACCCAGACAACATCGGCCAGCCACCGCCCGTCACCGGCGGTGGCGCGGTTTCCGTTCAGCAAGACGTTCCGGGAACCATTGCCCATATCAAGCCGCAACTTGAACGCCGTGCCGTCCCGGCGCAGGGCGTCTATAGCCGTGGCCAGGATTGCTGCGTCTTTTTCCCCGAACCTGGATAAGATATCATCCGGTCCGGATTTAGTTCCTTCCGGCAAGTCGAGAAGCACCGCCAGACGGCGCGAACATCTTTCCGAACCGTCAATAATATTCCAGACGAAAAAGCCGTCTTCGGCCAGATCTATTATTTCCCGCCCCGCATCAAGCTCGTCGGCCAGCCGCGAGTTGGTCCGGCGCAATCTTCTGAGAGCAGCCCACAGCCAAACGATAAGCGGCACCGCCGCAACCGCAACGCCAAGTACCAAGACCATGGCGGGATCAGTCACAGGACATCTCTAATAGCGATAATGATCCGGCTTGAACGGCCCCTCGACCGGGACCGAGATATAGTCGGCCTGCTGCTGGCTAAGCTTGGTCAGGTTTACCCCCAGTCGGTCAAGATGCAGGGTCGCGACCTTTTCATCCAGATTTTTGGGCAGGACATAGACCTTGTTGTCATAATTGTCGGAGTTTTCCCATAATTCAATTTGAGCCAGAACCTGGTTGGTGAACGAGGCGCTCATGACAAAGCTGGGATGGCCGGTGGCGCAGCCGAGGTTAACCAGCCGCCCCTCGGCGAGAAGAATAATCCGCTTGCCGTCGGGAAACTCGATCTCGTCGACCTGTGGCTTGACGTTGTGCCATTTGTAATTTCTCAGTCCCTCGATCTGAATTTCAGAATCAAAATGGCCGATGTTGCAGACTATGGCGCGGTCTTTCATCCGGCGCATATGGTCGATGGTGATTATGTCGATATTGCCGGTGCAGGTAACGAAAATATCGCCCTGTGCCGCCGCCTCATCCATGGACACCACCTGGTATCCTTCCATCGCCGCCTGGAGGGCGCAGATCGGATCTATCTCGGTAACCATAACCCGTGCCCCTTGACTGCGCAGCGACGCTGCCGAGCCTTTGCCGACATCGCCGAAACCACCGACCACCGCAACCTTTCCCGCAAGCATCACGTCGGTCGCCCGTTTGATTCCGTCAACCAGGCTTTCGCGGCAACCATAAAGATTATCGAACTTTGATTTGGTCACTGAATCATTGACGTTGAACGCGGGAACCAGAAGCGAGCCTTCTTTCTCCATCTCGTAAAGGCGGTGAACTCCGGTGGTGGTTTCCTCGGACAGGCCTCTTACGTCTTCCATCAGTTGCGGGTATTTGTCATGCATGATCTGGGTCAGATCACCGCCGTCATCAAGGATCATGTTGGGATGCCAGCCGTCCGGTCCTTCGATTGTTTTTTCGATGCACCACAGAAATTCCTCTTCCGTTTCGCCCTTCCAGGCGAATACCGGGATATCGCGGGCCGCGATGGCGGCGGCGGCTTGATCCTGGGTCGAGAAGATGTTGCACGAACTCCAGCGGATTTCGGCCCCCAGATCGATCAGGGTCTCGATCAGTACCGCAGTCTGAATAGTCATGTGAAGGCAACCGGCAATGCGCGCCCCGGCAAGAGGTGATTTGCCCTTGTATTCATTACGCAACGACATCAGTCCCGGCATTTCGGTTTCAGCGATTGCGATTTCCTTGGCCCCCCATTCGGCGAGTTCAATGTCGGCTACCTTGTAGTCATTCGAGGGGCTCATTTTTTATTCTCCTGGGTTATCACGTTAATAAATTCAAATCGGGATATAGGGTCGGAAAGGGCAATATGGAAGGCTTTTTTATGCCAGTGCGTTGAAGTCGTCGAGCAGAGTAGCGATGCGGCCGGCGTCTGATTGGTCCATTATTACCCGGGCCCGATAGTTGGCGGCGACGATATCCATTGAGCGGATGCGCTGCTTAACTTTCGGAATTGATGTCGCGGTCATCGACAGCTCGCGCATGCCCAGCCCCATAAGAAGGGCTGTATAGCGTGGATCGCCCGCCATCTCGCCGCAGATGCTAACCGGAATTCTCGCCCTGAATGCGGATTCTATGGAAAACTGTATCAGACGCAAAACAGCCGGATGCAGGGAATCGAACAGATGTGCGACCTGCTCGTCGCCCCGGTCAATCGCCAGTGTGTACATGGTCAGGTCGTTTGATCCGATGGCGAAAAAATCACTGATATGGGATAGCGCATCCGCCGACAGGGCGGCGCTGGGAACCTCTATCATCACCCCGATCGGGGGCAGAGGATTGGCAAACGGGATTTTGCGACGTTTAAGCCGTCTGACCGCATGGGCCATCAGTTCACGGGCCCGGCGAACTTCCGATGTGGTAGATACCATGGGCAACAGAATTCGTACGTTGCCATGCGCTCCGGCCCTGAGGATAGCCCTCAACTGGGTTTCAAAAATATCGGGACGGGCCAGGGAAAGGCGGATGCCCCGGATTCCCAGTGCCGAAGAGGCGCTTTCGCCATAATCACCGGTAACCGCTTCCGCCGTTTTGTCGCCTCCTGCATCAAGGGTTCGCACGGTCACCGGCTTTCCGTTCATCGCCTCGACGATATTTTTCAGTATCTGATACTGTTCCTCTTCGCCGGGCGCGTCAGGGCGGTTCATAAACATGAATTCGGTGCGCAACAGACCGATGCCGGATGCCCCGGATCGGGTGACCATGTCCATCTGGACCGGCAACTCAAGATTCGCCTGAAGATTAATCTCGGTGCCGTCACGGGTGGTTGCGGGCTGCTTCGACAGTCGGGCCAGGCGCCGCTCCTCAAGAAGGCACTCCGCCTGGCGGCGCTCGAACGAGGCCAGGGTCGCGGGTATCGGGTTAACGATGATCCTGCCTTCATTGCCGTCAACGATCATTCGGTCGCCGGTCTTGGTCCCCTTAATCATTCCCGCCGCACCCATAACCGCCGGTATGCCCAGGGCCCTGGCCATGATCGCGGTATGGCCTTCGGGACCGCCGAGCAGGGTGGCTATGCCGTGGATGCATCCAGGGTCCAACTGCGCCGTATCGGCGGTGGTAAGCTCCTCGGTTGCGATGACGCTGCCCTTCGGCACTTGCGAAAATACTTTTATCGGGCTTTTGGTAAGGTTGCGGACCAGCCGGTTGGCGACTTCGCGAATATCTTCCAGCCGCGCCGCGATATAGGCATCATCCATGGCCGAAAAATCTTTTGCGATATCTGACACTTCGGCCTGTACCGCTGCCTCGGCGTTAATCCCGGCATCAATAATTCTCTGTTCCGCGCCGCGGACCAGACGGGAATCCTTAAGCATGTGAAAATAGGCGTCGAGCAGATAGCCGAGTTCTTCACCGGCCGCACCGGGCATTGTTTTTGCCTTGGCTTTAAGTCTGCCGATCTGGCGGCGGGCGCGTCCTACCGCACTTTTGAGGCGAGCTCGCTCGCCGTCCAGTTGGTCCGGGGAAATAGAGTATTCGGGCACCGTGAGGATACCGCTCTCGCGGACATATGCGATGCCAAGCCCAATCCCCGGAGAGACCCCAAGACCGGTGAATATTTTTTCCTGGTCGCTCATCTTTTCATCCTCAGTCTTCGCCGAACTTGGCTTCTACGAGATCGCACAGAGCCTTCAAAGCCTTCAGTGCGTCGGTGCCTGAAGTTATAATCTCAATATCGCAAGACGGCCCCGCGGCCAGCATCATCAAACCCATTATAGAGTTTCCCGATACACTCATGTCGCCTCGTTTCACCGTAGTCATGGCATCAAATTTTCCCGCCTCGGTAACGAATTTTGCTGCCGCACGGGCATGAAGTCCACGCTTGTTGCGGATAACTGCGATCCGCTCGAAGGTATGTTCGGTGGACGGCTCGCGACCTTGCTCTCCCTCGTCGAGCTGACGGCGATCGCCGCCGACGCGCCGTCTGGAATCGCTGGCCCGCTCTTTACCTCGCCGTTTATCGGTGCGGCGGTTTTCGCCGCAATGGCGAATAGCGTCTTCGTCTTTATCTTCTCCCCTGGCGTCCTGTGTCACATTTTATTCCTTGGCGAGAAGCTGCGAGGCTATATTTATGTATTTACGGCCCGCCTCCTGGGCGCTGATAGCGGCCTGTTCAAGGGTCTCGGACTTGCGCACGCTGGCCAGTTTAATCAACATCGGCAGGTTGACCCCGGCGATTATCTCGACATTGGATTTCTCCATTATCGAAATTGCCAGATTCGATGGAGTGCCGCCAAACATATCGGTCAGCAATATCACCCCATCCCCCTTGTCGTTGTCTGCCACTCGCTTGAGAATGTCCATACGGCAACGCTCCATGTCGTCGTCGGCATCAATACAGACAGTGCCGATAGATGATTGCGGGCCAACCACATGTTCGAGCGCAAAAACCAGTTCATCGGCAAGTCGGCCATGAGTAACCAGCACCATTCCGATCATATCTTTTTCCCCCCAACAAAGGACGCGCGACCTTAATTATCTTATTGTGCAGCCGCTTGTTGTATATCACGGTGACGAATATGGACCGTTTGCCCATGTGATTTAAGCCATGCCGCCAGTTTTTCGGCAACGAAAACCGAACGATGCCGTCCGCCGGTGCATCCCACCGCTATTGCCAGATAGCTTTTGCCCTCGGCGGCATAGCGTGGCAGCAGGGGCAACAGCAACCCGGTCAATCCGTCGAAAAACCGGCCAAAATCGGTATCGGCGGAAATAAAGTTACCGACAGCCGAATCAAGACCCGTCAAATCCCTTAGATTACGATCATAATGGGGATTGCTGAGAAAGCGAACATCGAATACCAGGTCGGCATCACGCGGCAAGCCGTGGCGGAATGAAAATGAAACGATCGAAAGGCTCAGTTCGGGTATGCCGCTGTGGCCGAAATTATCACCGAAATGACCGTGCAGAATGTGTTTTAATTCACCCGGTGCCATACCGGTGGTATCCAGTATAAGGTCGGCACGTTCGCGCAGGGGGGAAACCAGGCCTCGTTCCTGATGAATGCCGTCGCTGGCCGGGCGGTCCTGGGACAGAGGGTGGCGATGGCGGGTTTCGTCGTAGCGGCGCCGGAGTTCGTCGTCGTCACAGTCGATAAACAGAACCTTGACCACGCCGCCGCTTTTTGATGCCAGACTGTCGAGTTGCCGAATGAATGGATCGATACCGAAATCACGGTTGCGGATATCGACGCCGATAGCGATGGGATGGCTTGCCCGACTGTCGTTTCGCGTCACCAGAGAGCCAAGAAGCGAAAGCGGCATATTGTCCACCGCCTCATAGCCGAGGTCTTCCATCGCCTTCAAAGCCGAGGTCTTGCCAGCCCCGGACATCCCGGTTATCAGCAAGACATG
>CAZEFJ010000005.1:18291-21853 GCA_964511465.1 uncultured Hyphomicrobiales bacterium
CCTTGTCGGTCATGTCTCTTGCTTTATATCGCCGGCTGCCACCTTCAAGGCAATTCTAACCTTGGCCGGGGCCGAGGGCTCGAAGGAGTAAATTGTTATGCGGCGCAGCTCAATGCCGAGAATTTGATCGCGGGTTTCGAGCGGCAGCCGTTCAATCCGTTCCGCCTCGACAAGATCAACCAGCAAGGCCAAATTAACCTTGTCCACACTATCCATACGGACGACCCCAATGCCGCGAACCTCAATAAGTCCTTTTATACTGTCCGGGGAAATCGCGACAAGTTCTCCGCGATCATTTTCGACCGAGGTGTAATCGTCCGATACCAGATGCGCGCCTTCGTCGATAAGGCGCAATGCCAGATCGGACTTGCCGCTTCCGGGCGCCCCGCGCAGCAGGATGCCCAAGCCGTCGATCTCAACACAGGTAGCGTGGATATTTTCCATGCCCGGGTGTTTCCATGATTGTCAATATTCCGTCGGCAAGCGTACCACAAATTGAGCGCCGAGAACGGTGCCGTCGTCAGATTCGAGGTTTTGCGCCAAAATCATCCCCCCATGAGATTCTACTATCTGCTTGGATATGCCAAGTCCAAGTCCCGAATGTACACCAAATTTCTCGGCCTTCGGGCGCTCGGTATAGAAACGTTCAAAGATAGCTTCCTCCTTGCCCTTGGGGATACCCGGTCCATGGTCTGAAATTGTAATTTCGATCCATCCTTCGTTGCGGGCGGCATTGATTGTAATCGGCTTGCCGATGGGTGAAAAAGATATGGCGTTGTCGATAAGGTTGTTGAACACCTGGGCAATTCGCCCTTCCAGGGCGTTTATCCGCATCTCATTTTCAGGTTGAGATTTAATTTCAAGGTGTATCGGATGACTGTTGTCCGCATCCTTGAATTTGTGCGCCTCGACCAGGGCTTCCAGCATTCGCCCTATATCCACCGGCTCAGGCCGGTCGCGCGACAGTTCCGCATCAAGGCGGGAGGCGTTTGAAATGTCGTTTATCAGCCGGTCCAGTCGCTTTACGTCTTCCTGGATAATCGCCATCAGTTGGCGTTGTTGTTCGGGGTCTTTAATGCGGGCGGCGGTCTCGACCGCGCTGTTCAGCGATGTTAGCGGGTTCTTGATTTCGTGGGAGACGTCGGCGGCAAAACTTTCAATGGCGTCCATCCGCTGCCACAGGGCTTCGGTCATGTCTCTCAGGGCCGTCGCCAGTTCACCTATCTCGTCGGTGCGGTTGGCAAAATCAGGTATTTCATGCTGGCGATGGTGGCCGTGGCGGACCATTTCTGCGGCCTTGGCCAGATGATGTATGGGATATGCTATGGTCCTGGCAAGGTACAGTGACAGGCCAATGGTAATGGTCAGCGCGACGGTAAATACCTTAAGTATGTCAAGGCGTACCTGAAACATCGCATCGTCAATATGGCGCGATCCCTTGGACAGCATCAGCGCCCCCAGAACATGTTTATAACGGCGTACCGGGACAGCGACGTTAATGATAATGCCGGTGTTGCGGGCGGTTCTCAATACCGCCATATTACTGCCGGAAAGAGCCGCCAGCACCTCTGGATATTGATCGGCCCGCTGGTTGGCGCTTTCGCGATAGAGCGGAAATTCGCTACGGACCAGTAGTTTTCTCGACAGGTTGTCATAGGCACTGATGACCAGCCTCATGGTATCATCGAGAAAGTTATGTATCGGGTTTTTGTCCTTGTTTGCCAGCGGCACAAGCTTCTCTGCCTGAACCAGGCCGCCATAGCCTATCAGGCTGCGTGAATCGGCCACCAGCATGCCTGCATTATTGAAAAGGCGGGCCCTGGTTCCGGTCGTTACCACCAAACGGCGGACCATCTGGCGGACCACCTCTTCAACCAGAATCTGTTTGGCCGTAACATCGGTGCTGACGCCGCCTTCGCCGATCGCTACGGCGAATATTTCGGCCTGGGTTTCAAGTGCCGCTATTTCGGTTGCGATAAGGTTTTTCTTGTATTCGCCGAGATACATCAAACCGGCGACAAGAATAGCCAGCGCCAGGAGGTTTATGGTCAGAATGCGCCTTCGTATCTGCGAAGACTTGTGGCTGTTCTGCCTTGGATGCGCACCCTTCAACATTGACTAGTATCCTGAACTAGTATTCCGACCCTAGCCCCCTTGATACCTGTAACCGATACCGTAAAGGGTTTTTATTTCGGAAAATTTCGGGTCCACGTCCTTGAATTTCTTACGCAGACGTTTGACATGGCTGTCTATGGTTCGGTCGTCTACGTATATATTTTCTCCGTAGGCGGCGTCAATCAACTGATCGCGGGTTTTGACATGGCCGGGATGCTGGGCCAATGACTGTACCAGCAGAAATTCGGTTACCGTCAAGTTGACGCCGTTACCCTTCCAGGAACACATGTGGCGCGCCGGATCAAGGATCAGGTGTCCTCTTTGGACCAGCCCGCCGCCGCCGCCATCAACCGCGATGTCGCGACGGCGGAGAACGGCACGGATGCGTTCGATTAAAAGTTTCTGGGAAAAGGGCTTCTTTATGTAATCGTCGGCACCCAGGCGCAGGCCGATGACTTCGTCTATCTCTTCGTCCTTGGAGGTCAGAAAAATTACCGGCAGGTCGCTTTTTTTGTGTAACTGCTCAAGAAGTTCCGTGCCATCCATGCGGGGCATCTTTATGTCAAGTATTGCCAGGTCAACGGGGTTTCGGGCTATCCCCTCCAGTGCGTCAAAGCCGCCGCCATAGGCCCAAACCTTGAACCCCTCCGCTTCCAGTGCCATTGACACCGAAGTAAGGATATTCCGGTCGTCATCAACCAGGGCTATGGCTTTGGGCATATTGTGGTCTCCGGTTTTTCCAGTCAGCATGACCATCAGGCATTGCGTTTGTGGCAGAATTATAGTCGAACACAGGCCTTGATGCTTTTGCTAAATACTTTTTCCACTTATTTTAATGATTAAACGTCCGGGCAAATATTGTCTTTATACATTGAACAGCCTATGTTCCCGTTTCCTTGGCGAAAAGCGGAGCCAATTCAATCATTTTTTCGAGGTGAAGGTTAATGACTACTGACGCCAAAGACAGGACCACCAACAAAAACCTGCTTTCCTGGGTTGACGAGGTTGCGGCGATGTGTGCGCCGAAAAATATTCACTGGTGCGATGGATCGCAGCAGGAATACGACCGTTTGTGCAATCAGATGGTGGACAGCAAAACATTTATCCGGCTCAACGAAGAGAAAAGGCCGGGATGCTTTTTGGCCCGCTCGGACCCTGACGACGTGGCCAGGGTCGAAGATCGCACATTCATATGTTCCAAAACCGCCGAGGAAGCGGGGCCGACCAATAACTGGACCGATCCCGACGAAATGAAATCCAAGCTGAAAGGGCTTTTCGCCGGGTGTATGCGCGGCAGGACCATGTATGTGGTTCCTTTCTCGATGGGCCCTCTGGGTTCTCCGATCGCCCATATCGGCATTCAGATCACCGATTCCGCCTATTGTGCGGTCAACATGCGGATCATGACCCGGATGGGTCAGAAGGTTCTCGACACTCTCGGCGACGG
>CAZEFJ010000005.1:21953-29449 GCA_964511465.1 uncultured Hyphomicrobiales bacterium
AACTGCATCTTCACCAATGTCGCACTTACCGATGACAATGATGTCTGGTGGGAAGGCCTGGACGGTGATCCTCCTGCTCATGCCATCGACTGGCGGGGCAATGACTGGACCCCCGACAGCAAGACCCCGGCGGCCCATCCGAACTCGCGGTTTACCGCCCCGGCAAGTGAATGTTCCAGCCTTGATCCGAATTGGCAGGACCCCAAGGGCGTTCCGATCAGCGCCTTTGTCTTCGGCGGCCGACTTGCCACCACATTTCCTTTGGTGTTCCAGTCACATGACTGGGAACACGGGGTATATCTGGCGGCAACCATGGGCTCCGAGGCAACAGCGGCGGCGGTCGGTCAGGCGGCGATCCGTCGCGATCCGATGGCGATGCTGCCGTTTTGCGGATACAACATGGCAGAATACTGGAAGCACTGGCTGGAAATAGGCAAACGGGTTAGCAATCCGCCGCTGATTTTCCGGGTTAACTGGTTCCGCAAGGACGACAGCGGCAAATTCATGTGGCCGGGTTTCGGTGAAAACATGCGGGTCCTTAAATGGATAGTTGACCGGGTGCGGGGCCGCAGCGGCGGCGCCGAAAGCCCGTTCGGATACATGCCGCGCAGGGATGATATTGTCTGGGAAGGTCTGGATTACCCTGCCGATGATTTTCATGAACTAATGAAGATTGAACGGCAGGCCGGCCTTGCAGAGGCGGAAGGGCAAAGTGATTTGTTCAATAAATTTACCAACCTGCCCGACCAAATGAACAGCCAACGCAAGAAGCTGGTTGAACGACTGGAGGCGGCGCCGGAAGTGTGGGAGTTGGAGCGGAACGATTAAGGATTATTTCTTTTCACATTCGAACTTCTTACCGGATATTGTCGTGGCGTAAGCTATATGGCATAGGTTAGTATTAGAGAAGTTCCAGGATGCATGAAGAAGCAACACGCCGTATATCGTTAAGTGCGCCTTCGCCATCGCAGTTTTCGCCGACCCGTTTGGCTCGGCGGGTGCTGGACGTTTTGTTGCCGCCTCAATGTTTGGCATGCTCCATTATGGTGGACCAGCCGGGGGCGCTGTGTTGCGATTGCTGGGGCAAGATAAATTTTCTCGGGCCACCACAATGTGCGGCCTGTGGCCTGACTTTCGAGTACGATCCCGGGGAGGGTGTTTTGTGTGGGCCATGCACACAGCAATATCCGGTTTTCCGCCGGGCTCGGGCGGCGATGAGATACGATGACGCAAGCCGGGGGCTGATATTGTCGTTCAAGCATGGTGACCGTACCGACATGGCCCCGGCGTTTGGCCGCTGGATGGTTCGGACGGGAAAGGAATTGATCGCCGATGCCGACCTGTTGGTCCCGGTGCCGCTGCATTGGGGCCGCCTTTTCTCCCGGCGGTATAATCAGGCGGCGATGTTATGCGGTGAGGTGGGCCGACTTACCGGGCTCGATGTATCGCCGGATACTCTGGTTCGAATTCGACCTACGCCGCCGCAGGGAAAACTAAGTCCGACGGCGCGACAAGCAAATATTCGAGGTGCTTTCAGGGTTAAAAAATCGCGCGCTTCCGGCATCCGGGGGCTTCGTATACTGCTTATAGACGATGTTATGACCACCGGTGCTACGGTTTCCGCATGTGCCGGAGAACTTCTCAAGGCCGGGGCCGGGGCCGTCGATGTCCTGACTATGGCCAGGGTCTCAAGAATTGCTTCCGATGCCTGAGGGAAACAATAAAATGGCTGATATTGAAATTTATACGACCGTGCTATGCCCGTTTTGCACCGGAGCAAAGGGCCTGCTTAAAGGGAAGGGCGTTTTATTCACCGAGATCGACGTCTCGTTCAACCTTGGCAAACGGAAAAAAATGACCGAGCGGGCCAACGGACGCACTTCTGTGCCGCAGGTTTTCATTAATGGCGAGCATGTGGGGGGATGTGACGATCTTTATGATCTTGAACTGGAAGGTGCGCTGGACGCCAAACTCGGCATTTAGGAACGCTTCGTAATGACGGAAACATTCAAGGTCGCCTGTATTCAGACCAATTCCGGAAACGAAATATCCGCCAGCGTCAAGGCCGCCGATGAACTGGTTCGCGCCGCCCGCTCGTCAGGTGCGGAACTGATAGTGTTGCCGGAAAACGTCAGCATGATAGAGCCGGATTACCGGCTCTTGAGAGAAAAAGTCCGGTTTCAGGATGATGATCCGGCGCTAAAGACCTTCCGCCAGCTTGCCGATGAAACCAAAGTCTGGCTGGTGGTTGGATCATTGCCGATAAAACTGGATGAAAACAAGATCGCCAACCGGTCTTTCGTGATTGATCACGACGGAGCCATTGTCTCCCAATACGACAAGATTCACCTGTTCGACGTCGATTTGGGAAACGGCGAAACATACCGGGAATCCGACGAGCGGGAAGCTGGCGACAAGGCGGTGATTGCGGATATCCCCTGGGGAAAGTTGGGGATGAGCATATGTTATGACCTGCGCTTTCCCCATCTTTACCGGTATATGTCGAAAAACGGGGCAAGTTTCCTCTCGGTTCCCGCCGCCTTTACCCGCTCAACCGGTATGGCCCACTGGCATGTCTTGCTGCGGGCCAGGGCGATCGAGAACGGATGCTACGTATTCGCCCCGGCTCAGTGCGGAGAGCATGCAGGGGGCAGGCGGACTTTCGGCCATTCGCTGATTGTCGATCCCTGGGGCGAGGTGATCGCCGACGCAGGAACCGATACCGGTTTTATTGTTGCCGATATCGATCTGGCAAAGGTCGCCGAGGCACGGCGCAAGATTCCGTCCCTAAGCCATGATCGGCCATTCGATTTAGATTAATCCGTGGGGTTCCGGTTTGCCTAGATCGTTTATCGCGCAGATTCGCTGGATGACCGCGGGTCCCTGGCCTTTGTCGACTATTCCATGTTCGTAGGCAACCACCTGCATCCGGTTCTGCACCAGTTTCAGAAGCTCCTCGGGCAGCAACAGATGATCGGGATTCCTTGGCCGGGCGAATTGCTCGTTACCGCTGGCGAACGTTTCGTAGATTAGAACGCCGTTTTTTTCAATGTATTCGATCAGATGCTCAAGGATCGGACGGTGCAGATAGTTGGTGACGACAATACCGGCAAACGTCCTTCCCGCCAGCGGCCACGGACCGGCTCCTTCCAGGTCGGCCTCAATAATCTCGGCTTGTGATACCAGCTCGGCAACCGACTCGGTGTTTCTGTCAACAGCCACTACATTGTGGCCTAGGGAGAGGAACAGACGGGTGTGCCGACCGCCGCCACAGGCCAGATCCAGAACCGTACCATTTTTGGGGACCAGCCTGGCAAAACGCCCGACCCATGGCGAGGGGCTATTTACCATGATATCGGGGCGGCAAATATGTGACGGCAGGGGAGTTTCCCATTTATTGAATTATTTGTCATATCATTGGTGGCGCCGCGATGGTACAATGTCATTGCCGCGATGGTATAATAAAAAGGCAGTTCAACAGCTATTTTCGGTATAGGGCAATGATTCTTTTCCAGCTTGGTTGCGCCAATCATCACCAGTTCGAAGCCTGGTTCCGCGACAGTGCCACATACGACAAACAAGTGGTCGAAGGCGATATCAACTGCCCCTACTGCGGTGACAGTAATATTTCCAAGGCCCCGATGGCCCCGTATTTAGCCAAGGAGATGCTTGGCCGGGAAGATGCCGAAAGTCGCGCCAGGGATGTCGCCGAGCAAATAGTCAAGGCGGTCAACAAGTTACGCTGGAGTGTCGAAGAAAGTTGCGAGTATGTCGGCGATGATTTTGCCGATGAGGCGCGAAGTGTCCATTACGGCGAAACCGAGGAGCGCGCCATATACGGAGAGGCGACCGAAGAGGAAGCGAACGAACTTGAAGAGGAAGGGATCGAATTTTACCGTATCCCCGCGAAGCCGCGCCGTAACGACTGATTACTGCTTGATCCCGGACTACTCTTTTACCGCCAGGGCAAGGTAATTCACCCCCAGATCATCGGTTAGTGACCACTTATCCCTTAGCAGGTCATAGCTCATGCCCTCTAATCCGGTAATCTCCATGCCATGGCGGCGTAATCCGGATGCCAGTTCCGACGGTTTTACGAATTTGTTCCAGTCGTGAGTTCCAGCCGGTAGCCATCGCAATATATATTCAGCCCCGATCTTGGCCAGCGCCATCGATTTCAATGTCCTGTTTATGGTTGAAATGAACATCACTCCGCCCGGTTTGACCAGTCCGGCGCAGGCTTTGATAAACAATTGCAGATCGGCTACATGCTCTACCACTTCCATGCTCAGGACGACGTCGAATTGCTTTTCTTCCGCGATCATGGATTCGGGCAGGCGGCATTGATAGTCGATATCAAGGCCACTTTTTTCGGCATGGATTTTTGCAATGCGGATATTTTTTTCTCCGGCATCAATGCCGGTAATCTTGCCGCCAAGTTGCCTCATTGGTTCACTCATCAGCCCGCCACCGCATCCGATATCGAGAACTTCAAGGCCCTTGAAAGGCGTCTCGCTTGTTGTCGGCAGCTTAAAATGAGAAACAAGGTGGCGGCGGATAAATGAAATTCGTGGAGGATTGATTTGATGCAGGGGCCTGAACTTGCCGGTCTCATCCCACCAACTTTCCGCGATTGCGGTAAAGCGGGCGATTTCTTCCGCGGCGGCGGTTCCGTTTCCGTTGATCGGCCGTTTATCCGTACATCTGGTTTGATCGGGCATGGTGACTATCCAGTCAGAGCGGTTCGATATCCACTCTAAGGTTGCAGGGTTGCCTAAAATCAGTAATACAGAGTATGTATGCGCGCCCGTCAACCCGCAACCGGCTTTACACAACATCCTGACAATCGGCTTTAAGAAGATACAGGTTACGAGAAACGGCTATGGCCCTGATTGTTCAAAAATATGGCGGCACCTCGGTAGGGGATGTCGAAAGAATTAAAATTGTTGCCGACCGGGTCAGGC
Source organism: uncultured Hyphomicrobiales bacterium (assembly GCA_964511465.1). GTDB lineage: Bacteria > Pseudomonadota > Alphaproteobacteria > Rhodospirillales > 2-02-FULL-58-16 > JAZFTA01. The sequence goes on from CAZEFJ010000005.1 coordinate 26,918, forward strand.
GAGAGGTGGATTCCGGCAATCAGGTGGCGGTGGTGCTTTCGGCAATGTCCGGGATCACCGACAGGCTGGTTGCCTATGTTAATGAAACAAATCCCGATTACGATGCCCGCGAATATGACGTGGTTGTTTCCACCGGCGAACAGATAACTTCAGGCTTGCTTGCCCTGTCTCTTCAGCAGTTGGGCATAGTATCCCGGTCATGGCAGGGATGGCAGCTTCCCATACGTACCGATGGCGCCCATAGCAAGGCGCGGATTGAAAGTATCGGGACAAAGGATATCGGCAAATCCCTGAGCAACGGCGAGGTGCCGGTAATTTCAGGTTTTCAGGGGCTGTCTCCGGAAGGCCGGATATCGACCCTGGGGCGGGGCGGGACCGATACCACGGCGGTAGCTCTTGCCGCCGCCCTAAATGCCGAGCGCTGTGACATCTACACCGATGTCGAGGGCGTTTTTACATCCGATCCGAGGATCGTTGCCAAGGCGCGAAAGCTGGATAAAATAACCTACGAGGAAATGTTGGAGATGGCCTCTCTCGGGGCCAAGGTATTGCAGACTCGCGCCGTTGAGCTTGCGATGAAACGTGGCGTTCGGATGCAGGTTCTGTCAAGTTTTAGTGACGAGCCCGGAACAATCGTTGTCGATGAGGAAGAAATATTGGAACAGGAACTGGTCAGCGGGATTGCCTATAGCCGCGATGAAGCCAAGATAACCCTTGCCCAGGTGGCGGACAGACCGGGGGTGGCGGCCGCCATATTCGGGCCGCTGGCAGAGGCAAATATAAATGTCGACATGATCGTTCAGAACGTTTCGGCGGATGGAAATGCCACCGACCTGACCTTTACCGTTTCCCGTGCCGATCTGGAGCGGGCAATTGTAACGCTTGAAAAACGGCGCGACGATCTGGGTTTCGAGCATCTTTCGTCGGACCCGGATGTTGTCAAAATATCGGTTATTGGCGTCGGCATGCGTTCCCACGCGGGGATCGCCCAGCGGATGTTTCAGACGTTGGCGGAAAAGGGGATAAATATCCAGGTAATATCGACCTCGGAAATCAAGATCAGCGTATTGATCGACGAGCAATACACCGAACTTGCCCTGCGCTCGCTTCACCATGTCTATGGCCTGGATGCCGATTGACTATGGATCAGCCTCAGGTACGCCTCGACCGGCTTTGGCACAGGGGCTGCGAATTTCTTGGAAGCCGCTATGCGATTCTCTGCGGGGCGATGTCGTGGATATCTGAACGTAATCTGGTATCGGCGATATCGAACGCCGGGGGTTTCGGCATTATCGCCTGTGGTTCAATGACCCCGGACCTGCTGGCCGACGAGATTGCCGCCACTTTCAGGCTTACCGACAAACCTTTCGGGGTCAATTTGATAACCATGCATCCCGACCTGGATGCCCTGATAGACGTATGCATTGAACACAGGGTAAGCCACATAATTCTTGCCGGCGGTGTGCCGACGGCGAACTCGATAAAACGGATAAAGGAAAGCGGCGCCAAGGTCATTTGCTTTGCCCCGGCGCTGGGTCTGGCAAAACGGATGATCCGTAACGGTGCAGACGCGCTGGTAGTTGAAGGTGCCGAGGCGGGAGGACACACAGGTCCGGTCGCAACCAGTGTTCTGGCACAGGAAATACTGCCGCATATACAGGATGTTCCGGTATTTGTCGCGGGCGGCATAGGCCGGGGTGATGCGATCGTGTCATATCTTGGCATGGGGGCGTCGGGTTGTCAGTTGGGCACCCGTTTTGTCTGCGCCGACGAGTGTGTTGCCCACCCGGATTTTAAGAAATCCTTTATTCGCGCCAATTCCCGCTCCGCCGTGCTCAGCGTTCAGCTTGATCCGGGCTTTCCGGTTATACCGGTGCGGGCCCTGGCGAATAACGGAACGGCCGAATTTATGGGTACACAGCGGCGGGTTATCGATCTCTTTCGCAGCGGAAAATTAAGCCAAAAAGAAGCCCAATTGGAAATAGAGCATTTCTGGGCCGGGGCATTGAAGCGGGCGGTAATTGACGGGGATGTGGAAAACGGCTCACTGATGGCGGGGCAAAGTGTCGGGATGGTAAAGCGTGAGCAGTCGGCGGATGAAATTATCCAGGAACTGGTTGATCAGGCACTGGCTTGCTTAGTGGATGGAATCTAACATATGTTATCCGTAAGACGGATGGGTTTTTCCAATATTACCTACCCGTGAGCCGGTATTGGATATTTTCAGCAAGAAGATTTTTATCGGATAGTTGACCGATAGTGTAATTCTTCGCATGTAAGGAATACTTGGGCCGTGACAAAAGAAGAACAGTCCGCCGGTCATCCGCCGTCCGAGGGGGCGGAGCAAGAGGCGAGGCCGGAAGGCACACATGGGATTGGCGCTCTTCTACAGGCGTCACGCCTGAGGTGCGGCGAGGATCTGCGCTATGTTTCAGACATGCTGCATATCCGTTATCTGTATCTTGAGGCTATCGAGGATGACCGCTTCGAGGATCTTCCCGGCCCGACCTACACGATTGGTTTCATCCGCGC
>CAZEFJ010000006.1:0-6633 GCA_964511465.1 uncultured Hyphomicrobiales bacterium
GCGCATGGGCCGCGTCCTCAATAAGCATTGCTCCGGCATGGTCGCAGAATTTTCGTGCCCGCCGGGCGTTCGCGGGGGAGCCGAAATAATGAACCAGTACAAACAGGTCGGGCGGTTCCGCCGCCGCCATCGCGGTGCATTCAGTCCAGCAAGGCTGAAAATCACCGCCTATAGGATAAAAAACCAGCTTCGCATTGGACTGACGCAAGGGATAGGTCGACTGATTGCAGAAATAATCCGGTAGCCAGATGGTTGGGCATCGCGACGTCCTCGCCGCCTGCCACGACAATAATATAGCTTCCATTGCCCATGCCGAACGGGAAAACCAGAACCCCGCTTGATCGCCGGTTAGCCACGCCGACGCCAGTTCCAAATCACCAACCTCGGAACCGGACGCCAATGCCGCGAGGTCTCGCCACGATGGCATTGGGGTGGTGGTTATCATGCTCTATAGGGCCTAATGAAGTTCTGCCCGCAGCTTCTGACGATATATATCTATCGGGATCAACTCGCCTTTTACTTCGGCAAACCAGAACTGCCAGCCGTTACAGGCCGGGGCTTTCTGGGCGTGGGCTCCGGCCTGATGAATAGAGCCACGAAAATCAGTCATTACCAGGGTTCCGTCGGCGCTTACCATGGCCGAATGACGGCGCCGGTTATCGTATAGAATATCGCCTGCCGGGATGATCCCACGCTCGACCAGCCAGCCAAAGGGAATGCGCGGCTGGGATCGTTTGGTCGGGGTGGATATCAATTCCTTGTCTTCTATCTCATGCACATCGTCAAGGCGGGTACGGGCCAGTTTTGCGTACCCCTCGTCTCGTTCCAGTCCGATATAGTTGCGTCCCAGTTGCTTGGCCACGGCGCCGGTCGTGCCGGTACCGAAAAATGGGTCGAGAACCGTATCGCCGGGGTTCGACGACGACAGGATAACCCGGTGCAGCAGGGATTCAGGTTTCTGGGTCGGATGGGCCTTGCGGCCGTTTTCCTTCAGCCGCTCGCCTCCGGTACACAGCGGCAAAAGCCAGTCCGAACGCATCTGCAAATCATCGTTAAGGTTCTTCATCGCCTGATAGTTGAAGCAATACTTGGAATTCTTGTTCTGGGCGCACCAGATCATCGTTTCGTGGGCGTTGGTAAAACGTCGGCCACGAAAGTTCGGCATCGGGTTGCTCTTGCGCCATATAACGTCGTTTAGCATCCAGAACCCGATATCCTGAAGTATGCTGCCGACCCGAAATATATTGTGGTATGAGCCGATAACCCACAACGAGCCATCCGGTTTCAGCACCCGCCGTGCGGCTCTGAGCCAGCCGCGGGTGAACTTGTCGTATGACGAAAAGCCGTCGAAACGGTCCCAGTCGTCGTCAACCCCTTTTACCTTTGAGTGGTTGGGGCGAAGAAGCTCCCCTTCAAGCTGAAGATTATAGGGCGGATCGGCGAATATCAGATCGACAGAGGCTTCGGGCAATGAGTCCATTGCTTCGACACAATCCCCGACAATAATTTGATTTACTTGACTCTTTTTATTCCCTGACATGGCCCGGATGATGATTCAGAGCAGATTCCAGGTCAACAATTAAATGGATTCAATGGGTTATGGGTATGTGCGCCATCCAATATCTTGGTATTATACGCTCCGCGAGCGCAATATATTGATAATTGGCTTAAAACTTTTTCTGTGGTGGTTCGTCACTCCCAGGCGATAAAGGGCTTTTTGGTGTTCCGCCGTGCCGTATCCGGCGTTTCTTTCCCAGCCGTATCCGGGATGATCCAATGCCAGGTCAGCCATGATTTTGTCACGGCTGACCTTGGCTATTATCGACGCTGCGGCAATCGACAGGCTTTTACCGTCGCCCCTTATTATCGCCCTGGCCGGACATGAAAGGGATGGCTCACGATTGCCGTCAACCAATGCCATGGCTGGTACAACGCCCAGATCGTCGACTGCCCGGACCATTGCCAGCATTGTTGCCTGAAGAATGTTCAGGTCGTCAATTTCCGCGACCTCGGCCCGACCGACACCTATTTTGGCATGGTCTCTGAGAATTTCAAAAAGTTCACTCCGTCGTTTTGCGGTTAATTTTTTAGAATCATCCAGCCGATTATGCAGGCTTTCCGGCATCGAGGCGCGATCAAGGATCACCGCCGCCGCGATCACCGGCCCGGCCCATGGTCCGCGCCCGGCCTCGTCTACCCCGGCAACCGTTCCGGCTACCTGATCCTCAAATTCAAAGTCCGGCATGGCGGAGTCTTAACTGATCGCTGATGATCATGCTATCTTTGCCGTTATGCTGAGCATCATAATTCCCACTCTCAATGCCGCCGCGACACTGGAGCGGACACTGGCCTGTATAAATAATTACCCGGCAGACAAGGAAATTATTCTTGCCGATGGCGGCAGTACAGACGAGACCGGGCAAATAGCCGCCGGATTAGGTGCCACCTTTGCCGCCTCACCAAGGGGCAGGGGGCCGCAGTTGGCGCTAGGTGCGAACAGGGCACAAGGCGAATGGCTGTTGTTTATCCATGCCGACACCGTGCTTGGCGACGGCTGGGCGGAAACGGTAAACCGGTTTATGGCCAATCCGGAATACCGTAAAAAGGCGGGATATTTTAGATTTCGGCTGAATCATGACGAGCTTGTCGCGCGTCTCCTTGAAGGTATGGTAGCCTGGCGGTGCCGGATACTTGGCCTTCCCTATGGCGACCAGTGTCTTTTGATATCCCGGAAATTTTATTATCAGATTGGCGGTTATTCGCCGCTGTCGATAATGGAGGATGTGGATATTGTCCGTCGCATTTCCAAATCCCGGATGGTTTTGCTGGACGCCGACGCCGTAACCTCTGCCGAACGCTATCTGGCGGACGGCTATATATTGAGGTCGTTGAGAAACCTTGCATGCCTTGCCCTTTACTTCATCGGCTTGCCGCCTCGTCTGATCGCCAGGGTCTATGCCAGAGAGCAGCGATGAGGCATCTTGTCGTGTTCGCCAAGGCACCGCGTATGGGGCGGGTTAAAACCCGTCTTGCCGCCGATATCGGAAATGTTAGCGCGACGGCTTTCTATCGGCGCAATCTTCAGGCCGTATTCCGCAATCTCGGGGGTGACCGGCGCTGGTTGTGCTGGCTGGCGATCACCCCGGACAAGGAAGTTTGTCAAAATGGCATATGGGGACGCAAAGCATGGCCGCTGCGCATAGCCCAGGGCGGCGGCGACCTGGGGGCGCGGATGGGCCGGATTATGAAAATCCTGCCACCGGGACCGGCGATTATAATCGGTAGCGATATCCCTGGCATCAAGGCTGATAGCATCGCCGCCGCATTCGCTCGGCTGGGTAGTAATGATGCCGTATTCGGGCCGTCCTCAGATGGTGGTTACTGGCTGGTGGGGTTGAAACGCAGTCCCAATATTCCGCCAATTTTTTCCAAAGTGCGCTGGTCCGGATACCATGCACTGGCCGATACCATGGCCAATCTGGGGCCGGGGAAAAGATCGGCGATGGTGGAGAACATGGACGACATCGATAACGGTGCCGACTATCGGAGATGCTCTTCCAGGCGAGGCATTATTTCGACGAAGTTGCATGGGTGGTGACGGCTGTCGAACTGGTGGACCAATATTTCGTCCCAGGCATCCTTGCATGCGCCGTTTGATCCCGGTATGGCGAAAAGATAGGTGCCGCCGGCGATCCCGGCTGTTGCCCGCGACTGAACCGTCGAGGTCTTGATCTTGGCAAAGCTTATCATTCGGAACAGTTCACCAAAGCCGGGGATTTCTTTTTCGCAAACCACGGCGAACGCCTCTGGTGTGATGTCGCGTCCGGTTAGTCCGGTGCCGCCGGTGGAAATCACCGCGTCGATGCCTGGATCATCTATCCATTTTTTCAGCATAGCGACGATGTCTTTTACCTCGTCGCGGACAATTTCGCGTGCCGCAACGGTATGTCCCGCGGCCTCTATACGATCAACAAGGATTTGACCGGAAGTGTCGGTTGCCAGCGTTCGGCTGTCGGATACGGTCAGGACCGCAATGTTAACGGGGAGAAATTTTCTTGTACCTTCGATTTTTGCCATTTTCCGCAACCTCCAGCGATTTATTGTCCATCGCCTTATAGACCGGCCACTCGCCTGCTGCAATGGCGTCAAGGCTTGTCGCCGACTGGCCCAGACGGTTTCGGTAAATCCACAGGTTGGTGAACACTCTTTCAATAAAAATACGGGTTTCCCTGGACGGTATGCTTTCAATGAAGAACAGCGGGTCATTCATATACTTAGTCGTCCGGCGCCACTTGTTGAGATTGCCCGGGCCGCCGTTCCAGGCCGCAGCCAGCAGTAACATGTCGCCTTTTATCTTGTTGTCGCTAAGTAGTATTTCGATATATTTCTGGCCCAGCGAGAGATTTATTTCGGGGGTGTGCAGGGTCCGTCTCTTGCGGCCCCACCGATAGCCCCGGTCACGGGCGACAAAGCTGGCGGTGCGTGGCATCAACTGCATCAGGCCGCGGGCTCCGGCGCGGCTTTTGGCGTTGGGGTTGAAACGTGATTCCTGGCGTATCAGCGCGTAGATCAGGGCCCGGTCAATGCGGAATCCCTCCTTGGGGCTCCATCCCGGCAACGGGTATGCGGCGCCGTCGTAGCCGCCACCATACGGGGATAGCCGATTGTCCAGGCGCATCGCCAGCGACGGCATCGCGGCGTTGCTGGCCAGCGCCATTGCGTCAATGGCAAGATCGTGGTCGGCGGTTCCGGCCAGGGCGCTCAATTCACGTTCGGCCCGACGGAACTCTCCCACTTCTATAAGTGCAATTGCCCGCTGTCCGACCGGGTTTGCGCTCAGGGCCTGGCCCGCCGTCGCCCCAAACCGGGGCAGCCGCCAGTTAAACGAGTTTGGAAGCCCGAGAATATGACGTGACAACATACCGTAAAAGGTACGTTCGTTTTTGGCCGCTAGTTCCAGCAAGGGGTTGACGTTTTCGGGCTTGCGATTAACCAGATTAGAGCGGGCCGCCCAAAACGCGCCGGCGGAAATTATCCATGGCGAGTCGTCGTTGTTGGCTACCGCCTTAAAATGGCGGGCCGCCTCGTCGTAACGTCCCAGCCTCCACGCCGCCAGTCCGGATATCCAGTCGGCCTTGGTAGATATCTTGCCGGAACGATCAGCCGCCTCGCCGGCCCATTTAAGCGCCCACTCGTCACGCCCGGCAGCAAAATAACCGGCTCCCAGCTGGGCCTTGGCCTGATCGTACTCGGCCTGATTAAACAGCCGTTTGACTTCCTTTGTTCTGAGCAGCTTTTTTACCGCAAGTGTATAGCCTCTTCTCAAATAGCTGCGGATGGTCCTTTTAATCTGTCGTACCCGCTGACGCTGGGACCGACTCAGACGTTTTAGTTTTATCCTGTAGCTTTTCGCCGCGCCGACGGTGGGCTTGGCGGCCCTTACGGCGACGCTTACGGTTGCCTTGACCGGTCGCCGGGGCAACCGCCAGTTTCTCGGCTTTCGCCGCAACGCCAGCTTGTAAATACGCCGGGCATCTGGAAGGTCGGCGTATTTGTCCATCCAGGCCTTTAGCTCCTTGTACCGGGAACGATATTTAGTCGGATGAAGATAGCGCTGGGCCAGAACATGGCCCATAAGCAGGCGGTTATCCAGTTTGGCTATGAGCTTGTACGCGCCCTTCCATTCGCCGTTTTTCTGTAGGTAAAAAATTTGCCGGTATGTATCGACGTCTTTTCCGGAAAGGATGGAAGGCAGGGTAACACCACCGCCACCGGTTGCATCAACGCGAACTGCATTAAGGAAAGCCTGTTCCACATTGTCGTCGGCACGGGCAGGCGCATGCACAAGGCCAAGGAGGATGCCGATCAGGAGAAAATGTAAAGCCTTCAAATTTTTAAACAACATACTGATTGGTGAAAATATTTCATGTCGGTTTTGAGTGTGGCTTCTATAAAGCATCGACAGGGCAGAGGCAACTACCTGCGTATTATAAGTACTATATCTTGAAAGAATATCAATAAATTACCCAACATAATGCGCTTTAAGGCAATATGTTTTTCAATATACCATGATATTACTGTCTTATACCGGGTCCCGGTGGTCGGCGAGTTTTTTCTTTATTTCCAGTAAATCCTGCCATGCGGCGCGTTTTTGCAGCGGGGTGCGAAGCAGGTAGGCCGGATGAAAAATTGCCGTTGCCGCTATTGGTCGCGCCATACGCGGTGTCGAAAAGGTAAACCATCGGCCGCGCAATTTACCTATACCCTCGCTTTGGGCAAGCAGCGACTTGGCCGCCGGGCCACCCATGGCGACCACCACATCCGGGTCGACAAGTTCTATCAGGCGCTCGACGAAAGGCATGCACAGCGCTATTTCCGCGGTTGTCGGGCTGCGATTGCCGGGCGGTCGCCAGTAGACGGTGTTGGAAATGAAGACGCTTGTCCGGTCAAGTCCGATAGAGGCCAGCATGCGGTTTAGCAACCGGCCGCTGGGACCGACGAAGGGCAATCCCTGGCGGTCCTCTTCGGCCCCCGGGGCCTCGCCGATAAGGACGATGCGGGCGTTTGGATCACCGTCGCCGAAGACCAGATTGGTGGCGGTTTTCTTGAGGGCGCAGGCATCAAAAGATTCGA
>CAZEFJ010000006.1:6733-11521 GCA_964511465.1 uncultured Hyphomicrobiales bacterium
GCCGGGGTGGTCGCTGATACGAACCGGTCCTGCGGTGCATTGCCTATGCACTCGTCGGCTCCGGCCTCGGCATAAAAGCGGACAAGTTCGACTGCGGATAAATTATCTCCCATGATCTTAACATAGCATCCCTTGCAGAGCGGTTCATCTGTTGGTTACATTCTGTCATCGGCTTTTTATGATGGCTCGGTTTAAATATATGACGCAGCGGCAAACGATGGAATTCGACGTGTTGATTGTAGGTGGCGGCCCGGCCGGGCTGTCGGCGGCGATCAGGCTGCGTCAAATGGCGATCGAGAGAGACCTTGATATAAGTGTTTGCGTCATCGAAAAAGGTTCTGAAATAGGCTCTCATATCCTTTCCGGCGCGGTCCTGGACCCGAGGGCACTTGATGAATTAATTCCCGATTGGAAGGAAAAGGGGGCGCCGCTAAACACCCCGGTTACCGAAGACCGGCTTCTTTGCCTGAGCGAAAAGGGCGGGCTGGCCTTGCCGGTTCCTCCCGATATGAAAAACCGAGGCAACTATATCATCAGCCTGGGCAACCTTTGCCGCTGGCTGGCCGACATAGCAGCGGAACTTGGGGCCGAAATATTTCCCGGCTTTGCCGCCGCCGAAATTCTCTATCGGCCGGATGGCGGGGTTCGAGGTATAGCCACCGGTGATATGGGGCTTTGCCGGGATCGCAGTCGCGGCCCCAATTTCGAGCCCGGGATCGAACTTCACGCCACCTATACCCTGTTTGCCGAAGGTTGCCGGGGTTCTCTGAGCAAGGCCCTGTTCAAGCGGTTCGACCTTGCCCGGTCTTGTGATCCTCAGACTTTCGCCATCGGGATCAAGGAGCTGTGGGAAGTCGATGCCGACAGGCACCGCCCCGGACAGGTCATTCACACAATCGGCTGGCCGCTGGACGATTCCGCCTATGGCGGCTCGTTCATCTATCATCTGGAAGGGGGGCAGGTGGCGGTCGGACTTATTGTCGGGCTGGACTATCAAAATTCCCATTTAAGTCCATTTGACGAGATGCAGCGATTCAAGACCCATCCCCAAATCCGTCCCCTGTTCGAAGGTGCGCGCCGGATATCCTATGGGGCGCGGGCGCTGAACGAAGGCGGCCTGCAGTCAATTCCTGAACTGGTGTTTCCCGGCGGGGCGTTGATCGGTGCCAGTGCCGGGTTTATGAATGTCGCCAGGATAAAAGGATCACACACCGCGATGAAATCGGCGATGCTGGCGGCAGATGCGATTGCCGAACAACTGGCAAACGGGGCCTGCGGCAAAGACCTGTCGGGCTATCCCGAGGCGTTGAGAAAATCATGGGTTTGGGACGAACTGCATAAAGCCCGCAACATAAGGCCGTATTTCCGCTGTGGCCTGTGGCTTGGTATTGCCTGTTCCGCGCTCGACACATTTATATTCAGGGGCCTTGCGCCGTGGACCCTGCATCAGCGACAGGAAGATCACAAGGCGATCAAAAAGGCATCCGACTGTCCGAAAATCGACTACCCAAAGCCGGACGGCAAAATCACCTTCGATAAATTATCATCTGTTTTCATTTCCGCCACCCGCCACCGGGAGGATCAGCCGTGCCATTTAATTCTTGGCGACGTGGAAATTCCCGTTTCCTTGAATCTCGCCATGTACGATGGTCTTGAGCAACGCTTCTGTCCGGCCGGGGTATATGAATTCGTCGATGACGGCGGCGGCCCGAGGCTTCAAATCAACGCCGCCAATTGTCTTCATTGCAAGACATGCGATATAAAGGACCCCGGCCAGAACATCACTTGGGCCGTGCCTGAAGGCGGTGGCGGGCCGGATTATCCTAATATGTAGGATTATTTAAGTTTTACAGGTAGAATCCCCGCCTGCAAAAAAGTAAAAAGCCGGAACGGTTCATGTGATTCCGGGCCGCGATAAAAAATAATAATCAGGAAGATCATGCCGACGATACTGAAACCTTCTTTGCGATACACCGTTGCCGTTGTCGTTACCGTTATGGTGATGTTGCCTACGGCTTGCATCTCCAGCGACTCCGTGACCCTGTCTGTGGACTATGGCGGCTCCGATGGGCTGCCGACAGTTGGCCGGACGATGGCCGGCAACTACCTGTCCGGCCGTCACGCCCAAGCGATAAACGATATTCCGGCGGCCACCAATTTTTACAGATCGGCGCTGAAAATATCTCCCGGTATACCTGATCTTTTGCGTCGCAGCCTGGTTCTTACGGTCGTCGAAGGGCGCATGAAAGAAGCCACGGCGCTGGCCCGCAAAGTGGTTGCGATTAACCCCAAGGAGGTTATTTCAAATCTTGTCCTGGTGGTTAACTCAATCCGTTCCAATCGTTACGCCGAGGCCGAAAAAAGAACACGCGCGATGCCCGATAGCGGCATAAACGCATATTTGAGACCGCTGTTTATCGCCTGGGCAAGAACGGCTCTTGGCCAGGGTCCGGACAAAGCCCTGGAGGCGCTGGCACCACTTGCCAAGAAGAGCGGGTCAAAGGCTCTTTACAATTTTCACGCCGCCCTGATAAACGAGATGGCGGGCCGGAGCGAAAAAGCGGAAAAATATTATCTGGCGGCGATCAAGGCCCAGGGTGGATTGTCTCTGCGTATGGTGGAATTTCTTGGGGCCCATTACGAGCGGGCAAAACAGCCCGACAAGGCGCTGGAACTTTACCGTAAATACCTAAACGCCCGTCCCAATTCATATATTCTGGAGAATTCACTGGCCCGGATTAAATCCGGGGGCGTGCCGCCGGTGAAGGTCTCGAGCGCCATTGAGGGTGTCGCCGAAGGCCTGTTCGGCCTGTCGAGTTCTCTAAACCAGCAAAATGTGATGGAAACAGCGTTGGTTCTGGGGCGTCTTGCACTTTTCCTCAAACCTGATTTCCCTGCCATGCAGATTATGATCGGCGAAGTTCTGGAAGCGGAAAAGCGTCTGGAAAGCGCCAACATGGTTTATGCCAAAATCAATCCGACATCACCTTTTTCATGGCGGGCGCGGCTTAATGCCGCCTTCAATATGGATAACATGGATAAAACGGAAGAGGCGATTGCGTTGTTGAATACGATGGCCGACAGCAATCCCGGGCGGCCGGAACCTCTTATCAATATGGGTGATATACTGCGATCGCATGAGCGGTTTGCTGAGGCGGTTGCGGCCTATGACAAGGCGATTGCCAGGATTCCGAAAATGACCGCAAGGTATTGGAGCCTGCTTTATTCCAGAGGCATAGCTCTGGAGCGTTCAAAGCGGTGGAAGCAGGCCGAGGGTGATTTTCTCAAGGCTCTTAAGTTCGAGCCGGAACAACCGTATGTGTTGAATTACCTGGGCTATTCGTGGGTCGATCAGGGTAAAAACCTGAAGCGGGCAAAAAAGATGATCCAGAAGGCGGTGGAACTGCGGCCCAACGATGGATACATAGTCGATAGTCTGGGCTGGGCACTTTACCGGATTGGCGATTATACCGAGGCGGTCGGCGAAATGGAACGCGCGGTTATGCTGATGCCCGAAGACCCCGTAATCAACGACCACCTGGGTGACGTATACTGGCGGGTGGGGCGCAAATACGAGGCCAGATTCCAGTGGCGCCGGGCGCTAAGCTTCAATCCTGAACCGGACGTTCGGGACAAGATCAGCGCCAAGCTGAAAGATGGATTAAAAATACAGGCCAAGGCCGGAGATGATGGCTGATAGCGACGAGGCTGACGGCGATGATCGCTTTTGCCTGTTTGCTGCGGCCAAGGTAAATCTTTACCTGCATGTAACCGGACGACGGACAGACGGCTATCATACGCTGGACAGTCTGGTTGCCTTCGCCGGGGTCGGCGACACTATAACCGTAAGCCGGGACGCCGATATATCGCTGGAGGTCAGCGGCCCGTTCGGCGAAAATGTTCCTTTCGGGGCGGACAATCTGGTGATTGCGGCAGCGCGGGGTCTGGCCAAGGCCACGGGCTGCGACAAGGGGGCCAAAATCAGACTGTGCAAACGGCTTCCGGTGGCGGCCGGCATCGGTGGCGGCTCGGCTGATGCGGCGGCGACGATAATCGGGTTGATGAGGCTGTGGAATGTTGCCATTGATGATACCGGGCTGATTGAGCTGGCTCTTTCCCTGGGTGCCGACGTTCCGGTTTGTGTCGGTGCAAAAAGTGCTTTCGTTGGCGGCATCGGTGATAAAATAGAGCCGACGTCGCCTCTGCCTCCGGCCGGTCTGGTGCTGGTCAATCCGATGGTTTTGCTGGCCACCAGGGATGTGTTTGCCGCCTTCGGCGACGGGTTTTCCAGGGCCGCACCTTTCAAGGTGCCGGGTGACGTCACTTCTTTGGTGGCAATGCTTGAAGACCGCGACAATGATCTGAGCGATGCGGCTATATCACTGGCCCCGCAAATCGGCGACGCGCTAAGCCAACTGCGATTATTGCCCGGTTCCATGCTGGCGCGAATGTCGGGCAGCGGTGCCACTTGTTTCGCTCTATTTAAAGATATACACATGGCCCGGCTTGCGGCCCGCGAACTGGCATCTTCACGGCCCGGGTGGTGGGTTCATGCGACGGCGTTGCTGGGTAATGCGGATTAGATTGGCTGCACCGGTTGCGTATGAAATGCTTTTCGGCGTAAATTCCCCGGTTCTGATCGGAAAGTAGTGTTTTGCGGTCAGCCATATAATATTTACGGCATCTATGGGGCGTAGCCAAGTGGTCTAAGGCGCCGGTTTTTGATATCGGTATTCGGAGGTTCAAATCCTCCCGCCCCAGCCACCGCTCTGACTGAAAATGACGGCC
>CAZEFJ010000006.1:11621-27661 GCA_964511465.1 uncultured Hyphomicrobiales bacterium
TTCGGAGGTTCAAATCCTCCCGCCCCAGCCACCGCTCTGACTGAAAATGACGGCCTGAATCTGGGGCGCCAATCTGCTTTGAACGTGTTCTAGCTGCGCCGGATGAGTGCCGCCCCGCTTAACATTCGACCAGCAGGTTGCGATAAGAATCACTACCATCCCCATACGGGAGTATGCTACACTCGGGGCTAAACACTCAGGGGCACGTTGTTCAGCGGGAGCCATGAGGGAGGCTTTGGCGATGCAAGAGCCAGGTAGCCAGAAGTTTTTGCCAATCGTGGAAATGCTGCGAAATAATGATTTCGTTTTGGCTATTTGCGAGTGGAAGGTCTTTCGCTCGGAACATGGCGAGTGCGATCTGTGCGAACACAAAGACCACTCATGCCCTGAACTTTACTGTGCCAGCGTCCTTGAGGCCAGATTGCGGGGACTATCCCTTGGCGGAGAGCAGAATGACAAGTTTCAGGTATTAGCCAACAGCCTGAACGGGTGGATATCTGAACAACAAACCACCGCATGACGGGCTGACCATCAGCCACCTTCCTTAATCTGCCGGGTCGTACAAACATATTGCCATCGTCAAACCCTGCCAATATATGTTCCCCCATAGTCCACTTTAACGGAACTGCGCTATTATGATCTCATCCCGCAGTCTGCTAATCCTTTCTGTAACGTTTATTACCGCATCGTGCGCCGGACCTATAAAATGGCGTAACCCGGATGTCCCGCACCGGCAGTGGGCGGTCGATCGGGCAACCTGTGAAAGCAAGGCTAAGCTGGAACTGGACAGGGAACGTGTGGCGGAAAATATGGTTAGGCCGGACGATGAAGCAAACAGCGCAAATTCATACGAAAGAAACATGTCGATATATACCGATCGCAGGCGGCTCTCCCTTATCAGCGGAAATTGTCTGAAGAAGCTGGGTTATGAAACTGTCCCCCGAAAATAACCATGACGATGCCGCAACGCATCTGAAGGCGTTGCGCGACGAGTTGAAGCGCCGCCGTCTGGACGGTTTTATCGTTGCTCATGCCGACCGCTATCAGGCCGAGTATATAGCCGGACATGACCAGCGCTTGGCTTGGCTTACCTGCTTTACCGGATCGGCCGGCCTGGCGGTGGTTTTAGAAGACCGGGCCGCTATATTCGTCGATGGTCGCTACAGCCTTCAGGCGGCCGGTGAAGTGGATCGCGAACTGTTCGATATTTGCCACCTTGTCGACCAACCACCGGGCAGGTGGATAATCGACAACATCAAGGCCGCCGGCAGGATTGGTTTCGATCCCTGGCTGCTAACCCCGGAACAGGCGTCTCGTTATCGCTCTGCATGCGAGAGGGCGGGGGCCGAACTTGTACCTTTTGATAACAATCCGGTGGATGCCGTATGGGCCGACCAGCCGCCGCCGCCGATGGCCCCCGTGGTTACCCATGATATAGCTTTTTCAGGTCGCCCACATGCCGAAAAAAGAGCTGACATAACAGCCGTTCTCGGTCGGGAAAAACAAGACTGCGTAGTTATCAGCGGGCTGGATTCTATCGCCTGGCTGTTGAATATTCGCGGTGGGGATGTTGCCTATTCGCCGCTTGTCCATGCCATTTGCATCCTTTATGCGGATTCTTCGGTCGAACTGTTCATCGAGCAACGCAAACTTGGTCCGGGTCTGCGCCGGCATCTTGGCGAAGAGGTTGCCATTTTACCGCCCGATGCCTTGGCCGAGGTACTAAAGCGGTTGGGAAAACAAGGTAAAAGGGTGCGCCTGTGCCCGGCCCAGGAAGCCTGCATAATTTTCGACCGGCTTGCCGACGCCGGAGCGGATGTGGTCAGGGCCGCCGATCCATGCACCATCGCCAAGGCGGTAAAAACAGCGGCCGAGCTGGCAGGAATTCGCGCCGCCCACAGGCGGGACGGGGCGGCGCTGGCAGGCTTTTTGGCCTGGCTGGCGAATAATGCGGCGAAGGGGGAAGTAAGTGAAATCTCCGCCGCCGAACGGCTGGAAGAGTTTCGCCGTGGAAACGAGCATTTCCGGGGTCTCAGCTTTGCCACCATTTCCGCCGCCGGGGCCAACGGTGCAATAGTTCATTATCAGGTCAGTAATGCGAGAAATCGAAATCTGCTGCGGGGATCGCTGTATCTGGTGGATTCCGGGGCCCAGTATCAGGACGGTACAACCGATGTCACACGCACGGTTGCGGTCGGTGTTCCGAACCAGGAAATGCGGCAAAACTTTACTCGTGTGCTGAAAGGACACATCGCCTTGGCCACCGCGAAATTCCCCAAGGGAACCACCGGCTCGCAACTGGATTGCCTGGCCCGTGGTGCGCTGTGGGAGGTCGGTCTGGACTATGACCACGGCACCGGGCACGGGGTTGGCTGTTATCTCAACGTACATGAAGGACCGCAGAGGATATCAAAACGGACCGGCGGTGCCGCCCTCAAGGCGGGAATGGTGATTTCCAACGAACCGGGATACTACAAGGCTGGGGAATACGGTATTCGCATCGAAAATCTGATGGCGGTCGAGCAGGTGAATGCCGACGGTAAGTTCCTTGGCTTTGAAACCCTGACTCTCGTTCCCATTGATCTTGCCCTGGTCGATGGAGAGCTTCTCGACGGCAAAGAAAGAGCATGGCTGAATGACTACCATGCCAGGGTCTGCGAAGAGATATCACCGCTTGTGGATGCGGCAACCGGGGCGTGGCTGAAAACAGCAACACATGGACTTTAAATTTAGTCTGTATAAGCTATAATATTAACGTTTTATCAATGTCTTGGACCTGATAATCGACCCTGTGCAATTGGCTTTCAATGCAAGGAAACAGAGAGCTGTTGTTCAGGACGGTTCGGATCCTCTGTGGATCGTTTTAAGTTGTTAGATGAGCCGGGATATTATTTTAAATGGCCTTATTCAACTCTGCTCGCAGCAATTCTCCGCGTCAGGATCCAAAATGGGCGCTAAGCAAAACGGGAAAATTTCACCGTTTTGTCAACATTGACCCGGAAGAGTTGGGACTAAGCGGCATTTCCGGGGTCTATGTGATCTGGCATTCAGGGGTCAGTCCCAAATGGGTCTATATCGGCAAAAGCAACGACCTTGCCAGAGCCTTCCATCAACTTGGCGGAAACGATGAAATACTTGGCTATGAGGTCAATGGCGGCCTGTTTGTAAGCTGGGCGATGATTCGCAATGAATATCAGCAAGGCGTGGCATGCTATCTCAAGCAGGCACTAAAGCCGATCGTTGATAACCCCGACATTTCCTGTAAGGGGGTCACCCACGTTCCGGTCATATCCCCCGGAGCCAAGCCCGATCCCGAATAAAATATAATGGCCAGACTAACCAGAATTTATACCCGTGGCGGCGATCGCGGCGAAACCTCGATGAGTGACGGCGTGAGGGTGGCCAAGCATGATATTCGCATCTCCGTCGTCGGGACGCTCGAAGAAGCCAATGCCCATATCGGCTGCGCCCGGCTGCATACTTCCGGCAAGGTTGATGAAATGCTGGCGCGAGTCCAGAACGATATATTTGATCTGGGTGCCGATATCGGTGGCAGTGAGCGTTATATTACGTCAACCCAGGTTGAACGTCTGGAAAATGAAATAGATGATCTGAACGGCAATATAGAGCCTCTTCGTTCATTTATTCTGCCCGGCGGCTCAAATGCCTCGGCGCATATTCACCTGGCTCGTACAGTCGTCCGCCGGGCCGAGAGGCAGCTCAGCGAACTGGCCAAAATTCAGGCGCTAAACCCCAGTTTGCTGGAATATATCAACCGCCTGTCGGATCATCTTTTTGTCCTGGCGCGTTATTTAAACGGAAAGGGTGCCGACGACGTCAAATGGCAGCCCGGCATGAGCAGCGAAAAGATATAGGGTTATTGATGCTGCGCCGCACAATGGAGGCTTGACCGGGCGGTCGGTTGATCTTACCGTTAATATATCAACATCCGTCATTCAATGGCAGTCCGTCCATGAAAATCCTCGTCGCAGTCAAGCGGGTCATCGACTACAACGTCAAGGTGCGTGTAAAGGCGGACAATTCGGGGGTTGAAACCGCCAATGTAAAGATGTCGATGAACCCTTTTGACGAAATCGCCGTCGAAGAGGCGGTACGGATCAGGGAAGCCGGCATGGCGTCCGATATTGTCGCGGTTTCAATCGGTGCGGCGGGCTGTGCAGATACCCTGCGTGCGGCGCTTGCCCTGGGGGCCGAGCGCGCCATCCATATCAAAACCGACGAAGAGGTCCAGCCACTTGGCGTCGCCAAGTTGCTGGTCGCGGTGATCGAGCATGAAACCCCCGATCTTATCCTGCTGGGCAAGCAGGCGATTGATGACGATTGCAATCAGACCGGACAAATGGTGGCGGCTATGCTGGGACTTCCCCAGGCGACCTTTGCCTCGAAGATAAAATTGAACCCGGATGACGGAAGCGCCGAGATCGAGCGGGAAATTGACGGCGGGATGGAAACCATTGGCCTGAGGATGCCCGCCGTAATCACCGTTGACCTGCGCCTTAACGAGCCGCGCTATGCGACCCTTCCCAATATCATGAAAGCCAGAAAGAAAATTATCGACACCGTTCCCGTCGGTGATTTTGATGTTGATATCAAGCCCCGGCTTATAACCCTGAAGGTGGAGGAGCCACCCCGGCGCCAGGCCGGGGTCATTGTCGGTTCCGTTTCCGAGCTGGTGGACAAACTGAAAAACGAAGCCAAGGTAATCTAATGAGCGTTCTGGTCCTTGCCGAGCATGACAACAAGGAGTTGAAACCGGCGAGTTTCAACACCATACAGGCGGGCCTGGAACTGGCCGAAGTCAGCGTCCTGGTGGCCGGGCACGACTGCCGCGCCGTTGCCGAGGCGGCGGCCAGGGTGGATGGTGTGTTCAGGGTGCTTTACGCCGATCATGAATCCCTTGCCCATCCGCTGGCCGAGGTTATCGCCGGCCAGGTAATTGGGCAGTGCGACGGGTTCGCTCACCTGCTGGCCCCCGCCAGCACCTTTGGCAAAAATATCATGCCCCGGGTTGCGGCGATGCTGGATGTGGCGCAGGTATCGGATATCGTGGCCATAGAAAGCGACGATACCTTTGTCCGCCCGATCTATGCCGGTAATGCCATGGCAACGGTAAAATCAATTGACCGGATCAAGGTAATAACCGTTCGCGCAACTGCCTTTGAGCCAGCCTCATACGGGGATGACAAGGCCGAAATAGTCGAAATCGAAGCGGTCGGATCGACCGGTATATCAACCTTCATCGGCAATCAGCTAAGTCAGTCGGAAAGGCCTGAACTGACTTCCGCCAGGGTTGTGGTTGCGGGTGGTCGCGGCATGCAAAGCGGTGAAAATTTTGCTTTGTTGGAAGATATTGCCGACCGGCTGGGGGCGGCAATAGGCGCATCCAGGGCGGCGGTGGACGCGGGATATGTTACCAACGACCACCAGATCGGCCAGACCGGCAAGGTTGTCGCGCCCGATCTTTATATCGCCGTCGGTATTTCCGGGGCGATCCAGCATCTGGCCGGGATGAAATGCAGCAAGGTAATAGTTGCGATCAACAAGGATGCGGATGCCCCGATATTTCAGGTTGCCGACTATGGCCTTGTGGCGGACCTTTTTTCGGTCCTGCCGGAACTGAGCGACGAACTGCTCTAAAGCGAAAGGAAGCTCGAATGAAAATTAAAAAAATAGGCATTATAGGTGCCGGACAAATGGGCTCTGGTATTGCCCATGTTGCAGCTCTCGGCGGCTTTGATGTCTATCTTATGGATGTTGATCGGGCGCAACTCGACAAGGCTCTGGCGGGGATAGAAAAAAACCTCGCCCGTCAGGTGGCCAAGCAGAAAATCGGTGAAAGTGATGCCGGTGACGCACTCGGGCGGATCAAGACAGGGACCGAATATGACGGTTTTACAGCCTGCGATATAGTTATTGAGGCGGCGTCCGAAAATGAAGCCGTTAAAAAGGCAATACTTGAACAGCTTTGCCCGTCATTGAAGGCGGACGCGATAATCGCTTCTAACACTTCGTCCATTTCGATTACCCGTCTGGCTTCCTACACCGACCGTCCCGAACGCTTTGTTGGAATGCACTTCATGAATCCGGTACCGGTGATGGAACTGGTGGAATTGATTCGTGGCATCGCCACCGAGGAGACGACCTTCAAGGCAATCGTCGATCTGGCTAAAAATCTCGGCAAGAGGCCAGTGGTCTCCGAAGACTTTCCCGCCTTTATAGTCAACCGGATTTTGCTGCCGATGATTAATGAGGCGGTCTACACCCTTTATGAGGGCGTCGGCGGGGTGGACGATATAGATGCCGCCCTGAAGCTGGGCGCGCGTCATCCCATGGGGCCGCTTGAACTGGCTGATTTTATCGGCCTTGATACCTGTCTGGCGATTATGAAGGTACTGTACGAAGGAATGGCGGATTCCAAGTATCGACCATGCCCGTTGCTGATAAAGTACGTCGAAGCCGGCTGGCTTGGTCGTAAGACCGGCAAGGGGTTCTACGACTATTCAGGTGAGCAGCCAAAGCCGACGCGGTAATAAAAAAAGATAAAAATAATCAAATTGAAGGCAAATATGCTATGAAATGGCCTTCAGAATAATTGCTGTGTAAAATGAGAATGCTACGTTCAGCTTTTTTTGGCGTACTTTTGGCGCTGTCGTCCTTCATTGCCGGGGCCAACGCGGAGACCGCAAGTTCGGCCTGGGCGGATGAGGGTTTCGCCCGTGTGCGTCTGATTTCAGCGGCCCGGACAACCGGAAATTCGGATACCCTGACGCTGGGACTGCACTTTATTCTGAAAGAGCATTGGAAGGTTTACTGGCGCTCGGCCGGTGATGCCGGTTATCCGCCGTCGATAGACTGGACCGGCTCACAAAACCTGGCTTCTGCCAAGATTCTCTGGCCGGCCCCCAAGCGGTTCTCCATCCTTGGCTTTACATCCCAGGGATACAAGAACGAAGTGGTGTTGCCGATAACCGTCAAACTGGCCAAGAAAGGGCAACCGCTGAAGGTTCAGGCGGCAGTCGATTATCTTGCCTGTAGCGATGTTTGTATTCCCCTAAGCGCCAATCTTGGGCTCGATATCGGGGCCGGAAAGGCGATGCCCAGCGCGTTTGCCCAGCTTATCAACCGTTTTAGCGCTGTTGTTCCCGGCGACGGTTCCGCTCAGGGCCTTAAATTCGGCAAGGCCGAGGTAATCAGTGTTGACGGTAAAACCAAACTCCGCGTTTCCACCACCTCTGCAGGCCTCCTTTTCAAGAATCCCACGGTATTCGTCGAGGGCCCGGAAGAGCTGGTTTTCTACCCGCCAAAGGTCCGCATTGGCGGTGACGGCAAAAGCGCAACCATGAATATGGTGGTGGAAGGGGTCGAGGACCTGAAAGGTGGTCTGGTCGGAATACCCCTGACCTTTACCTTGGTGGACGGCAAGCGTTCAGCCGAAAAGGTCCTGAAACCGGTCGTCGGCGTAGATGTCGAATCGGGTTTGGGGGGGGTGGCTTCATCCGTCTCTCTTCCTCTGATTTTGTTTTTGGCTTTTATCGGTGGCCTGATTCTCAATCTTATGCCGTGTGTTCTGCCGGTGCTGTCGATAAAGGTTATGGACGTAGTCAGCCACGGTGGTGGTGACAAACGTGATGTGCGGCTCAGCTTTATTGCTACCGCGGCCGGCATCTTGTTTGCGTTTATGGTTCTTGCCGGGGTGCTGGTGGCGCTGAAATCAGCCGGTGCAGCGGTCGGTTGGGGAATCCAGTTCCAGCACCCATGGTTCATTGTCGCAATGACCCTGGTAGTGACGCTGTTTGCCTGCAACATGTGGGGGTTTTTCGAGTTCAGGCTGCCTGCCTGGGCCGCCAATATAGGCCAGCGATCAGGTAATATCGGCGGGTTGAGCGGTAATTTTCTTTCCGGGGCGTTCGCCACCCTTTTGGCTACTCCTTGTTCGGCACCGTTTCTTGGAACCGCCATAGCCTTTGCCCTGTCGCGGGGGAGCTTCGAAATATTTGCCATTTTCACCGCCGTCGCAACAGGTCTGGCAATGCCGTTTCTGGCTATCGCGACATTCCCCGGATTGGCAACCAGACTGCCCCGGCCGGGGCAGTGGATGATAATCCTGAAGCGGGTGCTTGGCTTTGCCCTGGCGGCGACCGGGCTGTGGCTGCTTAGCGTGCTTCTGGTGCAAACCGGGCTGCGTTCGACCGGCATCGTGGCAATATTGATGGCGGGAATCATCGTAGCGCTTTATTTGCTTCACCGGACATCGGCTAAAATGCCAAGAATGGCGACCGGCCTGTTGCTGGTTGTTTTTGCGGTGTCTGCATTTGCCGTCCCACAAAGCTATTCGCCGGGCACAGGCCCGACCCAGGCCAAAGCAGGCAAGAAGGATATTGGCAAACTTACGGCTCTGTGGATACCCTTCGACGAAGCCGCAATTCCGGCAATGGTTGCCGAAGGCAAGACGGTATTCGTCGATGTCAGTGCCGAATGGTGCATCACATGCCTGGCTAATAAAGCCCTGGTTCTTACCAAGGGTGAGGTATTCAAAAGATTGTCCGGCGACAATGTGATAACCATGGAGGCCGACTGGACTCTGCCCAGCGACACAATCACCCGTTATCTGGCCAAATTCGGCCGTTACGCAATTCCCTTCAATGTGGTGTATGGACCGTCCGCGCCGGAAGGCGTGGTACTGCCCGAATTGCTGAGCCAGAAATCGGTTTTGAGCGCACTAAATAAAGCCGGGAAAAAGGCTGTAGCCTCGTCATCCAATGCGGGCTAAAAGGCAATGTCGATCACCGGCACTGCCGACAACGTAGTAGAATTTTTTAAACCGGCATTTCTGGTCATCGGTATATTGCTGGTCGCGCTGGCCGTCGGCATGGTTGTCCCGGCTGCCGTTGATATGGCTTCCGGCAATCCCAATATCTGGGTGTTCCCGCTTTCTGCCGGTATAACCATGTTTACCGGTTCCTGCATGATCCTGGCGAACCGTTCTCCACAATTCAGGTTGTCGGTTCGCCAGGCCTTTGTAATGACTTCGCTGGTCTGGATTGTGGTTACTCTTTTCGGTTCGTTGCCGTTTGTCCTTGGCGAACTTCGTATGAGTTTCACCGATGCCTATTTCGAGGCGATGTCGGGGATCACGACGACCGGCTCGACCGTTATCACCGGGCTTGACGGGCTGTCGTCGGGGATTCTTTTGTGGCGGGCTATTCTCCAATGGCTTGGAGGGCTTGGTTTTATCGTCATGTCGATCAGTATCCTGCCCATGCTGAAGGTCGGCGGGATGCAGATGTTCAAGGTTGAGGCGTTCGATCCCGGTGAAAAGACGATGCCCCGCACGGCCCAGATTTCCGCCGGCATCAGTATCATTTACATTGCCCTTACCGCGATTTGGGCGGTTGCCCTGTGGATGGCCGGGATGACCGGGCTGGAGGCATCGGTTCACGCCATGACCACCCTTGCCACCGGCGGATATTCAACTTCCGACGGCTCGATCGGCCACTTCAACAGCGGTACCATAGATTTAATCATCACCATCGGCATGATACTTGGCGGGGTTCCCTTCATGCTTATACTGGCGACCCTTCGCGGGCGGTCTTCAAGCCTGTTCGGTGATGTTCAAGTGCAATGGTATCTGGGCATCCTGCTTTTCGCGACAGTCAGCGTTTTCGGATGGCTGTTGATTACTCGGGGTTTGGAGCCGGTCATGGCCTTGCGTCAGGCGGCATTCTCCGTGGCCTCGGTGATGACCGGAACCGGCTTTGTCTCGGGGGACTACTCGTTATGGGGGACGTTGCCGGTAGTTCTGCTGTTTTTTCTGACGTTTGTCGGAGGATGCACCGGTTCTACCGCCTGTGGAATGAAGGTTTTTCGTTTTCAGGTTATTTTTATCACCGCCCGCATGGAACTCCGCAGGATCATCCACCCCAACGGAGTTTTCATTCCCCGTTACAATGACCGACCTATTTCCGATGAAGTGACTTTGTCCGTACTAAGTTACTTTTTTATATTTATTTTCAGTTTTGCCGCACTGACCCTGTCGCTTAACATGCTGGGGCTGGACTTTACCACGGCGATTACAAGCGCGGCGACGGCCATTTCCAATGTCGGGCCAGGCCTGGGGGCGATAGTCGGGCCATCCGGCACATTTCAGAGTCTGCCTGATGCCGCCAAATGGTTATTGGCATTTGGTATGCTGACGGGTAGGCTGGAAGTGTTCACTGTCATGGTTCTTTTTTCCCGTTTGTTCTGGCGGGATTAGTCCGGATCAACAGGAAAGGATAGAGATAAAATGAAACCATCTAAAGGCTCTCGCCGTAACAAGGCCCTGGCGAGAATGGGGCTGGCCGCGGCAATAATTTATGTCACGCCGGTGCTGATGAAACTTGATCGCGCCTCGGCCTCTGGGGGGCGTAAAAGTAAACTTTTGATTGCCAGTGATTCTGTGGCGGTTAAGGAATGCGGCGAATGTCACACCCCGTTCTCGCCGGTAAATCTTCCCGCCACGTCATGGAAAAAAATATTTGCCAGCCTTGACAATCACTTCGGAGAGGATGCCAGCCTTGGTGCGGCAAAGTTGAAAAAGGTCTCGCAATACTATCTCGGAAATGCCGGGCGAGCCGGAAAGGCGGGGTTGCGGATAACCAAAACCATATGGTTCGTCCGTAAACATGGAGAGGTCGGGCCAAGATTGCGCAAACGGGCCGGTACCATGTCCAACTGCTCTTCCTGCCATAACATCGGCGGCGGCAAGCGCCGATAACAGACGCGGGGCATTGTCGTTTCGGATGGTAATTATTGCATCATTTGTTGGAAATGGGCGCTGCACTTACCATCTGTCATGGATGGACCCCGTCTCACCCTTCAACGTTTGTCGAGGAATAAATAATGACGATCAAGGTCGGCGATAATCTTCCCAATGTCACCCTTTATACTTCTGGTGCAGACGGCCCGGAGGCGGTTTCCACCGAAGATATATTCAGAGACAAAAAAGTCGTTCTGTTCGGTCTTCCCGGCGCCTTCACGCCGACTTGTTCGGCCAAGCATCTTCCGGGATATATCGCCAATGCCGATGCCATCCGCGCCAAGGGGGTAGATGCCATAGTATGTCTTGCCGTGAACGATGCCTTCGTCATGGGGGCCTGGGGCAAGGAGCAGGGAGTCGGCGACAAAGTTATGCTGGTCGGTGACGGCAGTGGTAAATTTACCAAAGCCGCCGGTCTGGAACTTGATCTTGACGGTGCGGGTCTGGGTATGCGTTGCCGCCGTTTTTCCCTTTTGGCCGAGGATGGAGTGGTGACGGTTCTCAACCTGGAAGACGGAGGCGGGTTCGAAGTTTCCAGCGCCGAGGACTTGCTGGGGCAACTGTAGATTGCAGTCAGGGGCCTATCCCCTGACGTTTTCCTTAACTCCACGTCTTGCCAGTTCGTCGGCCCGCTCGTTGCCGACATGGCCGGCGTGGCCTTTGATCCAGTACCATTCGACGTCATGCCGGTTGGCGATTTCATCCAGCCGCCGCCACAGGTCTTCATTTTTGACCGGCTTTCTGGCGGCGGTCTTCCAGCCGTTATTTTTCCAGTTTTCCAGCCACATGGTTATTCCGTCGCGGACATACTTGCTATCGGTAAAAAGATGTATCTTCAGGTTTCGCTTAAGTGCTTCCAGACCCTTGATCGCGGCCATCAATTCCATGCGGTTGTTGGTGGTTGCCAGCTCGCCGCCGTATAGTTCCTTCTCGTTGCCATTCCAGATCAGCAGGACTCCCCAGCCGCCGGGGCCGGGATTGCCGGAACATGCCCCGTCGGTAAATATCTCCATTATATTTTTTTGCTCGTTCATGGTCCTGATCCTGCTACTTGTTTAGATCTCTTATACAGAGCATATTTTCTAAATACATCTGATAACGAATGGCACCCTTGATGCGCATATTTTATTTTCTGCCGGTTGCTTTTGGACTTTTCCTGGTTGCCGTGGCGGCAGGGCCGTCGGCGGTTGCCGGAACAACCCGGCTTGCGGAACGGGTCGGTATCGACAACCCTACGTTTGACCGGCAACGTTTGGGGGCTCCTGATTCTCTGGTTATGCGGCTGCAAAAGGCATTAAGCGCGAACGGCCTGTATTTTGGTCCGATCGACGGCTACATGAACCGGGATATGAAAAAGGCGATAAGCCGCTATCAAAAAAAGGCTGGCCTGAAAATTGATCTTCGGGTTACCGAGGGGCTGATAGAAAAGCTGGAAACCGGGGCAAAGGTGGGGTTGTTGCTTCGGCGTCTTGAAGCCGTCAGATCAGACAATATCAAGGCCGCCAGGGCGGCACTGATGAGCCGTCCGGAAACCCGTGATCTGCTTATCAACAAAGAATCCGAGGTCGCCGATCCGACCCGTGATCCGTCATCATGTTTTGCCTCGCCGACGGCCCGCTGTCTGCTTGATGAAGCGGTGGCCAGCACCAAGGCTATTTCAAGGCCGGAAATGCGTGACTGGGCCCTGGGTGAAGTGCTGGTCGCCCAGGCCGCTGCCGGGTTTTCCAAGGGGGCAATAACCACGGTAAGCAGAATTAACGATCCCCGGCTGATTATGGTGGCGCTACGTGATATCGCCATGGCCCAGGCCGGGGCCGGGCGCGACGATGAGGCGCTGGCGGCGGTTAAAATCATTCCCGATATTGGAAAGCAGCTCGAAGCATATGCCCAGATAGCCGCAATTCAGGCCGAAAGGGGTGGTGCTGAAACCGTAGTCGGCACGGTTGGCAAGCTCATTGCGATCCTGAAGAAAGAAAAGCGGATTATCAAGCGGATAGCTTTCCGCACCAGGGTGGCGGTGATAATGAAGCGGATTGGTAAAGGCAAGGCGGCAAGTGACAATATTGATCTGGCGGAAACTCTGGCCCGGTCATACGGGGTGTCGAGCAAGGACAATGAAGGATTGCGTATGGTTGCCGCGGCCCTGGCTAAAATGGGAAATCCTGAACGGGCTCTGGCGTTGCTGAAGGAGGTCGGCGGGGACGTTGCCGGAACCTCGGTCCTGGTTTCCGCCGCCACCGCCCAGGCTCGTGCCGGCGATGACGCCGGTGCCCTGGCCACGAGCGAAAGTATCGAGGCGATGCGTTACCGTGCCGTGGTGCTTTCGCAGATAGCCCTGGCACAAGCCTCGAAAGGCACCACGGCTGATCGTCGGCGGGCTAATCAAACCCTGGACAAGGCATTGGCCGCCGCCGAATCAATCAAACCGGCGTTTGCCCACGACTTTGCCCTGGGTCGCATAGCCATGGCAATGGCTGGCATAATCTTGCCGGGGGGAAACTTTGACAGGTCGCTAAAGACCGCCAGGGCAATCAAGGATGACCGTCTTCGGGCCCATATTCTGTGGTCCGTTTCCGCCGTTCAGCGCCGCCTCGGCGATGTTGATGGAGCCAGAAAAACCGAAACCATGGCAAAAGCCGCAACCGCTCTTATCAAAAGCTCGTTAAGCAAAATATGGATGTTTTCCGAAATCGCCCTAAGTTATGCCAAAGAAGGGGAAACATCTTCTGCCTGGGCCGCATTCTGGCGGGCGATGCCGATTGCCGGGGCAATCAGGAATTCCTGGGCCAGGGCCAGGGCGCTTAGTCGACTCGCCACCACTATGATAGAATTAGGCGGAAAAGCAGAATGACGCGTCCCGTGGGCTTGTCCCGAGGGGAGCCGTCCTCTAAAGTTACGGTGTGCTGCGAGTAGAAGCCGGAATGGCCCATCGCGAAAAGACAATCCTAAAAATTAACTGCCACAAGGAAACGTTTGAATATGGTTGATGCTATAGTTACGCAAAACGCCCCCTATGCCCTGGAAGTAACCGCCGGAGAGGAATATCAATGGTGCAGTTGCGGGCGCAGTGCGACAATGCCTCTTTGCGACGGAGCCCACGACGGAACCCCGTTTTTCCCTTTGATCTTTGTTGCCGAGAAAACAGAGACTATTCACCTTTGTGGCTGCCTCAAGTCGAAAACCAAGCCTTTTTGCGACGGTTCCCACACAGAGCCGTGAGCAATACTTCCGCCACCAGACGTAAAACGATCAGGGTCTTCGCATCTGTCGCGTTGGCCCTGGTTGTTGCGTCGTGTTCCGCTTACAACAATATTTTCGGCAACGGTGATGTGCCGTTTTCCTGCCCTGATATTTCGATGATGCCCGACACCGACACACTGACCATGTTCCGTGAAGGTGGGGGCAAGGATATAATCGACGTTGATTTTGAAGGTAAAATCACAAGCATTAAAGGTTCCTGCACCGGTGATGTAAACGAGGATACAAACGAAGGCACGTTGACGGTGCAAGTCAGCGTTGGCGTGGATTTGTCGCGGGGCCCGGCGAACAAGGACCATCGGGTGTCGTTCGATTATTTCGTCGCCGTCGCCGATTCGTCAAAAAACATCCTTAACAAAAAGATTTTCGGCGTCGATGCCGAGTTTCCAGGCAATTTCACCAACATATCCTGGACCGACTACCCCGATAATCCGGTTGTTCTGAATATTCCGCTGAAGGCCGGGCAGGACGGGGGGGGATTCAATATTTTCGTTGGCTTCCAGCTTACCCGTGAGGCGTTAAAATACAACCGCCGACGTCTGGAAGAAAAAGCCAAATAGTGCAAACCTTAGATTGTTGACCTTACGCAAGCAGCATTTAAACTATCTGCCAGGGAGGGGGAGTTAAGTGACAAAGGGTACGGATACCGAGACTCTCAGGGTTCACCTGGATGCCATGCACCGCGAACTTGGGGCCAGGATGGTGCCCTTTGCCGGATATCATATGCCGGTGCAGTACCCAGCCGGTATAATCGCCGAACATTGCCACACCCGTGCCCGGGCGTCGCTGTTTGACGTTTCCCACATGGGGCAGGCGGTTCTGCGTGGCGATAATCCCGCCGCCGACCTGGAATCCCTGGTTGTCGGCGAAATTCAAGGGCTGGCGGTGGGCCGAACACGCTACACCATGATGACTAACGACGATGGCGGCATTATCGACGACCTGATGGTTACCAACCATGCCAACCACCTTCATCTGGTGGTTAACGCTTCGCGCAAGGAACTGGATTTTGCCCATATAAGGGAACGACTGAGTGGGCGGTGCGATCTTGAAATTCGTACCGACCGGGTGTTGTTGGCTTTGCAGGGGCCGTCCGCGGTCAAGGTTATGACCCGCATATCACCTCCCTGCTGCCATATGCTGTTCATGAACACCGAACCGCTTACTCTGGCGGGCATTTCTTGTCTGGTAACCCGTTCCGGATATACCGGCGAGGACGGCTTCGAGATATCGGCGCCGGTTGATGATGCGGAAAGGCTGTGCCGTATTCTTCTTGACGAGCCGGAAGTCCGCCCGGCCGGTCTTGGGGCGCGCGATTCGTTGCGTATGGAGGCTGGGCTATGCCTTTATGGCAATGAAATAGACAAGACAACGACCCCTATAGAAGCGGGGCTTATGTGGGCAATTTCCCGTCGGCGGCGCTCTGAAGGGGGGTTCCCCGGTGCCGATGTTATTCTTGGCCAGATCAGAAATGGTGTCGGGCGCAGGCTGGTCGGCATTGTGGTTGACGATAAAACGCCGGCCCGCGCTCATGCCACGATAACCGACGTTGACGGCAACAAAATAGGAGAAGTTACCAGTGGCGGGTATGGACCCAGCGTCGGTGCTCCCATCGCCATGGGCTACGTCGGTGCCGAGTACACCAAACCGGGGACCTCGGTTAGGTTGATTGTTCGCTCAAGGCCGGTCCCCGGGAAGGTTGTCAGTTTGCCTTTTGTCGAGCACCGATATTTCAAGGGATAAAGTGAGGATTTTAGATGTCAGAGAAATATACCAGGGAACACGAATGGGTGCGCGTCAATGGAGATATGGCTACCGTCGGCATAAGCGATTACGCCCAGCGGCAACTTGGCGATGTGGTATTCGTTGAACTGCCGGAAATCGGCAAACAGCTTAAAAAGGGAGACCAGGCGGCGGTGGTCGAATCGGTCAAGGCGGCGAGTGAGGTATATTCGCCGATCAG
>CAZEFJ010000007.1:0-21339 GCA_964511465.1 uncultured Hyphomicrobiales bacterium
CCAAGGTTATGAAAACGACGGAAAAACCGGCAACGAAGAACAGGCTTGAATAGATTACCGACAGCCGCTTGCGAACGTCCGTCTGGCCCAAAACATCGTCAAGCGAGCGCCCGGCGATATAGGATACATAGCCCGGCACCAACGGCAGTACGCAGGGGGAGAGAAACGAGATAATCCCGGCGAGAAACGCCGTCAGAACCCCAACACCAGCAATTTCAGGCACTGCTTTCTCCCTTATCCACCATCATAAAAGGGGCAGCACGACAAGGGAGAGACCGGAAATACGGTTGGTAAAATGATAATAAGTGGAATCGGTCATGGCTTGTTCTGCGCCCCGCATCGCATGTGTCGAGGCCCCTGGCAGGCCAGACTGCGGAAGCTCCACAGGCTCTTAATGTAGGCGAGAATATCCAGCACCTCCTCGTTCGAGAGGATTTCCTTCCAGGCGATCATTCGCTGGTTGCGGCTGGAACCCTCAAGTACGGTATTGACAATCCCCCGGTCAGAGTGGTGCCAGCCGTGGGTATCGTTGTTGAGGGCCGGTGCAAGAAACCCGTACTCATCTTTGGCCTCGGGATTGCCGGGGTTTTCGCCAATGCCTTTCTCGCCGTGGCAGGCCTGACAGTTATCTTCGAACAATTGCTGTCCCTTGGCGATCTCTTTCGGGATTGCCTTCTCATAGTTTTCATATGTGGTCCAGGTCTTGCCGCCATCCCCGCTGGTCATTACGCCACTGGTATCGGCAGTTGCGTAAAGACGATTTGGGTTGGCGGGGTCGGCCGTCAGATGTAACAGGACGCGGTCCTGGAAATTATTCGATATTTTTTGCCAGTTGAAGCCCGGCTCCTTCGCCATAAGCAGCCCGGCGCCAATCATGAAAGTGTAAAGGCGACCGTCGGTCGTCGTCTTGACCATCGTCACCGGCCTGAGGACCATATTGGCATAGTCCCATGTCTTGCCGGCGTTACGGCTGAAAAAAATGCCCTTCTGGGAGGCTGCGTAAAGGGTGTCGGCGTCAACCGCCGAGGCGGTAATGCTGATCGTCCCATCAGGAAGATCACCCGCCAGCGTCCATGTCTTGCCGCCATCGCGACTGACCTGAAGAAAGGCGCCTTGCATTCCATATATTACATTGGGATCGGCATTGCTTACGCTGATGGAATGAAAATCGACCGGCCCATTGGCTCCCTTTGACAAACTAATCCATGTCTTTCCATCATCTTCCGATTTCATAACCCCAAGATTGCCGCCACCCGGCGGGTGGCCGCTGGCGTAGAGAACGGATGGTTCTTTGGGATTGGCGGCAAAGCCCATGAAGTCGTCATTCCTGGCGTAAATACGCGTGATGGAACCATCCGGGGCGGCCCGAAACAGCCCCTCATGAGCCGCCAGAAGAAGTTTACCAGGGTTTTCCGAATCCACCGTCATGGCGTGAATATGCGATATGTCGTCCAGGGTGAGAGCTTGCTGCGCAACCGCAAGCGTGGAAAAAATGGCGATGACACCGCCAACAACAACACCAAGCCACTTCATCAAATCAGCCATCGCTTAGTGGGCCGGACTGCGATTTAGCATCTCCGCCACTTTCCTTAATGTTTTTTTTGGCCCCAATGCTCCTTTTGGCAAATTCGATCTGTTTTTGGAGGCCCGGAAGCCAGGGAGCGTCGGGTGGAGATTCTTTCTCTATGGCGGTCCAGATTTTGATAGCTTCGGCCATTCCGGTTTCAGTTTGCGCCTTTGATACGCCAAGGAAATAGCGGCCTTTAAGGTTGGCGGGGTCCCTTTTAAGAACAGCCTCGAATACCGCGAGTGCGGTTTTCGAGACGCGGCCTTGATCGCCATAGACTATGGACTGGCCATAATTAATTGCAATATCTATGTTGTCAGGGTCCAGGGTGTAGGCCCGGGAATAAGCCTTTATGCTTTCATCCCGACGATCAAGTATTTGATAGGAACGACCCAGCATGCTCCACCCTTTCGAATTGTCGGGGTTTTCTTTCAGGCGTGCCGCCAGTCGTTCGACCACGTCTGCAATCTGTTTCTTTTGGGCCGCCCATTCAAGCTCCGCCGTCCTTTTGGCCAGCGGGTTGTCGGGAAAATTAGGGGCCCCCAGATAGGCGTAAAGCAAAAGGCCGCCGACAGGGACGATCAGGACGATGCCGGTAATCGCGCTCCAACTAAAAATGCGGTCGATTTTGGATGATTTCTTCTCACCCGAATCGATGACGCTGAGAAGACGCCGTTCGATTTCGTTTTTGGCCATTGCCGCTTCCTGGCTTGAAAGGACACCGTTTTTCGCGTCTCGCTCGACCTCATCCAACTGTTCCCGGTATACGTAAACGCCTAACGTATCTTCCACCGGCTTCGGTGTGGAGCGTCGAACAAGTGGGAAAAGGACAAATCCCAGACTGGCAAGGGTAAGAACCCCGGCGGATATCCAGAACGCCATCATGAAAGTTTCTCCTGAATATCAGTGTTCTCAAGAACGCTATCGAGACGCTCTCGGTCCTCTCGGCTTATTATGTAGGCGGTTGCGGTTTGGTTGGAGCGGCGGCGGAAAAAATAAAAATGAAACAATCCGGCGCCAAATAGAATTACCAGTGGGCCCAGCCACAAGGCCAGTGTTGACAGCTTGAATGGCGGCCGGAGCAGCACGAAATCGCCGTAACGCGCGACGATGAAGTTTACCACTTCCTTGTCGCTGTCTCCGGCAACCAGCCTTTTCCTGACCAGAAGCCTAAGGTCCCGCGCCAGCCCGGCGTTGGACTCGTCGATAGACTGGTTCTGGCAGACGAGACACCGTAGTCCCTTGCTGATTTCCCGGGCCCGCTGTTCGAGAACCGGATTGTCCAGCATTTCGGAAGGTTCTACCGCCCAGGCAGGGATGCTCCCAAGAGTGAGCAGAACAGCAACAATGAGCCCCTTCATCATGTCTCGGTCCGATCCTTAAATGTTCGCGCCGGATACGGCCGGCTTCTGGCTCTTGATGGCGTTCTTCCGGGAGGCCGGAGCGCCGACCCGGTGGCGGCGATCGCTGAGGGAAACCAATCCACCACCGGCGATCATCAGAATTCCCAGCCACAGCAGGACTACCAGCGGTTTGAAATAAAGACGCACACCCCATGCGCCGGTACTATCCTTGTCGGCAATGACCGCATAAATGTCATTCATCCACACGGTTTTTATCGCCGCTTCCGTGCTCTGGCTTTTCTCAACCGGATAGCTTCTCTTCTCCGGGAAAAGCTGAAACACCTCTTTGCCGTCACGGGTGACTGTGAAGGCACCGCGACGGGCTACATAATTGGGACCGGCCACGTCCCTTACACTGGTCAGGGTGACTTTATAACCGGCAAGTTCGGCCGTATCCCCGATCGACATAGCCTGGATTTTTTCCTGTTGCCAGGCAGTTGCTCCGGTAATTCCGAAAATCAGGATCGCAACTCCAAGGTGGGCGATATTCATCCCGTAGTCGGATCTGGGCAGGTGTCTGGCGCGGCGCAGGCTTTCGGACAGCGGGGCTCGGAACAACTTGATACGTTCCGCATATCCGACCACGACACCGGCAAACAGCCATGTCGCCAGCCCCATTCCAAGAGCGGCGGGTATAGACCCTCCGGTCTGCAAACCCCAGACCAGAAGGGCAATCACTACGCTAACCAGGAAAGCCACCCGCAATCGGCTGATGACGCCTGCAAGGTCGCTCCGCTTCCAGGCAAGAAGAGGGCCTGCGGCCATGGTAACGACCATTGGGATCATTAGCGGAACAAAAGTTGAATTGAAAAACGGCGGGCCGACCGAGACCTTGCCGCCGCCGACGACGTCGAGAAATAGCGGGTACAGGGTACCGAGAAGTACCGTTCCCATCCCGGCGCTCATCAGAAGGTTGTTCAACAACAGCCCTCCCTCACGCGAAATGGGGGCGAAAAGGCCGCCCTGCTTGAGATCAGGGGCGCGCATCGCGAACAAGGTCAACGAGCCACCAACGGTAAGGAGCATCAGCAGCAGGATAAAGATGCCGCGTGATGGATCGCTGGCGAAGGCGTGAACAGAGGTCAGAACGCCGGACCTGACCAGGAAGGTTCCCAGCAGACTGAGCGAGAAGGCGATAATCGCCAGCAGAATAGTCCAGCTTTTCAGGGCGTCACGCTTTTCGACGACGATCACCGAGTGGAGAAGAGCCGTCCCCGCCAGCCATGGCAGAAACGAGGCGTTTTCGACCGGATCCCAAAACCACCAGCCGCCCCAGCCGAGCTCATAATAGGCCCACCAGCTTCCCAGGCCGTTTCCAAGGGTCAGGAAGACCCATGCAGCAAGCGTCCAGGGCCGCACCCATCGGGCCCATGCCGCATCGACCTTTTTTTCGAGTAAAGCCGCGATAGCGAAGGAGAACGCCACCGAAAACCCGACATAGCCGAGATACAGAAATGGCGGGTGCAAGGCGAGGCCGGGATCCTGCAAAAGGGGGTTCTGGCCGCTGCCTTCGATGGGTGATCTGGCAAGCCGCAGGAACGGGTTCGAGGTAAACAGGATGAAAGACAGGAAGCCGACGCCGATCATGCCCTGCACGGCCAGGGCGCGGGCCAGCAGGGACTGCGGAAGGTTGCGTCCGAAGATGGCGAGGCTGCCGCCGAATATGGCAAGGATGAATACCCACAGCAACAGCGAGCCCTCATGGTTACCCCAAACGCCGGTCACCTTGTAAATCATCGGTTTTGTCGAACTGGAATTCTGGACAACGCTAAGAAGCGAGAAGTCGGAGACTACGAAGGCATGGACAAAAGCGGCAAAGGAAATTGCCACCAGGGCAAGCTGAACAAGGGCCGCCGGTCTGGCCGTCGCCATCCACGCAACATCACCGCGGGCCGCCCCGATCAACGGTACGGTACTTTGGATTACGCTTATAAACAGCGCCATCACCAGGGCATAGTGACCGAATTCAGCTATCATGGTAATCAAGGGCTCTCTCCCTGCAGACGCCGGATGATCGGCAGTATCTTGTTCGAGAAGGTTTCCTGGGTCATGCCACCGATATGCTTGTGGACGATAAGCCCTTTTTTATCAACGACGAAGGTCTCGGGAACCCCGTAGACACCCCAGTCAATGGCTACCCTTCCATCTATATCGGCCCCGGTCCTGGTATAGGGGTTTCCCAGTCCGTCCAGCCAGGCCTGGGCGTCGTCGGGCTTGTCCTTGTAGTTGAGCCCGTGAATGGGAAGTATGTTCTGCTTTGAAAGTTTCATTAGCAGGGGGTGTTCCCGTTTGCAGGCCTCGCACCATGAGGCGAAGACGTTGACCAGAGAGACCTCGCCTTTCAGGCTTTTGGTGGACAGGCCCAGGGTCTGGCCCTGGACCGGAGGCAGGTCAAACTCGGGTACCGGTTTTCCGATCAGGGCGGACGGAATTTCCTTGGGGTCGAGCGTCAGGCCGACAGCAAAAGCCACCGCAATGGCGGCAAAAATTACCAGAGGCAGGAAATGTATCTTTTTCATACCACGCGGCTCAACTGGCGGCGTGTCGTCGATTGGGGAATCGTCCTGCGATGTAATGCTGTCGTTCATGTCCCCTCCTTAAATCCGCTTATATCTTTTCCGCTATCGGGAATTCGATAGTCGGGAATATAGGAAACCCCGTCCCTTGGCCAAGCGGCTTCTTCGCCCCTGGCGGGATCGCGCTAATCTCTGGATGCATGGTCTGATCTCTCCCTGCGGGATACTATCCATGCCCCGCTTCGGGCACGGGTGCTTTTGATCGCATCACTTGCTTCAATGCCGTGGGGTCGGTTGACGGGGAAGAGTTTGAAACGCCGGAGGGCTTGTCCTGTTTGTCTCCATGGCAACTTTTCCCGATAAATTTATGCATCAAAAAATGCATTCCAAGACAAGAGGCCAAAAGCAGCAAAACCAGAAGCGCGCCAAAGCCGCTGCTTCCAGGGTGGCCGACGATCAATACAAGAAACGCGGCTCCCATAATGAGGACGCACAGAATCATCATCCCTTTGTGGGACCCGAATAACGATTTCATGGATGAAGTAATTTTTTCCAACGTTCAAAGCCTTCGGTGAATAATGAAACTCAATAGAAAAGAGGAGGCCATGGCCCGCTGCCGGAGCGATCTTTGATTGAGATAGTTTTCAGGGGGGGGGAAGAAAACATTATCCGATCACACGATCATGGCTTGGCCACGGCCTCCATTTTGAGAGTCCTTGCACAGAGGGGGAGACCGTGAAAAGGCTCTCGGTTGTTTGCTGGAGCCTATTAAAGTGAAAGTCTGTTACCGAAGTTTGTCCGCTCCCCCCTAATTTGTGACAATGTTTGACAATTAATAAATATTCACGGGGGTAATAAATATTCGCGGGGGATGCGTGGTCCGGTAAAACGGGTGAGCCCCTGTGCCGTATTACCGTTAACTTTGTTACCGCCCGGTCGGAAAAGTTGTTACGGAACGCTGCTTTTGCAGCGGCTCCGCCGGAACCTGAAGCCCTCTTTTGTGAACTGATATCGTCATTCTGCCTGAAAAGGTTTTTCCTATCTCGGGCAGGGTGTCGTTAGGATCACATTTTCCGCACATGAATATGTCTATGGACGCAAACTTGCGGTCAGGCCATGTGTGGATGCTGATATGGCTCTCGGCCAGAACCAGGACACCGGAAACACCATGGCCGGGACCAAAGCTGTGAAAATGGCCATGAAGAACGGTCGCCCCGGCATCGGATGCGGCTCTTTTGAGCGACGTTTCGATTAATTCCGGGTCATCCAGATTTTGCGCCTCCCAAATATCGGCCAAGAGGTGCGTCCCGGCAAAGGTTTCCGTGCCGTCGACGACAAAATAATCAGGAAGAACCTTTATCGTATCGGACATGGGTTTCAGTGCCTGTCGACGCTCAGGTTACAGTGGGAGGTAACTTGGTCAGCTTTCAAAGGTAAAATAAAAAATACTTGCTTCACGTTATGTGTCACGAATAGGCTGACGCGACATTCGTTGATCTAAATAACATGTCAATGGGAACAATCCAACCGATGAAAAACATCCGAAAGGTCATTTCCGTACCTTTCTTCTTGTTGCTTTCCGTTGTTTTTATCGTTTCCGGATGTTCTGATCCAGAACTTGAAAACGCAACCAATGCCCTAAAGCAAGCTGAAGATGGAATCACCCGCCTCGAAACGTCACTGAACGATTCATCCACCGCCGCCCTGCCAAATCTTACATACCTGAGACAATATGCCGAGGTTGTCAGGCAGCTTGAACCAGGCATGAATGATCTGGTTTCGACCCTTGAAGCCGAAGGCACCGTTCGCGGCGGGATGTTCTCTCTTCTCAAGAACAGGCTTGCAAACGCCAAGGACAAATTTGCCAAGGAAGGCCAGTCATCGAGGGATGCGGCGGTCGCCGTCGCCAGCGAAGCGACGGCCATTGCCCAGGCCGCCAAATCGGATGTTTTCAACGATTCACTGGTTGACGTGATAAACGTACTTGCCGACATGAGTAAGGGTAAACTGCCCAAGCTCAAGTTTGCCGCAACGTCAGACAAGACGATGCCGCCGACACAGCATCTGGTCGGCAATCCGGCTTACGGCAGTTGGCAAACGAATTCCGGCGGCAACAGTTTCTGGGCCTGGTACGGTCAGTACAGGTTGTTTTCGGATGTTCTGGGATGGGGCAGGTATCGCTATAATCAGGATTACTGGTACCGTTCGCGCAGCCCCTCCTATTACGGAGACGTCGGTCGCCACTATTACGGTACCGGTCGGAATAACCGCTCCTGGTCACGGGCCGCAAGGCGCCAGCCAAACGTGGCCGCGAATAGAGCGTCACCATCAAGAGTCAAAAGATTTAAGAGTGCCAGTCGCCTGTCAAACTATGCTCCCCGTACTCGCTCGGCTCCCAGGTCGATGGCCCAGGCGTATCGTGCCAAACGAACCAGCTCCTACTCCAATGCCCGATCGTCGCCGTCAAGGAGCGGCGGATACGGTCGGCGCAGTTTTGGAAAATAGAAATCGGAGATACAGAAAATGAATTTTGCATCCTATTTTGCGGTTTCGGCGGACCCCTATTATTACACATCCCTGGCCATAGATTTCATATTGCTGTTTTCCATGCTGGTGCTGGTCAGGCAAATTTTCGGGCGGGTTTCAGGTGGTGTCGATACGACGGTTGAACTTGCCGAGAAGGATAATCATGCGTTTGGCATATCCCTGGCGGGGGCAACCGTCGCCCTTGCCGTGGTCTTTTCCGGGGTCGCCTCGGGCGATGTCGCCACCAGCCTGATAGTCGAAGCCGCCTTTATCCTTGGATACGGGGTTCTCGGCATTATCATGTTAATCAGCACCCGGTGGATATTCGACAATATCGTCTTTCCAAAAATCGACCTCAGAGAGATGATCTCTCAGGGAAATGTTGCCGCCGGCATTCTCGACGCCGGCAACATGATTGCGACGGCGACGGTCATCTACGGCGTCTTTTCATGGATAAGCGGTGACTGGCTCACCGGTCTTGGCCTGGTCATCGGCATGTTCATAATCACCCAGCTGCTTCTTGCCCTGGTTTCCCGTTACAGGACCACGGTTTTCGCCAGACGAAACGAGGGACGGTTCTTTCGCGATGCCGTAAATGAAGGCAATTCGGCCCTGGCGATCCGCTTCGCCGGTTTTCAGATCGGGGCTGCCCTGGCAATTTCAACCGCCGGAAAACTGGTAATATTCCAGGATGGATCAAACACGATCATTTCTGTTGCTGCATGGACGATTATCGCCGCCGTATTGCTGATATCCGTCGTTCTTCTGACTACTATAATCGAAAAAGTCGTTTTATATGGCGTTCCTGTCGGGCGGGAAGTCGATTGCCAGACAAACTATGGGGTCGCGGCAATCGAAGCCGGTGCCTACATCGGGCTTGGACTGCTGCTGGTCAGCCTTCTTGGGTAATCCCTGGCGAGCCTGGGATATAGACGATGTCTGAGGCGCAGAGTAAATCTCTTGCTTATTCCAGGCTAAAAATAGATGCGACGCTTATTGTCATCACCGGAATTCTCGCCGGATGCGGGCTGATCTACGAATATCTTCTCTCGCATTACGCGGCGCGTGTCCTGGGGGCGGTGGAAACGGTCATTTTCACGATCATCAGCCTGATGATCGTCAGTATGGGAATTGGCTCTTTTCTTTCAGGCAGAATTAAAAACCCCTTCTATGGGTTCGTTGTCCTTGAATTGTTAATGACCCTGGCTGGAAGCACCGCAGTTCTCGTAAGCAGCGGTTTGATGGCAGGGGCTTTCATCCTTCCGCGAGTGCTTGGCGAAACCTTGAAACTGCCCGGCGGGTTGCCACTGGATGGGGGTGTCTTTCTGGTCCTGGACAACATTTCCAGGGCCACCCCGTATGTCATGGCGGTTATTCTCGGTGCCTTGATCGGTATGGAAATTCCCCTTATCGCGAGAATTCGGGAAATTTTGCACGCCCGGCATATCAAGGACAATATCGGGACAATCTACGGAGCCGATTATATCGGGGCCGGAATTGGCGCCGTAATCTGGGTCGGTTGGATGCTGTCGATCGACCCGGCCCTGGCCGGGGCGTTCACCGCCATGGCCAATCTTGCGATCGGCTTTCTGTTTATCTGCAAATTCCATCAAAAAATAAAATATAGGGAATTCATGCTGGCGGCTCACGGGGTATTGTTTGCCCTGGTCCTGATGATCGCCTTTCAGGGGCCGTCCTGGCAGGCGATGGCGGAAAGCGTCATGTATTCCGACCGTGTCGTCTACCAGCAGAACACCGAATTTCAGCGGCTTGTGGTCACCCGCCGCGAACGCGGGCCGGGGCGGCAGCCGCTTTTGACTTTCCATATTAACGGCCGGGTTCAGTTCACCAGCTGGGACGAGAATATTTATCACAGCATGTTGGTTTTTCCGGCAATGATGGCAAGCGCCCGTCATGACAACGTTCTTATTATCGGTGGCGGAGACGGCCTTGCCTTGCGGGACGTTCTGTTGTGGAATCCGAAAAAGGTCACACTTCTTGATCTTGACCGGGAACTTGTCGATTTTTTCAAGAACGAGCGCGATACGGGCGAAAACAAGGCCTTCATTAAAATGAACAGGGGATCTTTTTCCGACCGGCGTGTTCAGACAAGGTTTGGAGACGCATGGCTAAGCGTCGATAAACTGATCGCCGAAGGCAAACGTTTCGACACTATTATCGTTGATCTGCCAGATCCCAGCAATCCCGACCTTAACAAGCTTTATTCAACCGGGTTTTATACCAAGCTTCGCAATGTTCTTGCCGGTGACGGGGCGATGGTGGTTCAGTCAACGTCGCCGTATCATGCCAAGCGAACTTTTCTTAGCATCGGCCTGACGGTTGAGGCCGCGGGCTTCGCCAGGGTCGATCAGTATCATACCAATGTTCCAAGTTTCGGAGAGTGGGGGTGGACCATTGCCGTACCTCAGGGGTTGTCAGCGAGGACACGAATTGAAAAATTTAAGGGACCGATACCGAAAAAGTGGGCAACCTTGCCAATGATAAAATCCAGTTTCATCTTTGGCCGGGGTTTTTTTGCGGATCGAAACGCAATAGATGTTAACAGACCGCGCTCCAGCACCATCTATCGGTATTACATGCAGGACTGGGGCGAGATGCGCGACTAGATCAAGCGTGACACATAACGGCTTGACACCGTGACTCGTTACGGATATTGTCCGTTAGGTGTCACGGTTGAGAGGGTAAGATATCAAGGTAATGTATTAATGGCAAAAGATCCCAAAAGCGCCGAGAGACAAATGCGTTCGAGAGCCAGAAAGCGTTCTCTTGGGCTAGTTTCAATGCAGGTATGGGTTCCCCCGTGGGGAAGAAAGACCATTCGCGACCTTGAGGCCCAACTCTGTAACAAATCAACCACTTCTGACACAAAGGAAGGACAACAAATGAGTAAAGTAACGACGGACAGCCTGATGGAGCAATTATCGGCGACCGAGGAAGTCATCAACGGCGAAATCGTGATTAAAAAAATTGATGGCGAAACGCCGGTTATTCAGACGGTCGTACAGGATGTCGATGAGTTCCCGATCATGGTCACGGTCGGCGATGAGCAAATTCTTGCAATTGCCGACCTGTGGGGCCGCGATGAAGTGCTTGAGGATAAGGTTAACGAGCTGAATGACGTTTTGTTGCGGGCCAACCTGCCGGTTCCTCTCTCATCATTCTCGATCATGGGTGAGCGCTACGTAATCTTCGGTGCGCTGAGCGTCAACTCGGACGTCAACGAGGTCGTCGAAGAGATTATCTCGCTGGCCAACAATACCGTCGATGCCCTCGATTTCTGCAAAGAATATCTGTGCGCTTAGGACTTATTGCCAACAAACGGCAGAAATTAGGAACAAGGAGCGAATATCATGTCATGGAGCAAAGTGTTAACCGCGATCAAAGGCATCGTATCGGAAACCGGTGAAACGATTGCCGACAATCAGGCGATCAGAATAATGGATCAGGAATTGCGTGAGGCCTCCAACGAGATCAATAAAGCCAAAACTGAACTCACCAACATCATGGCGAAACGCAAAGGTATCGGGCGCAATGTTAGCGAACTTGGCAAAAAAATTGCCGAACACGAAAAATATGCCGGTGAAGCCCTGGAAAAGGGCGATGAGGATCTGGCCCGCGATATCTGTGAACGGATTGGCGGCTTCGAGGAACAGCTGGTAAGCGAAAAGTCCCTGCTGCAAAGTTTTACAAACAGCGAGCAGGCGCTGAAGTCAAATCTCAAAAAGGCCGAAGGCCGCCTGAAGCATCTGAAGCAGCAGCAAGATGTCCTCAAAGCCACCGAAGCGGTGCAGAGCGCCCAAAGTGCGGTCGCCAGCCGTTTTTCCGGCTCATCGTCGAAAATGGGCAGTGCCATGGATTCGCTGGAACGGATAAAAAAACGCCAGCAGGAAAGATCCGACCGTTTCACCTCGGCTGAAGAACTTGTCAGCGAGACCAGCGGTGATGACCTGGACCGGCGGATGAAAGAAGCCGGGGTCGGTGGAAACGCCTCGAAAACGGATGACATTATGGCCCGCCTTAAGGCTAAAAAATAATCGTTACCGACGCCCGGGCTTTCCGCTTCCGGGCGTTCTTTTTCGGAGCGTTGAATGTTTAAGAAAATATTTGGACGGG
Source organism: uncultured Hyphomicrobiales bacterium (assembly GCA_964511465.1). Lineage (GTDB taxonomy): Bacteria > Pseudomonadota > Alphaproteobacteria > Rhodospirillales > 2-02-FULL-58-16 > JAZFTA01. Next base: position 12,147 of record CAZEFJ010000007.1, read on the forward strand.
ATAAAAACGGCTCCCAGTCAAGGTCGCTGGATCACCCGCGCGAACTAAAAAAGGGTGACGCGATAAGAATCGGTTTTGATGAACATCCCGAACTTTCAAATGCCGAACTGTTCGTTCAAAAGGTGAGCGGGCTCGATCTTTCGGCCAAGTCCGGCTACGAGAGAAGAGTCTTTCATCTTGGCCAAACCGAAGACGACCGTCCGCTGCTTATGTGGATACACGACGAGGGAGGCGGTGAACAACTGGCTTTTGCCTATGGGGCCGAACAGCCGCATGTGGAAGCGATGATCCGTGTTGATCAGTTCGCCGAACTTTTTACCCCCGATCGTAATTATCTGGTCGAAGTAAAAAGCCATAAACAGGCGCGTGAGAATAACCTCTGGATTGCCAAGAAGTATATCCAGGATCAATCTCAGGAAGTCTATTGGCTGGACAATGACCCGAATAACTCTAAAACAACGACTACGATGTCAAACGACGAGCAGGCTTGCGATTATTTCCGGCTGACCAGTAAAGACCGAAAGGCGGCCATCGAAGTGTTTGTCTTCGACGGAGGCAGGACCGATGTCTACTTCGTCAAATACCTGCCTTCGTACAAAATTGAGGAAATGATGCCATCTGCATGAGGGTGATATACGGGAAGGTCCAATGGTTATGATTCCGACCTTGTTTGGCGGACGGCGGCGTAAACGTCGCTTAAAGAAAAAACCACCTCATATCATCGGACAAACAGAAAGAAACGTCCGGCGGTCTGGCGCGAAAGCCGTTTTCTATGTTGCCCTGATTATAGCGTCACACACCCTTGCGATGATGTATTTCGAAGGGTTCACGCTCGGAAACAGCATTTGGCTTACCCTGACCAGTATCACCACGGTCGGCTACGGTGATCTGTCCGCGACAACCGGGATGGGACGTTTGTCGACGGTGCTGATTCTGTATATCGGCGGCATATTCGTCGTCGGGAAAATGGCCGGGGACTTTTTCGATTATCGCAGCCTTCGCCGAAGAGCGATGAGAAACGGCAACTGGAGCTGGAATAAAATGAAAGACCATATTGTCATCATCGGATCAAAAGTCGATTCCGAGCAGCATTTGGCGCGCCTGATGTCCGAATGCGAAAGGATCGAGGCAACCGAGGGCCGGGAAATCGCCCTGATTTCCGAAAGCTATGGCGACGGCCTGCCAAATGTGTTGCAAGGATTTGACGTCAAATATGTAAAGGGTCGCGGCAGTGTTCCGGCTACCCTGGAACAGGCGGCTGTGCAAAATGCCGAAATAGTCATCATTCTTGCCTGGAAAGAGGAAGATCAATCATCCGATGGCCATGCTTTCGACGTGATTTGCAGGGTCCGGGAAATGAATGCCAATGCTAAAATCGTTGCCGAATGTGTAAATGACGATAACCGCTCAAGGCTGGAAAAGGCTGGCGCGACCCTGGTTTTGCGCCCGGTGCGGGCCTACCCCGAAATGATGATAGGTGGCCTGTTGAACCCGGGCTCGACGGTGATACTGGAAAATCTCTTTACCGCGGAAGGCGAGCGTATCGTCAGGTCGGAATGCGCTCTCAAGGGTTTGTGGGCCGATATTGTTTCAAAATACGTTCGGATGAATACGGGAACGCCTATCGCTTACAGGGATGCGGAGTCGGGCAAAATCATTACCGCGCCGCCCGGCGATACGAACATTTCCGCCGATGCCCTGTTTCTGCTTGGCGGCTGAATTCAAGACAAGGAAATCCAGATGGAATTTTTCGGAAAGAGGCTCGCTCCGGTCCTCAGCCTGCTCGCCATAATATGGATCGTCGAGGCCGTCAATCTGGTCCTGGGCCATCGCCTGACCACATGGGGAATCCTGCCACGCAGTATCGGTGGGCTTGTCGGCATACCGTTGGCTCCGTTTATTCATGTCGGTATCTGGCATGCCCTGTCGAACACAATTCCGCTCATAATCCTGGGAGGGCTGAGCTTAGCCAACGGCAGAAAACAATTCTGGATAACCACAGTGACTATTATCTTTCTCTCGGGAATTCTGGTTTGGCTTTTTGCCAGAAGCTCTTACCACGTAGGGGCAAGCGGGCTGGTATTCGGCTATTTTGGGGCCCTGCTGGCGAGAGCCGTTATAGAGCGCAGTATTATATCAATTGTTGTCGCCGTTATTACCATCACCCTGTATGGCGGGCTTATTTGGGGGATACTTCCTCTCAGAAGCTATGTCTCTTTCGAGGGCCACTTTTTTGGGCTGGTCGCGGGCGTTGCCAGTGTCTGGATCGGTGATAAATTTTCCGGCCTCCTGCCGTCCAGAACTGAAGCTAATTAGGGGGCGGCTATCCGGTTGACGTACCATGCCGCATGATGTAGGCACGGATAGCATTGCGAATGTTGATTCTTCCGAGATCAAGATCGAGATCGAGATCACGCCCGAGATGATTGAGGCAGGGGAGGGTGCACTTTCGGCCGTACTTGGTGGGGCGGTTATGCGTAACTGGGATCCCCACGATTTGGCAATTTCGGTCTTTCGGGCAATGTGGTGTTCCGGTCGCCTATCGATTTGTTCAAATCTGCCGCATAGTCGCGGCAAATAATGGTGGCGTCATAAAACCAGCTGGCTTGGCCAACTAGATTTTTCTTTGAAAGTTTTTTGGCTCTTTTGTGGCCAAGGTGATGTGCGGGGGTTGGCTCGTTTGTGCTCAACAAGATCACCGGGGAGTGAACAAAGTCGTTTCTCTTATCGGCTATCTTGTTTATTTCACTGACTAGCCAAATAATTTCTTTTCTAAACGTGTCACGTGTTTCGAGTGGGTGTCCAATTGCTTTTACCTTTAGGGCCGCTTCTAGCATATCTCGCTGTGCCAAATCTGATTTGCTAGAGTACCAAACAGCGGCGGGAATAAGGCCATTTGGTATCCCAAGTGTGACCCAGAATAAACTCGATAGGGTTTCGTGTAGGTCGTTCCATGCTAAAATCACCTCGCCAATCCCGGTGGCGTAAGCACGAAAGCGGTCATCGCGGAAATCAAGTTTAAATCGTCCGTCTGCCATGAGGTCTCCAATGAGTGTAGAAAAAAAATCAAGCAAGCGTGACGAACTACTGCTACGCCTCCTAAAGACACCCCCGCAACCTCGCCCCAAGCGCGAGCGGGCGGGTAAGAAGCGGGAGCCCGGAGGCTCCCGTCGGTCTACTGGGAAAGCCAAGTCAAAACCGTAATCCATTTAAGGATTTCGGCAAGATCAACTCTCAGTTCAACCTTTGCCTGGAAGGTCATTACGCGACCTTTCAGGTCCACTGCGCCGCAGACCTAAAAAGGTTTGCGGTTATCGCGCCCGCTTGAACGGACAGGCCGCCGTTCGCGGGATTACCGGCCTACTCTCAGCGTTCTAGAACCGCCTTAAGTGACCCTGCGCCCCCTCGCCGGTTCTGTGATCTCACAAGTGAGGGACACAGAACTGCGAGCGCAGGCTACGGGGTGCCCGGGATGGCAGCTGCGTGGGATGCGCCGAGGCCAGGTTCCAGACTCGCAGTATGTTAAGAGTGGGCTGGTTGCTACTTGGAGTCGAGTTGTTTTTTACGCCAGCGCAAGAAGGCTTTCGCCTTCTGTCTAGGCGTGCGTGGCTTGGTTAGGTTGTTGATAGTACAGCCGTTTACCCTTGGCACCCCGCAGCAATTCGTCGGCCCGCTCGCTATCGGAAATCTTGCGGGTGTTGTGCCTAAAATCGAATTCGGCAAGATATCTGGGCAAATGGGCTTCGCTTACGGAATGGAACGAGCCCATAATTCCACGTTTGAGAAGGGCGAAGTAGCTCTCGACACTGTTTGTGTACCAGAACGTGCCACGCACGTATTCCTTGGCGCTGTGATTGACCGTGCCGTGTCCGGCAAATTCATTGCCGACTTTCGGATAGACCGTGCTTTCGTCCGTCATAAGGTATTACTTGTGGCTGGCGCTCTTGACGATGATCGGGTGCAGGGTCTGTTTGTAACGTGAAATGACCGCACTTCGCCTTCGCGCTCGACCAGGGCGAACACGGCATGTTTCTTCGGGGGCGGACCAAAGGCTTTATTCTTGGCCTTGCCGCCGACGTAGGTTTCATCCGCCTCGACGATTTTGTTAGCCCCGCCGAGAGGGCCGGGCGTAGGCTCGTTGGCACATTCCCGGAGCCGGTGAAAAAGAAACCACGCGGTTTCATAGTTCGTGCCGATCATCCGCTGTAGCTGCAAGGCGCTCATGCCTTTCTTGCTGGAAGCCATCAGTTGAGCGGCGAGAACCCACTTGGAAAGCGGCACCTTTGACCGCTCCATGACGGTTCCGACCGTTACGGTAAATGGCTTACGGCAGTCCTTGCACTTGTAGACGCCGGGGCGGGTACTTTTGCCTTTGAGTTTGGTTATCCGGTCGCCGATGACACCACAGCGCGGGCAAGTTGGGCCCTCAGACCACAATAGGGCTTCGAGATGTTCCCGCGCCTTGTCATTATCATGGTAGATCGGATTAGTTAGATCAACTTTTGTCATGGCCTCATTCCTCTATCTGAAGCCTATCTACATCATGTTGCTTGGTACGTCAACCGGATAGCCTCCCCCTAATTAGGGTCCGGGTTACTTGGTCTCGAACCGCCATACGCCATCCCAATCGGGCGGCGGCGGCTGTTTTTTGAAGTGGGCGATCCGTTCAAGATAGACTTGTGTCGGCGGGTCATCGGCAAGTACCTTCAGGCAGGCTTTGAATAATTTTTCCGATCCGTTCCAGTCACGCTTGCGATAAGCGCTTAATCCTTTCTCGAAGAGGACCGTAAGTTCCTCCCGCTCCCCGTTATCCGCAACCAGCAGTTCATGTATTCGGATCGGTTCCTCCTTGCCCTTGACCCGGATGATATCTATCTCGCGGCTTTGAACCGCAGGCCCGGCCAGCTCGCGGGTCCGCTGGGAAAGCAGAACATGGGTGCCGTAAGCCTTGCTTGCCCCTTCCAGACGAGAGCCCAGGTTGACCGGATCACCCATCACGGTGAAGCTGCGAGAAACCTCCGAGCCGATGGTTCCGACGATCATTTCGCCGGTTGAAATGCCGATTCTCAGATCAAGGTCAAGCCCTTCGGCCTTGGCTCCCAGTGTGTCACGGACATTTTCGCGAAATATATCCAGCTGCTCCAGGGCTTGCCCGGCGGCCTTGCAGGCAAGTGCCGCATGCTTGTCGGTGCCGGTGAAGGGCGGACCCCAATAGGCCATGACGGCATCCCCCATGTATTTGTCGACGACGCCGTCATTATCGGAGATGGCTTTGCCCATCAGGCTGAAGAAGCTGTTTACCATATGGACCAGGGTGTCTGGTTCCAGCAGCTCGGAGATCGAGGTGAATCCCTTAAGATCAATGAACATTACGGTCATCTCACGGCGCTCGCCGCCGGGCTCTGAAATGCCTGGTTCGTCGAGCAGGCGACTGACGATGCGCGGGTCCATGTAGCGGCCGAAGGTGTCCTTGATCCGTTCCTTAAGTCGCAGTTCGCCAACCATGTGGTTGAATGAGCCGGTAAGCTGTCCGACCTCGTCTTTCGAGGTGACCGGAACCGAGGTGTCCAGGTGACCGGCCTTGATCGCCTCTGTCCCGTCGACAAGATTTTTGACCGAGCGTACCAATGCCCGAGTGACCAGGGCGGCGAAGCCGAGCCCGACGATCGCGGCAAGGGACGTTAACACGATATTTAGCATCAACAGGCGCTGTTCATTGCTGTCCGCCCTGGCTACCGAGAGGTCGGTTACATGTTCAACGGTACGGCGCAGGCCGGAAATTGCCTGGACGATGTTATTCTGGTGGTGGTCAAAAAGGGGGATCAAGACCGCCAGCTTTTCGTCGTCGGCGGTCTCTCTTGCTCGGAGAAGAGTCTGCGTGTAGCCAAGAAAGGCCCGGTAGGCATTGCTGATGGCGTCAATGTCCATTGCCAGGAGCCGACCCGAGGCTTCCATGCTGTCAAGAAACTCTTTCACCCGGGAAAAATCTTTTTCGATCTCGGTGGCGAGCTTTTTGATCCGGTTACGCTCGGCGGGGATACGTGCCTTAAGCAGGCCATCCTCGGTCTGGGCCATGACCCGCTGCAAGATGATGCCTTGTTGCAGAATACGGACGTTTATTCGCGAGACGGCATTGCCGAGGGGCAAGTGTTTGCGTGAGACGATTTTCAATTCGTCACTGATATTGGCGGTCAGGTTGATGGCAACTCCGGCTGCGGAAATCATGGTCACCAGCAGGAACAGGGTGATGCCAAATATTTTTTGCCCAACGGATAAACGCATGGTTATCTGGAAAACCTCAATCAATCCACTAGGGTACATGCTTTGCAGCACCGAAACACGACCGCATACGATTATAGGGAATAATCGGAGGCTTTGCCATTCTGCGTTATTTCCCAGATATTTCCGGGCCAACGCCTGGGATTGTGGTGCGGCAATGTTGCCGCCTGATAGTTTCTGCGGTTACTGTGACGGGGCAGCCGCGGCAAAAGCCAGGTTTTTGCTTTCGTATTCGAGGAAACATTCGGTGACGGCGGCCATCTCCCGATAGAAGGGCAGTTTGCACATATCGATTACCTTGCCGCAAAATTCAGGTATCCATCGGCTTAGATGCTGGTCATAGAAGCGCTTTTCTATCTTGAGGATATCGGTGGCCAGTTCATCGTCACCGGCAGTCCAGGCCTGGGCTTCTTTATCGGCCATCTTCTGCATGAATTCGAGTTCGACGGATATATGGTCGGGAAGACCGGAAAAATTATCATCGTACTCCAGCCCGGTTTCTTCGATGAACCGCTTCACCTTGATCGTCTGAGGCCCATAAAGCTCATGGTTCTTCGGCTTGCCCGGATCGGCATGTATGGATTCATACGGCAAGGCTCCGGGCCTGGGTCCGATGAATAATCGCGTATATTCAATCGCCAAGTCTTCGATAAGTTGCTCGTCCGGGGAATTAGTAAACTCTTTCCCCAGAGAGACCCCCAGGTCTTTGAAAACCCCGGCAACCCCCGGCTCTTTCAGCCGGTGCAGAAATGAGGCGTCGACCTCTGCTCGGTAGATGCGGGCAAGAAAGCCGTACACGTTGGAACGTGCCGTGGCCGTCGAAGGCATGTCTTTTTTCTGCATCTTTTCCACTACACCTTGTTTCCCTTCAAAGCCACCGCACGCGATAGCCGTCAAGCCTTGGACACCGATACAACAGTATCCATGATGCGTATTTGCCCGTTAATCGGATCGGGGGCGTTGGGGATGATCCAGTTGGGGTGTGCCCCGTTGTTTCCCTTCCACCACATTCTCTCGAAATCGGCATCTTCGCCGCCGCCCGGCGCCTTCTTGCCGGATGCGTAGCGGCCATACTCCCAGTGTCCGCAATGGTGCGATATGGCGATAACGCCCGGCACTACCAAGGGCGTAACCTTTGCCGTGGTTTCGATCTCGCCGACCTCCGACTTGACTTTGATCCGGTCTCCATCGCCGATTGACTTGGCCGAGGCGGTTGCCGGGTTAATCAATGCCGGATTGTCGTGATAGATTTCCGACAGCCACTTGCAGTTGGCAGAGCGTGAGTGTATCTGCGCCGCCACCTTATAGGTGGTTAGGATAAGATCGTCCGCCTTCATCTTCTCGTGTTCAGGTACGGCGATCCAGGTCGGCAATGGGGGCAGGCCCTTTTCCTCCATGATGATGGAGTACAGTTCCATGTAGCCTGACTTGTTGACTTTGTCGGGCTTGAAGCCGGAATAGACGTCATCGCCGATCCTTTGGCCGACGTAGGCCTTGTAGGACTTCTTGGTGTGAGTATAGCCTTTGGCTCGGGCTTCCTCCTGGCTCGGCAGTTTGGCCTTTTTCCAGTTCCAGTAGACTCCGGTAGCTTCGTCCAGAATTACGCCGTCGGCCTCGTATACATTCGGTTTCAGCGTCTTCCTGTATGAGTAGTATTTAGGCGCGGCCTTGGGATCATGCCAGACGCCGTTCTTGGTCATATAGCTAAAGCCGCCGGCCTGCTTGACGCCGGGAGTCATATCGCAAGATTTTCTTACGAACTCCTGTTTGGACTTGACGCCCAGCGGGAAGCCCATCCTCTCCGCCAACTCACAGCATACGTCACCAAAATCCCTGGCTTCACCCAGCGGTTTGACAAAGGGCTGACGAATGGCGTACTCGGCGATCTGTCTGGGCGACACCATGTCCTCGTAATCCCACCTTTCCAGATAGGTGGCATCGGGAAGGATAAGGTCGGCCAGCGCCGCGGATTCGTCATAGAACGGGTTTATGCAGACCGTGTAAGGAATTAGATTCTCGTCCTTGAGAACGTCGATATTTTCCTGAACTTCGCCGTTCGCGTACACCGGCGTATAGCAGTACCACATGTAGACATCGGGCCGACCGGCACTGCCGTCTTTGATCATTTTCAATACATGGTGGCTCATATGGTGGGTCGGCAGCGCCGCCTGTCCGGGGAATCCGTCGAAGATTTTCAGCTTTTTGGCGGCGGGTTTTTTCTTTGGACCCTTGGGATATTTCCACTTGGCGCCGACCGCCTTGCACCGTCCGCCGGGCCTGTCGATATTGCCGGTAATCGAGGCCAGCATCTGGATCGCCCGTTCGGTGTCGTTGCCGTTGTAGTGGGCGACGGAGCCACGGTAGCTTATGACGCATGCCGGTTTGGTGGTTGCGAATTCACGGGCTATATCGCGGATTTTGGTGGCGGCAACACCACTGATTTTCTCGGCCCACTCGGGGGTGTAATTAGCCAGGTGTTGTTTAAGCAGCGCAATTTTATCCGCAATCGTGATATCGGGATTTGGCGCAACCTTGCAGAACTTCAGGAATTCCTCGCCCTCGCCCTTATAGAGGCCCTCCTCCATCACCACGTTGCACATTGCAAGCACGACGGCCAGATCGGTGCCGGGGATCACCGGTACCCATTGGGTAGATCTGGCGGCGGTATTGGACATCCGCACGTCGAAGGTCACCATCCTTACCCCGCGATCAGCCATTGCCCTCAGTAATCGCTGGGCGGTAGGGATATGGTTGGTACCGGCTTCCAACACGTTGGAGCCGAAGTTGAGGACGTATCTGGTCTTGTCAAAATCCCAATTGTCGTAATGCTTGCCCCAGGTAAGCTCTTGGGCCGTCCACTTGCCGCCCTCGCATATGCTGGTGTGGTTGCCGATGCTGGCGGTGCCGTAGTTGG
>CAZEFJ010000007.1:21439-27307 GCA_964511465.1 uncultured Hyphomicrobiales bacterium
TTGCCGCCCTCGCATATGCTGGTGTGGTTGCCGATGCTGGCGGTGCCGTAGTTGGCAAGGAAGAGGCTTTTGATCAACTTGCTCGACGAGGACTTCATCCGTCCGTAGTGAAAGGCAAACTTTTCCGGGTGCCCTTCATCCCGGAGTTTTTTCAGGTGCGATGCAACCTCACTCAAGGCCTCGTCCCAGGTTATTCTTTTCCACTTGCCCTCGCCCCGCTTACCGACGCGTTTCAGCGGGTAAAGGATGCGGTCGGGATCATATATCTGGTTTACCCCGGCCTGGCCCTTGGCGCACATGACACCTTCTGAGCGGATGGATTTCGGGTGGCCCTCGATCTTGACCACCTTGCCATCTTCCACGTATCCGATATTCGGACACCGGGTAACACAGTTCCAGCAGGCGCTTGGAATGGCGGTGCGTTGTCTTCCCGTAAGCGGTGAGAAGTCCTTGCCCCGCCTCAGCGGGACGGCCCCGGAAGCGACAAGTGTGCCACTTTTGGACAGGGCTGCCGCGGCGGCGGTAGCCGCCCCCAATTTCAGGAAATTACGACGGTTAAACATCATTTCCTCCTTAAATTCCGACCGGGCCGGTAATCTGACCGGCGACCACGACGATGTAGCGCAGCATAAAACCACCGATAAGCACGGCTACCGGCACCATGTACTCGACAATTGCCGGGGCGCTGAACTCGCGGTGTCCAAGAAGCCTGGGAAAAACGTAGATCAGCTCTATCGCCGCAGGAATGACAAGCCCGACCAACAGCACCCAGAACCAGAAAGTGCCAGCCATGCTGCCGCCCGGCAGGATCGTCGATACCGCATACTTGACATCACCGACGGTCAGGTGAGCGAACATCAGGAACAGGAAAATTGCAAGAATCTCAAAGCCGATCAGCATCAGGTCGGAGGCGGTCAGAATATAGCCGCTATCGTGATATTCTTTTTGCTCTTCCGGGGTTTTGTCTTCCCTGTGAAGAAGCGCCTGGACGAACATGATTACGGCGACGCCTGTCGAAAGTGCCGACAGCAGGAACAGCATCGGCAGAACCGGCGAGTTCCAGAACGGTCGTGCCGGCATGGCTCCCAGCAGGACGCCGGTATATACCGCTACCGAAATTCCCAACGGAACGCTAAACCACGCCAGTGCCGTCCTGTATTTATCCAATTGGTCTCCGGGACGGGCGTCCTTGGGCCAGAAGGTATAGGCGTAAAGGATACTGACGCCGATGCATAACATCAGCAGCCATGAGCCGATAGACATGGGCGACAGGTTGATGGTGGTGAACAGGTTTAGAAAGCGAAACCAGTTCCCGGCGTGGAAAGAGCCCAATTCAAGTATCAGCAGGCCGGTTCCTATAATTATGGGAAACGGTGCCAGATAGGCTCCGTAGCGCGCGATCTTGAAGTGGCGCCCACCGAAGCCACCACCGCCACCGCGCAGCAACACGGACGAGCTTACGGTCAGGGCACCGGCGCCTACGCCAGCCAGAAACAGGTATCCTATGACAGGTAATCCCCAATTTAACTCAACCATGTCTACCTCCTCTCCGGCTGGCGGCGATGGGTGGTGACGTCCACATTCCAGCCACGTTTTCTCTCATGCTCATCCGAATGATCGGCGGCGATGTAAAAGACGTAAGGCTCAGTCCCCATGCCGGGGCGCAATACGGATACCGGGTTGCTCATCAGCACCTTCGATATTTCACTATCCGGATCGTTGACGTCGCCGAAAATCCGCGCCCTTCCCGGGCAGGTGTTGACGCAGGCAGGCTCAAGACCTTCCTTTACCCGATGCAGGCAGAAGCTGCACTTGTCCGCCGAGCCGGTTATCGGATTGATGAATCTGGCATCATAGGGGCATGCCAGCAGACAATATTTGCAGCCGATGCAGATGTCGGGATCTATATCGACTATGCCATCCTCTTTGCGTTTGAACGTAGCCCCGGTTGGGCAGACATCCACACATGCCGGGTGACGGCAGTGGTTACATAGCCTGGGCAGGAAACTGAGGCTGACGTTGGGATAATCGCCCTTCTCGACATACTCGACCCAGGACCGGGTTAACCCCAGGGGAACATCGAATTCCGCCTTGCAGGCGACCGAGCAACCATGACAGCCTGAACAACGCCGGGTGTCTATGACCATGGCGTAGCGAACCGGCCTTGTCGATGCGGCGGCCTTGGCGGCGGTTGGCATGGTGATGGCAGCAGCAGCGGCGGCGGCTCCTGCGCCGAGGCTCTTGACGACGTCCCGGCGGGAAATATTGGTATGGGAACCATTCATGACAGATCCCCTCTTGGTAAGGGTTGGTGAGATCTAACGCACAAAAGGACTCTGCCAAAGAGTCTCCTATTATTCCCCTGTCAAAGCTATGACATGAGTTAGTTTTTCAAAAAAAACTTGTGCTAGAGAGCATGGAATTACCGGCTGAAAAAGCCGTCTAAGCGGGGATCAGAGATGACCCTCGTACTCTATTTCCTTATGCAGCCTTTCGATATTGGGAATAGTCACCATGCGCCCGGAAAATTCGGCGATGCCGTCGTCCTCTATCTTGCGAAATGCGCGGGAAACGGATTCAGTGCGTGCGCCGACCATCGCCGCCAGATCTGGCCGTGATAACGGAAGCTCCAGCCTGACGGTGCCGTCCCTGGAAACCGTCCCATAATGATCCATGAAAACCAGAAGCAGATGGACAAGGCGGGCGCGCAGATCAAGCGCGGTCAGTTGAAATATTTCCTCCTCGGCGGCGCCGAGATCCCTGGTCGCTATTTGCAGGAACCGCAAGCCAAGGTTGGGATTATGGGAAAGAAGCTCCCATACCGCTTTCTTTTCTATGAAGCAAACAGTGCTTTCCTTCATTACCTCGGCACTCGCCCTATGGTTTTCTCCGGCAAGCAGCGGCCTGTAACCAAGCGTACTGCCGGCTTCGGCCAGACGACCAAGAAGAACGGAATTTCCGTCGGCGTCGGCCTTGCGGATTCCAATCAGGCCGCTTTCCACACAATAAATACCGCGACAAGCGTCGCCTTCATGGAAAACCATTTCACCGCGAGCGTATTTTTTACATATTTTTTTCGAGCTGAGAAAATTTAGTTCATCTTCCGTCAGCTCGTTCCACTCCGAATGGAGGCGCATACGGTGAGATAATTTATCAGGACCGATTTTCGACTTTCCGCCTTTATCCATATATACCTAAATTCAGTATCCCTATCTTAGTCGATGTTTCCCAGATAACGTTTAAAGACGCGAGTATTGTACCCAAATACCGCCGCCATTGGAATAGCCAAGACATGCTCTGAAAAACTGGGGATGGCGCGCTTAGGTTGTCCCGGCATTATCGAGACCTTGCATCAGTTGCCACAGTTTTGCCGCCACCGGCCCGACCGGCTTGTGTTTTCGCCGGACTATTTTGATATCGACACTGAATGGCGCGAAATCTTCCGAGGTAATTACGACAAGCTCACCTTTTTCAATCTCGTCCTTGACCAGGTGTCTGGGCATGCGCCCCCAGCCCATGCCGGAAGCGATAATCCGTTTCTTCATGGTAAAATCGTTAACCACCCAGGGGGTGGCGGACTTAAGCACGCCGGCGGTTCTCTTTTTTGCGTGGCGGCTAGTGTCGCGGACGATGATCTGGGTGCTGTCTTCCATTTCCCGTTCGTCGAGCATGGCGGCTCTGGCGGCGAATGGTGATCGGGATGAAACAACGCTGACAAGCTCCACCCGACTGATCGTGGCATGGTCGTAACCGCTTTCATCGGCGAGAGATTCGGTGATCGCGATATCCACATCGCCGTCATCAAGGCGTTCCATGGTGCCGTTCAGGGTTTCCACCAGCAGAGTCAGTTTGGTCGCCGTGGCCTGTTCCGTTACCTGGTTAAGAACGGCTATTATTCGCTCCACCGGAACAATCGCGCTCATCGACAGACGAAGTTCCGGCTCTTCCCCGGTCGAATAGTGCCGGGCCAGGGTCGCGAACTCATCCGCATGGGATAAAACCGTGCATGCCTTCTCATAGAGCGACCGGCCTTCATCGGTAAGACTGGGGCGATACCGGTCACGAAGGAACAGCTTAAGGTCAAGTTCCTCCTCCAGTTTGCGGATCGCGATGCTGATTGCCGACTGGCTGCGGTAGAGAGACTCGGCGGCGGCGCGGAACCCCCCCTGATCGACGACTGCGCAAAGCACTTTAAGTTGTTCCAAAGTCATCGGCGTCACTCATGGATAGCGTGTTAGATGATATATTTTATATATCAAGATAATAATAACATTATACTTTTTATCAATCGATATTCAGCCATAAGATGGCTTGGATTTTAACCGACAAACCGGAGATGAACTATGCAAGCCAGTGATGATAAGACAGCTTGGCAAAATGAGCCCTTCGCCGTGGATGTGAAAGCCGGAGACACCAAGGCCTTCTGCCTGTGCGGTCTTTCAAAGAACGGGCCGTTCTGCGACGGCTCCCACGAAACAACTGACACGATGCCCCATGTGGAAACTTTCGACGAGGACAAAACAGTCTATGTCTGTGGTTGCCAGCGGTCCGCCAACCGCCCCTACTGTGACGGAACCCACGAGTCATGACGGGTACTGAAAGATTGGTTTGCTGATTGACGCCGCGCGGCGACTGAATAAACCTGTGGTACGAGGCGGTCTTTTAGTCATGAATACCAGACAGGAAGTTATGCAGGCATTTCAGGACTACCAAGCAGGCCGGTTTCAGGGGGAAAAGAAAGCACGCCATGGATAAACCAGTTATTGCCGATCGCAAGCCGACGGAGGTCAATCTGGAGGCAGGGGAAACCTATCATTGGTGCAGTTGCGGCAGATCGGAGAGCCAGCCGTTCTGCGATGGCTCTCATCGCGGCACGTCATTCACGCCGACCGCCTTCACGGTGGACGAAAGCGATACGGCACATCTCTGCATGTGCAAATATACCGACAACGCCCCCTATTGTGACGGTTCGCATTCCCGGTTGCCGGAGGACGGGGGCCATGCCGATGCTCCGACTGAGGCTCCTTCGTCTAGTGACGGGCTGGCCGCTCCGACGCCCGAGGAGCCGACGATCAAGGCTATCCACGATCTGGCACTACATGGTTTAAGCAGGGTCGGCCATCATGGCGAGATGGGCGCCATGGGGGTGCCCCGTCAGACCCTTCCAGACTGGAACGATATCCAGATATTGCCCGCGCAATTTGCCCGCAAACCGCTGATGGACGATGGGGCGGTGGCGACGGAACTGGTCATTGGACCGAATGCGAAAAAGCCGCTTGTGCTGAAGATGCCGCTGTTCGTTTCCGATATGAGTTTTGGGGCCTTGTCCGAGGAAGCCAAGGTTGCCCTGGCAACGGGTGCCGAACTTGCCTCCACCGGAATATGTTCCGGTGAAGGCGGCATGCTGCCGGAGGAACAGGCCGCCAACAGCCGCTATTTTTATGAGCTTGCATCGGCGCGCTTCGGCTACAGCGAAGAACTCCTGAGCCGTGTTCAGGCCTTTCATTTCAAGGGCGGGCAGGGGGCGAAGACGGGCACCGGCGGTCATCTGCCTGCCAACAAGGTTATCGGCAAGATCGCCAAGGTCCGTGGGTTGGCTGAAAAAACCCCGGCGATTTCACCACCCACTTTCGCCGACCTGGTGACGGTGGATGACTTTCGCAAATTCTCTGATCGGGTGCGGCAGCTAAGCGGCGGCATTCCCATCGGCTACAAGATATCGGCCAACCATATAGAGGACGATATCAGCTTTGCCGTCGAGGCCGGTGCCGACTACCTTATTCTCGACGGGCGTGGCGGCGGTACAGGGGCTGCGCCACTAATATTCCGGGATCATATCTCGGTGCCGACGCTTCCCGCCCTGGCCCG
>CAZEFJ010000008.1:0-27268 GCA_964511465.1 uncultured Hyphomicrobiales bacterium
CGAGGGCGGTCGTACTGTCGGGGCCGGTGTCGTCGTCAAGGTAGTTGAATAGTCAAGGCGTTTTGCCGGTCTGATTTTTATAGTGAGTTGAGAGTATGGAAAGTCAAAATATACGCATCCGCCTGAAGGCGTTCGATCATCGGGTGCTGGATCAGTCAGCGACTGAAATCCTGAATACCGCCAAGCGCACCGGGGCCAATGTCCGTGGGCCGATTCCGTTGCCGACAAGAATTGAAAAGTTCACGGTTTTGCGTTCGCCGCATATCGACAAGAAATCCCGTGAGCAGTTCGAGGTGCGTACCCATAAAAGGCTTCTTGACATAATTGACCCGACTCCCCAAACCGTGGACGCGCTGATGAAGCTCGACCTGGCCTCGGGCGTCGATGTCGAGATTAAACTCTAGGAATGAATTAAGATGCGAACTGGTCTGATAGCCCGCAAACTTGGCATGTCGTCGGTATTTAACGACGACGGAAGCAGGATTCCGGTCACCGTGCTCAAGGTCGATGATTGCCGCGTAGTGGCTCAGCGCACCGAGGAAAATAACGGCTATAACGCGCTTCAGCTTGGCTATGGACTGGCCAAGGTGAAAAACGTCAGCCGGGCGATGCGCGGTCATTTCGCCAAAGCCAAGGTTGAACCCAAATTCAAGCTGGCCGAATTTCGGATCAGTGCCGATGCCTTTGTCGATGTCGGAGCGGAAATTTCAGCCGATCATTTTGTTGCCGACCAGTTTGTCGATGTTGCCGGAACCTCTATCGGCAAGGGTTTCGCCGGTGGTATGAAACGCCATAATTTTGCTGGCCTGCGGGCCACTCACGGCGTTTCGGTCAGTCATCGCAGCCTTGGTTCAACTGGTCAGTGTCAGGATCCTGGCAAGGTTTTCAAGGGCAAGAAAATGGCCGGCAGGATGGGTAACGAAAGGGTTACCGTCCATAATTTGAAAGTTATTTCCACCGATACCGACCGTGGGATAATTGTGGTAAGAGGCGCGGTTCCAGGTGCCAGTAACGGCTTTGTTCTGATATCTGACGCAATCAAAAAGAAATTACCGGATGGCGCGCCGTTCCCTGCCTCGCTCGCCGGTCCCGGAGATGAAGAGCTCAAGGAACCTGATCAGGCGGTCTCTGCCGGGGACGCAAACCTGCCTGAAGATGATGGGTCTAAGGAATAAGCCATGAAGTGTGATGTCATCAGCATCGATAACAAGAAGGTCGGGGATATAGACCTTGACGAAGCGGTATTCGGTCTTCCGCTTCGCGTTGATATTCTTGAGCGGGCGGTAAACTGGCAGCTTGCCAATCGTCGCGCCGGAACTCACAAAATCAAGGGACGTGGCGAAGTCAGCGGCCGAAAAGGCAAGCCGTTCAAGCAAAAAGGTACCGGCCGGGCCCGTCAGGGAACCGCCAGGGCATCGCAAATGCGCGGCGGTGGAGTGGTCTTCGGACCAGTTGTTCGCAGCCATGCCCATAAATTACAGAAAAAAGTACGCAGGCTGGCGCTCAAGACCGCGCTTTCGGCAAAGCAGGCGGAAGGCAAACTTGTTGTCCTCGAAAATGCAAAGCTGAAAGAAGCGAAAACCGCGGAACTGCTAAAGCGGGTGAAAAAACTGGGATGGGATCGTGCTTTGGTTATTGACGGGGCGGAACTGGATCTGAATTTTTCCCGCGCCGCTACCAATATTATCGGCCTCGACTTGCTGCCGAGCCAGGGAGCCAATGTCTACGATATTCTGCGTTCGGATATTCTGGTGCTTACCAAAGGCGCCGTTGAAAAGTTGGTGGAGCGCCTGAAATGAGCAAGTATGACGCCAAAAATCTCAAGATCAGCAAAGCCCGAATGTACGAGGTTGTCCGCTCTCCCGTAATTACCGAGAAATCGACGCTTCTTTCAGAGTTCAGCCAGGTAAGCTTCCGGGTCTCCATGGATGCCAAAAAACCTGAAATAAAGGCCGCAGTCGAGGGCTTGTTCAAAGTCAAGGTCGCGGCGGTCAACACCTTGCGTCAAAAAGGCAAGGCCAAACGTTTCAAGGGTCATCTCGGCAAAAGAGTGGATACCAAGAAAGCGATAGTTACCTTGGTTGAAGGCCAGTCCATTGATATTACGACGGGGGTCTAGAAGATGGCGTTGAGAAAATTCAAACCGGCAACCCCCGGGCTTCGCGGTCTGGTTCTTGTCGATCGCTCAAGCCTGTGGAAGGGCAAGCCTGAAAGGTCTTTGACCGAAGGATTGCGCAAGAAGGGCGGGCGCAACAACATGGGGCGGATAACCGCCAGGCGGCGTGGTGGCGGGCATAAGCGTCGCTACCGGATCGTCGATTTCAAACGGGCAAAAGTCGATATTACGGCGACGGTTGAGCGTCTGGAATATGATCCCAACCGGACCTCTTTTATCGCCCTCATACGTTATCAGGACGGTGAGGTCTCCTATATTATTGCTCCGCAAAGGATCAAGGTGGGTGACGTAGTGGTTTCCGGCGAAAAAGTTGATATCAAACCCGGGAACGCATTGCCGATGGCCAACATTCCGGTCGGCACGATTATTCACAACGTCGAAATGAAAGTTGGAAAGGGTGGCCAGATCGCACGTTCCGCCGGAACATATGTGCAGCTGGTCGGCAAGGACCAGGGCTATGCCCAGTTACGCCTTGGTTCCGGAGAGGTAAGAATAGTTCGTGCCGAATGTATGGCTACGATCGGTGCCGTTTCCAACCCGGATCAGCAGAATATTAAATTGGGAAAGGCTGGGCGTAAACGTTGGCTCGGCAAGCGCCCGTCGGTTCGCGGCGTCGCCATGAACCCGGTAGATCACCCCCATGGCGGTGGTGAAGGACGTACTTCGGGCGGTCGTCACCCGGTTACTCCTTGGGGTAAATCCACCAAGGGCAAGCGGACTCGTAACAACAAGAAAACGGATGCGCTGATTATGCGCCGCCGTTACAGCAAGAAATAAGAAGGAGAGCTTTAGTGGCTCGCTCAATTTCAAAAGGACCGTTTGTTGAAGGCTTCCTTCTCAAGAAGGCGGAAGTCAGCCGTGCCAGTGGGCGTAACGATATCATTAAAACATGGTCTCGCCGTTCGACGATTTTGCCTCAGTTTGTGGGGCTTACGTTTGGCGTTTACAATGGCCATAAATTTATTCCGGTGCTGGTTACCGAGGATATGATCGGACACAAGATGGGAGAGTTTTCTCCGACCCGAACCTACTCCGGCCATGGTGCCGATAAAAAGGTGAGAAGATAACAGAAATGGGTAAGAAATCGTCCGAACGTCGGCTTGCCGACAATGAAGCAATGGCCTTTGCCAAAAACGTCAGAATCAGTGCCCAAAAGCTGAATCTGGTGATGGGCATCATCCGTGGCAAGAACTGTGACGCGGCGCTTGCCGAGCTTCAGTTCTCCAAGCGCCGGATATCAGGCGAGGTTAAGAAACTTTTGCAGTCTGCAATTGCCAATGCCGAGAACAATCATCAACTGGATGTCGATCAGCTGTATGTGTCAGAGGCAACCGTCGGACGAAGCACGGTTATGAAAAGATGGCGCGCCAGGGCTCGTGGCCGGGTTGGGCGAATTCAAAAACCCTTCAGCAATATAAGGCTGATTGTGCGTGAGCGCGAGGAGACTAAGTAGATGGGACAGAAAGTTAATCCGATTGGCTTAAGGCTTGGGATTATCCGAACCTGGGATTCAAGATGGTATGCCTCGGACAATTACGCCAAGCTTTTGCACGAGGATTTGCGTATCCGCAAGTTCATTAAGTCACGTCTGTCCCAGGCGGGTGTATCGCGTATAGTTATAGAGCGTCCGGCAAAAAAGGCGAGGATCACCATCCATACCGCCCGTCCGGGAATAATCATCGGCAAAAAAGGCGTCGATATTGAAAAGTTGCGTAGTGACGTAGCGAAGGTTACCGGCTCGGATGTTCATATTAACATTGTCGAAATTCGCAAACCTGAAATAGACGCCCAACTTGTTGCCGAGAACGTCGCCCAACAGATGGAACGCCGGGTTTCGACTCGTCGGGCAATGAAACGGGTTGTTCAGTCTGCGATGCGTCTGGGTGCGCTGGGTATCCGTATTACCTGTGCCGGGCGTTTAGGAGGGGCCGAAATTGCCCGCACGGTCTGGTATCACGAGGGGCGTGTGCCGCTGCATACATTGCGCGCGCATGTCGATTACGGTGTTGCCGAGGGGCACACCACATACGGCATTTGTGGTGTAAAAGTGTGGATATTTAAGGGCGAAATAATGGCTCATGATCCGATGGCGATTGATAATTATGCCGTCGAACAACAGCCGTCCCGTTAGAATATTAGAGAAAGCGAAGAACAGTGCTTAGTCCCAAACGAACAAAATACCGCAAGGCGCACAAGGGTCGTATCCATGGCAAGGCCAAGGGCGGAACGTTACTCAATTTCGGCTCTTATGGTCTGAAAGCGACCAGCCCGAACCGGGTAACCGCTCGTCAGATCGAAGCCGCCCGTCGTGCCATGACCAGGCATATGAAGCGTGCAGGGCGGGTCTGGATAAGGATTTTCCCGGACCTTCCGGTGACCATGAAGCCTGCCGAAGTTCGTCAGGGCAAGGGCAAGGGATCGGTCGAGTACTGGGCCTGCCGGGTCAAGCCGGGAAGGGTGATGTTCGAGGTGGACGGGGTTTCGGCAGAGGTTGCCAAGCGGGCTTTCGAGTTGGCTGCGGCCAAGCTGCCTTTGCAAACCAGATTTATTACGCGCCTTGGCGAGGAGGGCTAGACGATGAAAACGGAAGACCTTCGAACCAAGACCGATGATGAATTAAAGGGCCATCTTGTCGACCTCAGGAAGGAAAAATTCAACCTTCGATTCCAGGTTGCGAGCGGCCAGTTGGAAAACACAGCGCGCAGACGCCAGGTCAGTCGTCTGATCGCGCGAATTAAGACCTTGCAGGGCGAACGCGCCCGTGCCGCGTCTTAAGCAGGAGCCAGGATAAAAAATGCCAAGAAGAGTTATGCAGGGCGTTGTGGTAAGCGAAAAAATGGACAAGACGGTAGTCGTCAAGGTCGAGCGCAAGGTGATGCACCCGCTTTACAAAAAGTATATCAAGCTGTCCAAGAAGTATGTCGCCCACGATGAAGGAAACATGATCAAAGCGGGCGAAATAGTCAGTATTCGCGAGTGTCGGCCAATTTCCAAGCGCAAGTGCTGGGAAGTGATTTCCGATAGCGAAAAGGGAAGGTAGACGTGATCCAGTCCGAAACAAACTTGGAAGTTGCTGACAACTCCGGGGCTCGCAAGGTGCAGTGCATCAAGGTTCTTGGAGGGTCCAAGCGCAGGTATGCCTCGGTTGGGGATGTCATCGTCGTTTCGATCAAAGAGGCGATACCTCGTGGTCGGGTCAAGAAAGGTGAAGTTTTGCGCGCCGTGGTGGTCCGGACGTCAAAGGACATCCGCAGGGGTGACGGTTCGGCAATTCGCTTCGACAAAAATGCGGCGGTTCTGATCGACAAGCAGGGCGAGCCTATCGGTACTCGTATTTTTGGCCCGGTAACCCGCGAGTTGAGAGCGAAAAAGTATATGAAGATAATCTCACTTGCCCCAGAGGTTCTGTGATGGCGACAAAAATAAAGCTGAAAAAAGGCGATCGGGTGATCGTTCGTTCGGGAAAAGACAAAGGGAAAATCGGTGATATCCTTCGCGTTATTCCGAGCAGTATGCGGGCCCTCGTCCAAGGTGTGAATATGGTTAAACGTCACACCCGTCCCACTCAGGGTTCGGCGGGCGGAATTATCGAGAAAGAGGCGACTATTCACATTTCAAATCTTGGTTTTGTCGATCCCAAAGCTGATGAGCCTACACGAGTTGGCTACAAGTTTATGAAAGACGGTCGCAAAGTCAGGTACGCCAAACGTTCCGGCGAAGTTATAGACATTTAATCGGATAGACGAAAATCATGACACGTCTACAAAAGCAGTATAACGAAACGATCAAACCGGCTCTGATCAAGGAGTTCGGCTACTCTAACCATATGCAGGCTCCGAAGCTGGAGAAGATAGTCATAAATATGGGGGTTGGCGAAGCCTCCCAGGATCGCAAGAAAATTGAAGGCGCGATCACTGATATGACTCTGATTAGCGGCCAAAAGCCGGTGATAACCAGGGCCAAGAAATCAATTGCCGTGTTCAAGCTAAGAGAGGACATGATCGTTGGCTGTAAGGTCACGCTCAGGCGCAAGCGGATGTACGAATTTCTCGATCGTCTGATTAACGTGGCCTTGCCACGGGTCAGGGATTTTCGTGGCGTCTCCGCCAAAAGCTTTGACGGTCATGGCTGTTTCTCAATGGGTCTGAAAGAACAGATCGTATTTCCTGAAATCGACTATGACAAAGTCGATAAAATCAGGGGCATGAATATCGTGATCTGTATGTCGGCTAAAACCGACGCCGAAGCCCGCTCATTACTAAAGGGCTTTGATATGCCGTTTACCGGCTTTACCCGTAAGGATGAAGCCGAGGCCATCAAGGTCGAGGAAGAAAAGAAAAAAGAAGAGGCAGCCAGGGAAATGGAAACACAGGATGGCTAAGAAAAGTTCTATCGAAAGAAACAAGAAGCGAGAGCGGCTTGTTAAAAAATATGCGGCCAAGCGGGCCAGTCTCAAGGCGGTGATTAATGATTCGTCCCTGTCGTCGGAGGAACATTTCGAGGCCAGGATGAAGTTGTCTTCGTTGCCTCGCAATTCGTCACCGGTGCGGGTTCGCCTTCGCTGTGAGATTTCTGGTCGCCCGCGGGGAAATTACCGCAAATTCAGATTATCGCGTATTGCCCTGAGAGACCTTGCTTTAAAAGGGCAAATACCCGGTATGGTCAAGTCGAGCTGGTAAGGGAAAAGCAAACATGTCAATGACTGATCCCATCGCTGATTTACTGACACGCATTCGCAATGGCCAAAGGGCCAGGAAAAGCAGTGTCGTTGCCCCTGCCTCGAGAATGCGCAGCAATGTGCTTGGTGCTCTTAAGCGCGAAGGCTACATACGTAATTTTACCAGTCGTGAAGTCAGATCCGGTATCAATGAGGTCGAGATCGAACTCAAATATCATGACGGCGTTCCGGTGATCCGCGAGATCAACCGGGTTTCAACGCCGGGGTGCCGGGTTTACTCCAAGATCAAGGATCTTTCCCTGGTCTATAACGGATTGGGTATATCTATTTTATCAACACCACGCGGCGTTATGTCGGATTCGGAAGCACGCAAGGCCAATGTCGGCGGTGAAGTGCTTTGCGAAGTATTCTAGTTTTTTAAAGGTAGTACATTTCGATGTCGAGAATTGGCAAATATCCGGTTCAGGTGCCCGAAGGCGTTAGCGTAAACGTTTCCGGCCAGTCCGTTTCGGCGAAGGGCAAGCTGGGGGAAATGAGTATTCTCCTTGTCGATGATGTCGAGGCGTCGATGGATGGCGGCCAGATTTTGATAAAGCCCCGGAACGATAGCCTCAAGGCTCATAAAATGTGGGGCACCACACGTAGCCTTATTAGCAATATCGTCACCGGCGTTTCCGAGGGATATGTGAAAAATCTTGAGGTGAATGGCGTTGGATACAGAGCCCAGGTTCAGGGAAAATATCTGGTCTTGCAGCTTGGCTACAGCCACGAAGTGAAATATCTGGTTCCACAAGGCATTAACATCCAATGTGCCGATCAAACCCACATATCCGTAAAGGGTTCTGATAAACAGCTTGTTGGTCAGGTGGCCTCCGAAATACGCGGCTACAGGCCGCCCGAGCCATACAAGGGAAAAGGCATAAAGTACGATAATGAAATTATCCTTCGTAAGGAGGGAAAGAAGAAATAAGCCATGGCCAGTTCAAAAAGATTATTCGAGCGTCGCAAGTTTCGCACCCGGGCCCAGATCAGGAAACGTTCCCTTGGGCGTCTGCGTTTGTCGGTATTTCGGTCCGGCAGGCATATATATGCCCAGGTCATTGATGATCAGCGTGGGGTGACCCTGGCGTCCGCGTCCAGCATGGACAAGGATGTAGTAGCAGGAGGGGGCAAGGCCGGTTGCGGCGCCAACAAGCAGGCGGCCGAGGAAGTCGGCAAGCTGATTGCCGGGCGGGCGTTGGCCGCAGGGGTCAAGGAAGTCGTCTTCGATAGAGGCGGTTATAAATATCACGGTCGGGTCAAGGCCCTGGCCGATAAGGCGCGTGAAGCCGGTCTGTCTTTCTAGGGAGCTTGAATTTATGTCGTTGCCGTCCACAAAATCGTCGAGGAAACCTCGGACAGGAAGAAATCGTTCGCAGCAGAACGAAGAAAAAGAACTGATAGATAAGCTGGTTCGCATAAACCGTGTCGCGAAGGTCGTTAAGGGCGGGCGTAGATTCTCGTTCGCCGCGATTGTCGTGGTTGGCGACGGAAATGGTCGTGTAGGTTTTGGAACCGGCAAGGCCCGCGAGGTTCCAGAGGCCATGCGCAAAGCCACCGAACAGGCCAAACGGGAAATGGTCAGGGTTCCTCTTCGTGATGGACGGACTATTCATCATGATGTGGAAGGTAATTACGGGGCCGGCAAGGTGGTTCTTCGGAGCGCGCCTCCGGGCACCGGAATTATCGCCGGTGGCCCGATGCGTGCGGTTCTTGAGGCGATGGGGGTGCAGGATGTGGTTGCCAAGTCGATCGGCACCTCAAATCCCCACAATATGGTCAAGGCGACCTTTAACGCTCTTGCCGGTTGCGTCTCGCCGCGTGGCGTTGCCGCACGGCGAGGGCTTAAGGTGGGGGATATAGTTTCGCGCCGTGGCGGTAACTCTTCCCGCTCCGGTCGCGACACCAAGCAAACACCGGTAAAGGCTGAGGGCTAGGCTCATGGTTGGAAAAAAGAAGGCAACGATAAAGGTTACGCAAACCGGCAGCGCGATAGGCCAAGGTAAGGGTCAGCGGGCGACTTTGGTGGGCCTCGGTCTTAACAAAATAAGGCGGACCCGCGAATTGGAGGATACCCCTTCGGTGCGGGGGATGATTGAGAAAGTCAGTCATTTGGTGCGTGTCGAAGAAGCCGGTTAGGCATTTTTGCTCAAGGGAATACGGATAAATGAGATTAAATCAACTGCATGATAACCCGGGCGCCCGCAAGGCCCGCAAGCGTGTCGGACGCGGTATAGGTTCCGGCACCGGCTCGACCGCGGGGCGTGGCAACAAGGGGCAGAAATCCCGTAGCGGTGTTTCGCTGCTTGGCTTCGAGGGAGGCCAGATGCCGCTTTACCGGCGTTTGCCGAAGCGCGGTTTCAACAATATTTTCCGCAAGGAATTCGTTCCGGTTAATACAGGTCGTCTGCAAAAGGCTATTGATGACGGCAAGCTGAAAATCACCGGAACGGTCGATATGGCGGCTCTTCAGGCGGCCGGTATGTTTACTCGGCAGCGCGATGGCATTAAACTTCTCGCCAAGGGTGATCTTAAATCAAAGATCACCATAGAGGTTGCCAAGGCGTCAAGTGCCGCAATTGCCGCCGTCGAGAAAGTTGGCGGCAAGGTAATTATTTCTGCCGCCGTGACCGAGAGCAAGCCTTCCACCAAGCCTTCCACCAAGTCTGCCGCCAAGGTCGACGAATAAAAATAGTTTTGAGGGACGCCAATGGCTTCCGCTGCCGAGCAGCTATCATCCAATATGAATTTAGGAGCCTTTTCCAAGGCTACCGAGCTGAAAAAGCGCATCATGTTTACCTTGGGCGCGCTGATCGTCTATCGTCTTGGCACCTATGTTCCGCTGCCGGGCATCGACCCCGTCGCCCTTCAGGATATTTTCAAGCAGAATTCCGGCGGCATTCTCGGCATGTTCGATATGTTTTCCGGCGGTGCGCTGCGACGGATGACCGTGTTCGCCCTCAACATCATGCCCTATATTTCCGCTTCGATTATCATGCAGCTTATGACCTCGATCTCACCGCAGATGGAGGCGCTGAAGAAAGAAGGGGAAGCGGGGCGCAAGAAAATCAACCAGTATACCCGCTATGGAACGGTGCTGATCTGTATTCTTCAGGGTTATGGAATCGCCGCCGGTCTCGAAGGAATGTCGTCCAGTGCCGGTTCGGCGGTTATCAATCCGGGAATGTTCTTTCGTTTCACTACGGTGGTTACGTTGACCGGCGGGACAATGTTCTTGATGTGGCTGGGCGAACAGATTACGGCGCGCGGTGTTGGTAACGGCATTTCACTTATCATCTTTTCCGGGATTGTCGCCAATCTTCCCCGGGCCCTTGCCGGAACCCTGGAAATGGGGCGTACCGGCGCACTTTCGACGGCATTCATAATTTTTATGCTGTTTATGTCGGTCGGGGTTATCTTCTTCATCGTCTTTATGGAACGGGCGCAACGGCGGATTATAGTCCAGTATCCAAAGCGCCAGTCCGGCAACAAGGTCTACGGCGGCGACAGTATGCATCTTCCGCTGAAGATCAATACGGCCGGCGTTATCCCGCCTATTTTTGCCAGCTCCCTTCTGCTTATGCCGATTACCGTAATCGGTTTTTCGGCCGGCTCTGGACCGGAATGGCTGACCACGGTCGCCGCATATCTGGGGCGCGGCCAGCCACTTTATCTTACCCTGTATATAAGCCTTATCGTGTTCTTCGCCTTTTTCTATACGGCGGTTGTCTTCAATCCGACGGAAACCGCGGATAACCTAAAGAAGAATGGCGGCTTTATTCCCGGTATACGTCCGGGCAAGAACACCGCGGACTACCTGGACTGGATTCTTACCCGCCTGACCGTTGTCGGGGCTGCCTATCTGGCCATTGTATGCCTGTTGCCGGAAATACTTATTTCCAGATTCTCGGTGCCGTTTTACTTCGGCGGGACCAGTCTTCTGATCGTTGTCACGGTGACCGTGGACACTGTTGCCCAGGTTCAGTCACACCTTTTGGCGCACCAGTACGAGGGGCTGATAAAGAAGTCGAAACTTAGAGGGCGCCGCAAGTGAGCAACATTATACTTCTCGGCCCTCCCGGTGCCGGCAAAGGCACTCAGGCGACACGTTTGCAGGACAATTTAGGTATTGTCCATATATCAACCGGTGACATGCTGCGGGCGGAAGTCGCCTCCGGCAGCGATCTGGGAGAGCAGGCCAGAGGAATAATGGAGGCCGGTGGGCTGGTCCCGGATGATCTGATAATCGCAATGATTTCCAAACGCATCAGTGGCGAAGATTGCAGGAATGGTTTCATTCTTGACGGATTTCCCCGGACGGTGCCCCAGGCCGAGGCGCTTGATCTCGTCCTTGCCGAAAGTGGTGTGGTTCTAAACCATATTATTGAGATAAAGGTGGATGACGAAGCGATGATCCATCGGATAACCGGCCGCTTTGCCTGCGCTGAATGTGGTGCCGGATATCATGATGAATTTCATCCCCCCGAAGAGGATGGGGTCTGTGATAAATGCGGCAGCGAGAACTTTGTCCGGCGCGCAGATGACGATGAGAAGACGGTTCGTTCGCGCTTGCAGGCCTATCACGCGCAAACGGCACCGATAATATCCTACTACGCCGAAAAGGGCGAGCTGAGTAGTGTTGATGGCATGGCGGACATAGATAAAGTAACGAGAGAAATATGTAAAATCACCGGTTAGTCAGAGCGTGTTGACTTGATCGCCAGAGGCCCTATAATCTCGCCTCTTCCGATCCCCGGTGGGTGTTATTATCTTTTAAAACCAAAGAACAAGGAGTACCAGCTTTGGCGCGTATTGCTGGCGTTAACATTCCAACCGGAAAACAGGTTGTTATTTCGTTAACTCATATACATGGGATTGGCCGTACCAAGGCTCGGCAAATTTGCGAGTCTCTGGAAATCCCTCTGGATCGTCGGGTAAGTGACCTGACGGACGACGAGGTTATGCGGATTCGCGAAACAATTGATCGCGACTATAAGGTCGAAGGTGATCTTCGCCGCGAGGTCGCGATGAACATCAAGCGCCTGATGGACCTGGGCTGCTACCGTGGTCTGAGGCATAGGCGCGGACTTCCGGTCCATGGCCAGCGAACCCATACCAATGCGCGGACCCGCAAGGGTCCGGCGCGGGCAATCGCCGGCAAGAAAAAAGTAGCTAGGTAGGAAATCTGAGGATCGGTTATGGCAAAGTCAACTGTGCAACGTACTCGTCGTCGCGAACGCAAGAACATAGCTTCCGGCGTGGCCCATGTGAACGCGACATTCAACAACACCATGATTACCATTTCCGATGCCCAGGGCAATGCTATTGCCTGGTCGTCTTCTGGCAGTCAGGGGTTCAAGGGTTCTCGTAAATCGACCCCTTATGCGGCCCAGATGGCGGGCGAGGATGCAGGTCGCAAGGCTATGGAACACGGCATGAAGACGCTTGAGGTAGAGGTCAAGGGACCGGGGTCCGGTCGCGAGGCCGCGCTTAGGGCTCTGCAGGCGGTGGGCTTTACGATTACCGCAATTCGCGATGTGACACCGATTCCCCACAACGGCTGCCGTCCACGCAAGCGCCGCAGGGTTTAGACAATTTGGTAATTATGTATTTTCAGGGGTGTTTTTTTTATTCATCCGGTGATGAGGTAGGATAACGTGATTCAAAAGAATTGGCAGGAGCTTATTAAGCCTGTAAAAATTGATGTGCTGCCGGGCGGCGATCCGTCGAAGTCCGCTACCATAGTGGTCGAGCCGCTTGAGCGTGGGTTCGGTCTGACCTTGGGCAATGCGATAAGGCGGGTATTGTTGTCTTCTCTTCAGGGGGCCGCGGTTACGTCGATTCAGATTGATGGCGTGCTGCACGAGTTTTCACCGGTCCCGAATGTTCGTGAAGATGTTACCGATATTGTTCTCAATATAAAGTCCCTGGCTCTCAGGATGAGCTGCGAGGGACCGAAACGTGTAACCCTCAACTGCACCAAGGCAGGTGTCGTTACCGCCTCGATGATCGAAACCGGTCCCGACATAGAAGTTATGAACCCTGATCTTGTGATCTGTACCCTGGACAAGGGCGCCAATCTGTCGATGGAGCTTATGGTCGAACATGGCAAGGGTTATGTCGCCGCGTCGGTGTCTCGTTCCGAAGACAGCCCGATCGGGCTGATTCCCATGGACGCCGTTTTCTCGCCGGTGCGCAAGGTTTCCTACAAGGTGGAGAATACCCGTGTCGGTCAGGTCACCGACCATGACAAGCTGTCCATGGATGTCACGACGGACGGCTCGGTCGCGCCGGATGACGCGGTTGCCCTGGCGGCGCGGATTTTACAGGATCAGTTGAAGCTGTTTATCAACTTCGAGGAACCGCAGGCGGAAGCGGTGGCCGAAGAAAAAGATGTACTGCCGTTCAACAGGAATCTGCTGCGCAAGGTTGATGAACTTGAACTTTCGGTTCGTTCCGCAAACTGTCTCAAGAACGACAATATCATTTACATCGGCGATCTTGTTCAAAGAACCGAGAACGATATGTTAAGAACCCCTAATTTCGGTCGTAAGTCGCTTAACGAAATCAAGGAAGTTCTTTCCCATATGGGTCTGCATCTGGGTATGGATGTTGACGAATGGCCACCCGAAAATATAGAGGAAATGGCGAAAAGGCTGGAAGATCCTTTTTAATCGCCAGGGTGTGTTTCTTTTTGACGATAATTAATTTCGTATCATGTTTTAAGGAGAATAAGAGATGCGTCATCGCATCAGCGGCCGCAAGTTAAACCGCACCAGCTCTCACCGCAAGGCTATGTTTTCCAACATGGCGGTGTCGCTGTTGACGCACGAGCAAATTACCACGACCTTGCCCAAGGCCAAGGAACTTCGTCGGGTTGCCGACAAGATCATTACTCTTGGCAAACGTGGCAATCTGCATTCTCGCCGCCGGGCATTTTCCATACTGCGCGACGATGTGGCGGTAAAGAAACTGTTTGGTAGCCTTGCCGAGCGTTACAAGGACAGGAATGGCGGATATACCCGGGTAATCAGGTCCGGCCATCGTTACGGAGATTGCGCGCCGATGGCGATAATTGAACTGGTGGGCCGTGACACCGAGGCCAAAGGGGCGGGCGACAGGGCCCGCGTTGAGGCCGAGGAAAGCGAAACCGACGCAACGGAAGACTAAAATTACATTTATGTAACTTTGTCTTCTCGGCCGATAAGTTTCCTGACTTTGTCGATTATCACCTTTTCATCAAGTCGTGCCACGCAGGGGAACATATCCTCTTCCTCGGGTATCGGGCAGCTACCCAGGCATCCTTCGCAGGGCATTGAGTGGTAGATGAAATGGGCGTTGGCAGGGGTAACGGAATGGTCATAAGGGACTATCTCTCCGACATATGCGGCACTGGCGATACATAGTGTTGTCGTTCCCATGGCTGCCGACAGATGCATCAACGCGGTATCCACGGAAATAACCAGACTGGCGGCGATAAGCGCTGGTACCAGTTCCTTGAATGTGGATGAGTCAAAATCAACGCCGGGCATTTCCAGCAATTCCCGGAAGTCAGGGTTTTTTTCCAGATCATCAACGGTGCCGGTGACGACGACCCGGTAATGGTCGGGCAGGCTCTTGATAATCTTGCGATATAGGTCCGGCTGACTCTGTTTCTGCTTTACCGCCGAGAATGGCTGAATAATCACGTACGGTTCAGGGTTGGTGCCGGATGTCGTCGGCGGTTGCGGATATTCAATTCTCAGCCTTGGTGGGCTTATCTCGTTGCCGGTAAGCCAGTCGCAGAAACGGGACCATCGCACCACCTTGTCCAATACCGGCGGCCCGCTATCGAAAAGGCGGGTGTAATATTTCCTGTTACGTTTTAGACGGCTATCGTATTTGGGCCACGGTCGAGGTTCCATTGCTAGCGTCAGCGGAGCCCGGCAGGCGTCAAGCAGGGCTTCGTCAAGGTCGGGATGACGAAGGTAGTCACATGATACGGCTATTCGGTAATTACCGTGAAAAAGCTTTTCACAGGTTTTACGGCGATAACCAAGATCTTTGCGCAGTCGTTTAAAGTCCACGGTTATCAGCGAAACTTCCGGCGGGAACAGGAACGCCATCTTGGCGGCGTCGCTACGCAGAATTACGGAAACTCTTTCTCCCGGCTCGGCGATAGACAAAAGCCGGGGTAGAATTAAAGCGAACAGAACCGTATCACCCAGCCCGCCGCTGGATAAAAGAATGACTCCTTTGGCCTTGCCGCCGCGTTTGCCTTGCCCAAGCCCCAGATACCAGTCCTGAAGACGGAATAATTTGACCATAACGTCTGATCCAGCCCGCTTTCCCTTAATCTTGCTGTCTTAATTTTTTAGATTATAGACCAAGTTTTACAATCCCGTGTGCTTTAGGGCACCTGACGATAATCTCTTCCGGGATTCACCTATTATTAATACAGCCGGGTGATAATAGGCTGTGGACGAAATGGTTCCCACCATAACATCTTGTGGGATCATTAAGAGCGATTTGAGGTGGATATTATGGATCTGAACAAGATTCCGCTTTTCGACGCCGTCAGGAAACGTCTCGACTGGCTAAGCCAGCGCCAGGAGATTTTGGCTCAGAATATAGCAAATTCTGATACACCAAAATACAGGCCGCATGATCTTAAACCATTCAATTTCAAGAGTCTCGTGGATCGCGAGAGGATGCAGCTTGGGGTCAGGGTTACGAGCGTCAACCATATAACCGGCAAGCCCCAGCGGTTGCGTAATTTTAACGAGGTTGAGACGCGCAAGCCCTACGAGAGTACGCCGAACGGCAACGCCGTGATCCTTGAAGAGCAGATGATGAAAATCAATGAAACCAACATCAGCTACAAGTTAACCAGCGATCTTTACAAAAAACATACAAGAATGATTCAAATCGCGCTTGGCAGGGGCTAATTTTGCGGAGTTAAGGTAAATGGATGATTTGATGAAAACGTTTCGTATCTCTGGTGCCGGCATGAAGGCCCAGAGTACGCGTCTGCGGGTAATATCGGAAAATATAGCCAACGCAAACTCACTTCCTCAAGAACCAGGTGCAATGCCTTATCGGCGCAAGGTTGTCACCTTCAGGAACGAGCTTGACCGCAGCATTGGTCTCAATACCGTGCGTGCGAACAAGATCGGAACCGATGATTCGGAATTCAAAAAGAGCTATAATCCTGGTCATCCTGCCGCCGATGCCGAGGGATACGTGCTTACGCCGAACGTCAACCCTTTGATCGAAATGATGGATATGCGTCAGGCGCAACGATCTTACGAGGCCAACCTAAGTGTCATCAAGTCATCCAAGTCGATGCTCCGAGACGCCATAGGGCTTATTGAATAGAAGAAGGTTACGCACGGGTGCGATGTTTGCACATGTCTGTCCGGCAAGTTATTATAATCAGGAGTACTTAAATGACAATTCCCTTACAAAACATCGCCAAGGTCGCAGCCGCTTATTCCAATGCCGCAAAGGGCGGCGCTACATCGGGTTTGGAAGCCGTCGGCAGTGTCCCGGCGAAAGATACTTTTGCAAATCTTGTAAGGGGCTCCATTCAGGGCGTCATAGATGCAGGCAATAAAAGCGAGGCTCTGTCGATAAAGGCAATTAACGGAACAGCGGATATAAATCAGGTTGTTACCGCCGTATCGGAAGCTGAAATAACTCTGCAGACGGTGGTTGCAATTCGCGACAAGGTTATTGATGCCTACAGGGAAATTGTCCGTATGCCCATGTAGGGAGAGGGCGCAATGAACGAGGTTGAAGTCCTGGAAGTTGGCCGCGAGGCTTTGATCGTCGTGCTGAAGACCGCGGGGCCGATCATGATGGCTGGCCTGGTTGTCGGGTTGATAATAGCTTTGTTCCAGGCTCTTACGACGATTCAGGAACTGACCCTTACATTCGTTCCCAAGATACTTGTCATCTTCCTTGCGATTATTGTGTTTCTGCCATTTATGATGAGGACAGTGATTGAATTTGGTCTCAAGTTGTTTGATCGTATGGCTACAATCAGCTGACTGGTCATGCTACAGGACCTTTTAAATCTTAATATTTTTAACTTTTTTCTGGTTTTTTCCCGGATCGGAACCGCTATCGCTACGTTCCCCGGGTTTAGTTTCGTCTATGTCAATATACGTACCCGTCTGGTAATCGGCCTTGGTATAAGTCTGGTAATTCTTCCGTTCGTGGCGTTTGAACTTCCGGCTATGCCGTCGGCCCCGTCAGACCTGGTGATTATGATCGCGGGGGAGGTCTTGGTCGGGGCCTTTTTCGGCGTTATTACGCGCGTATTAATGAGCTCGCTGCAGACCGCGGGGACGCTGATTGCCTATTTTTCTTCGATGGCCAACGCCCTTATACAAGACCCGCTAGTCGAACAGCAAAGTTCCCTGTTCAGCGGTTTTCTGACTACCCTCGGCATTGTTATAATTTTTGTCACCAATACCGATCATTTAATGATACGGGCGGTGATCGACAGCTATAGCCTTTTTATTCCCGGTCGTTCCCTGGTGATCG
The DNA here is from genome assembly GCA_964511465.1 of uncultured Hyphomicrobiales bacterium. Lineage (GTDB taxonomy): Bacteria > Pseudomonadota > Alphaproteobacteria > Rhodospirillales > 2-02-FULL-58-16 > JAZFTA01. The sequence goes on from CAZEFJ010000008.1 coordinate 17,424, forward strand.
GGGACTTCTCTGAGATGGTGACGTTGCAAGTCGCCGCGGCCTTCAAACTTGGCGTTCAAATGTCTACGCCGATTATTGTCAGCGCGATTATCTACTATGTAGGAATTGGCATCCTTACAAGGCTAATGCCTACGCTTCCGGTATTCTTCTTTGGCTTGCCAATACAGGTGTCGATGCAGATAACCTTTCTGTTTATTACTCTTTCCAGCATTATGCTGGTATTCATGTCCCATTTTGAGGAATTATTGTCCTCGTTTCTGGCACAGTGAAGCACATATAGGTTTGCTTTATGGCTGAAGAAGACGATTCACAAAAAAGCGAAGAACCTACAGAACGAAAACTGTCAAAGGCCAAGGAAAAGGGCCAGGTTCCCTCGTCCGAGGAAGTCAAGAGCGCGATGATTTTGCTTGGCGGCACTATCGGCGTTGTCTTCATGGCGCCAAGAATAATGAATAATGTCCGCCTTTTGTCGATGCAGTTCATCGAGCGCCCCGAAGCCATGTCAGTGGATACGAAAAATATCGTATCGATAATGGCGCAGGTGGTTCTTGAACTTGCTTTAACTCTCGCTCCCTTTATGGGTGTGCTGATGGTTTTGGCCCTGGTATCCAGCATTGTTCAGAACGGGCTTATATGGGCGCCGGAAAAAATCAAACCGGATTTTTCCAAATTATCACTGATAAAAGGGATAAAAAGCAAGTTTTCCGGCAAGGCACTTGTCGAATTCCTGAAGGGAATTTTTAAACTTGTTGTGGTCTCGCTGGTCTCGTTCGGACTGGCCATACCGATGGTTGACGACCTGACCCTTATGCCTTCGTTTGAAATAATCCAGACCCTGGACCGCATTTACATCGTCGTCATTTTGCTTTCGGCCGGAAGCATCGCGGTTATGACCGTTCTCTCGATTCTTGATTTTGCCTACACCAAGTACAGCCACCGCAAGCAGATGATGATGAGCAAGCAAGAGGTAAAGGACGAGAACAAACAGACCGAAGGAGATCCGGCAATCAAATCCCGGATTCGCCAGTTGCGTAAGGAGCGGGCCCAGCAGAGGATGATGGCGGCGGTTCCGGAGGCGGATGTGGTGATTACCAATCCGACCCACTATTCAGTTGCCCTGGAATACAAAATGGACAAAATGAAGGTGCCCAAGCTGGTCGCCAAGGGTGTTGACAGCCTTGCCTTTAGAATCCGCGAGGTCGCCAAGGAACATGATATACCGATAGTCGAAAACCCGCCTCTTGCACGGGTTCTTTACGCCGCAGTTGAATTGGACGAGGAAGTTCCGGAAGAACATTACAAGGCGGTGGCTGAAGTTATAGGCTACGTTATGAAATTAAGGGGCGATTCTGGCCAACAGGCGCAAAATTAGGCCTTGGCCGAGGAGTTTATTTGAAGTCTCAGGATGCAAAATCGGACTTTATAGACATTTGTTCAGGCGTCTTGTCCCGTTACGTAATAATTTTATGGCTGAGCTGCGCGGGCCTTCTTATGGTTGCGGCGTTTGCCGTCTGGAAGTCCCGGTCCCTTGTCGCTTGGGGCGTTTTTATCGCCTTGGCGGTAGCCGTGCTGGTGATCGTGGCGATACAGGTGGCAAAACGTAAACGGGGGCATGGGATGATTGCGGATATGCTGCTGTCTGCTGCCGAAAGCAGCCATGTGGCGCATCTCATAACCGATTCGGAGGGGGTGTTTGTTTATGCAAATCCTGCTTTCCACCGTTTGTTCGCGATGGCGGTTTCAATCGATGCAATTTCCAAAATTATAGACGGTGACGATGCTGCCGGTAATTTTTCGCGGTTGATCGCCGGTGCCAGGGACGGCATCCGCTCCGAGGCCGAAATACCGTTGCGGGTGCCGCCGGGAATAGTCGAGTGGCGTCGTATTTCAATTCAGCCGATGCCGGTAAAACAGGGCTACTTGTTATGGCTGGCCGAAGATATAACCGCCGACCGTGAAATGGGGGCAGTCCGCCATAGCGAAGAAGAGATGCTGGCCGACTTTTTCGATTACCTGCCGGTCGGTTTTTTCTCTGTTGATGCCGATGGTCACTTTCTCAGCGCTAACCGGACTCTCTGCAATTGGCTGGGGATCGCGACCGGCGAGATGCATTTGCAGAATATGAGCTTTTCCGACTTCGTGGTTGCCGAGGAAAGCTTCCAGCCGCCGGGTAACGGCGATGAAGATTCGGGAACTTCCGGCGAAGTATCCCTGCGGGCGGTCGATGGGCAAACTTTCAGGGCCGCCTTGATGCAGTCCGAAAAGGTCGATGATGACGGAAAAATGATTTACAGCCGTTCGGTGCTGTTGAAAAGCGTGTTGTCACGCGATGTTTGCGAAAGCTCGTCACAGGGGCTTGTCCAAAGGCTGCACTGGCTTTTTGACGAAGCCCCGGTAGGTGTTGTTCTGCTGGATATCAGGGGCAATATTGCCGATTGTAACCGGGCCTTTCTAAGGCTGCTGGGGCTGCACCGCGATGCGGTCAAGGGTGGTGCCTTGACCGATATAATCAGCAAGGAAGACCGTGGCGATGTCGGAGGGCAGCTTTCCAAGGTTGTCATGGGGGCGGTCAGGGCGGCTCATATCGAAGTGCGGATGCCGGGGGCCGGTCAGCGGGAACTCTCGGCTTCAATATATGCCAGCCGTATCGAGGACAATTCGGGCGAGGTTTCCGGGTTGATTCTTCATTTTATCGACAATACCGAACAAAAACACCTTGAGGTTCAATTCGCACAATCGCAAAAGATGCAGGCGGTTGGGCAGTTGGCGGGTGGCGTCGCCCACGATTTCAATAACCTTCTGACTGCGATGATAGGTTTTTGCGATCTGCTGCTTGAACGGCATGATCTTGCCGACCCTTCGTTCGCCGATATCATGCAGATAAAGCAAAATGCCAACCGGGCGACTAACCTGGTTCGCCAGTTGCTTGCCTTCTCGCGCAAGCAACCCCTGCAACCGGAAACTCTGGAACCCAACGAACAGATATCGGAACTCTCCCATCTTTTGAGTCGGCTTATCGGCGACAATATCGAGTTGAAAATCGAGACCATGCAGCATCTTGACCAGATTTTTGTCGATCGCGGTCAGTTCGATCAGGTGATAATCAACCTTGCGGTTAATGCTCGTGATGCGATGCCCGGCGGCGGTACGGTTACCATCCGCACCGACAGGGTTTCCCTTGATGAATCAGTTCAGCGCGGTCATAACCTGGTCCCAGCCGGGGATTATGTGCTGATCGAGGTGATTGATACCGGCCAGGGGATAAGCAAGGAAAATATAGACCATATTTTCGAGCCGTTCTTTTCGACCAAGGAAGTCGGGGCGGGAACCGGGCTTGGACTGTCTACGGTCTATGGCATTATTCGCCAGACCGGCGGCTTTATCTCCGTCGATAGCGCCATCGGCGACGGTACTACATTCAGTATCTACCTGCCCAGTTATGGTGACGCCGAAGCGTTGCAGGAGGCAAATAATAGCCAGTCAGGCTCGACAGAGGAAAGTCCGGAGAGCGGGGATGACCGGCGGCCCGACACAGAGCTGAGCGAAGACGACCTTACCGGCTCCGGTTCCATACTATTGGTGGAGGACGATGACGCGGTACGAATGTTTGCCGGCCGCGCGCTTAGCAACAAGGGATACAGGGTCCTGGAAGCAAATAACGGCGAGGCCGCGATAGATGTTATTAACGACTCCGACGATACCATAAACCTTATAATAAGTGATCTGGTCATGCCGGGCATGGACGGCCATACGATGATCAGGCTTGTCCGCCATGAATATCCGGACGTCAGGGTGATATTGATGTCCGGGTATTCGGAAAATGTTTTTGCCGATGAAATAGAAAACGACCCGTCGATATATTTCCTCGCCAAGCCGTTCAGCCTTAAAGACCTCGCCGGAAAGGTCAAGGAGGTAATGCATGGCTAGGGTCAGGATCTATTAAACCCAGAACATGTTGTGAACAAAGGTGCAATAAACACAATAATAACAATGTGTTATAAAAAGTTATTGCAGCATAGAACATATCATGTACATTGTACTTGGCGTTGCATCTTGTAGGGCCCTGTGGAATAAGGGAGGACGGTCATGTCACAAAGCGCTTTACGTCTTGTGGAAAAAGATAATATGGATAAAAACAAGGCAATTGATGCCGCCGTTGGTCAGATTGAGCGGGCCTTCGGTAAAGGCTCGATCATGCGCCTCGGCCAGCGCCAGGTGGTTGAGGCCGATACGGTCTCGACCGGCTCCATCGGTCTTGACGTCGCCCTTGGCATCGGCGGTTTGCCGCGCGGCCGGGTGGTTGAGGTATATGGTCCGGAAAGTTCGGGCAAGACGACACTGGCGCTGCATGTCGTGGCCGAGGCTCAGAAGAATGGCGGAACCTGCGCCTTTGTCGATGCCGAACATGCCCTGGATCCGATATATGCCAAAAAATTGGGCGTTGATGTCGATAACCTGCTGTTGTCCCAGCCGGATACCGGCGAACAGGCGCTTGAGATTACCGATACCCTGGTACGTTCGGGGGCCATTGATGTACTGGTAGTCGACAGTGTTGCCGCTCTGGTCCCCCGGGCCGAGATAGAGGGCGACATGGGTGATTCACATATGGGGTTGCAGGCTCGTTTGATGAGCCAGGCTTTGCGCAAGCTTACCGGATCGATTTCTCGTTCCAAATGTATGGTTATCTTTATCAACCAGATAAGGATGAAAATCGGCGTTATGTTCGGCAATCCGGAAACCACTACGGGGGGCAACGCGCTTAAATTCTACGCTTCGGTGCGCCTTGAAATACGTCGAATCGGTGCGATAAAGGATCGTGACGAAGTAGTCGGCAACCAGACCAGGGTCAAGGTAGTGAAAAACAAGCTGGCTCCGCCGTTCAAGATGGTCGAATTCGACATCATCTATGGCGAGGGTATCTCGAAATACGGCGAATTGCTTGATATAGGGGTCAGGGACGGCATTGTTGAGAAGTCCGGCTCCTGGTTCTCGTACGGTTCGGAACGCATTGGCCAGGGCCGCGAGAACGCCAAGAATTATTTCAAGGATCACCCGGACATCGCCGCCGAAATTGAAATGACCATCCGCAAAAGTTCCGGGCTGATAAAGGACGATGCGCCGACGGAACAGGAAAAAGCCCCGGCAAGTGAGACCAAAAAAACCTGAGGCTGGACCGTACCACAGCATTTCAGGATTGATCGCGATCACGCGACCAATCCGCGTTCAATCGTCACGCATGCTTTCGCCAGCTGTCGCGGCGGATTGCGGCATTTGCCACAATCGGAGCGGACCAGAATTAAATAATTCCATTTAATCCTGGTCCGTTCTGGATTCAATAATACGAATTTATGGTCCACAGATCCCGGGACTTGTGCCGGTATATCCTCGCTACAATAATCGCGCATCATGATTAAATGATTCCATTCAATCATGATGCGCTTTAGATTACCCGCCATGCAGACAGTCAACGATATTCGCCAGGCGTTTCTCGACTATTTTGCCGCCAATGGCCATGAGATTGTGGGTTCCAGTCCGCTGGTGCCGCTGAACGATCCGACCCTGATGTTCGTCAATTCCGGGATGGTCCAGTTCAAGAATGTATTTACCGGGGTAGAGACCAGGGATTACACCCGGGCCGCCACTTCCCAGAAGTGCGTTCGGGCCGGTGGCAAGCACAATGATCTTGAAAATGTTGGCTATACGACCCGTCACCATACTTTTTTCGAGATGCTGGGAAATTTTTCGTTCGGCGACTACTTCAAGGACACGGCGATCGAACTGGCGTGGAAAATGGTTACCAAAGAGTTCGGCCTGTCTCCCGACCGGCTGCTGGTCACCGTCTATAGCGAGGATGACGAGGCCCACCGGCTGTGGAAAAAAATTGCCGGTCTGCCTGAAGAACGGATATTGCGAATTTCCACGTCGGACAATTTCTGGGCAATGGGACCAACCGGTCCGTGCGGTCCCTGTTCGGAAATATTCTATGACCATGGCGAACATATAGAGGGCGGCCCGCCGGGCAGCGAAAACGAGGACGGTGACCGCTTCATCGAGATATGGAATCTGGTGTTCATGCAGTTTGAACAGCTAAGCCGGGATAAGCGGGTCGAACTGCCAAAGCCCTCGGTAGACACCGGTATGGGGCTTGAGCGGATTGCCGCGGTTATGCAGGGAACCCACGACAACTATCAAACCGATCTCTTCCGGTCTCTGATAGCAGCTTCGGCAGAGGCCTCGAATACTTCGGCGCAAGGTGAATGCGGGGTCTCGCACCGGGTTATTGCCGACCACTTGCGGGCCGCCAGTTTCCTTATCGCCGACGGGGTCTTGCCGTCCAACGACGGGCGTGGCTATGTCCTCCGCAGGATCATGCGCCGGGCCATGCGTCATGCCCATATGATCGGTTGTGAAGAGGCTTTGTTGTGGCGTCTGGTGCCTACGCTTACGGCCGAGATGGGCCATGCATTCTCTGAACTTGTGCGGGCTGAGCCGCTTATAACTGAAACCCTCAAGCTGGAGGAAAGCCGTTTCAAGAAAACCCTGGATCGAGGCCTGAAGCTGTTGGACGAGGCTTCGGCGGGCCTTAGTGAGGGCGGTGAACTGGATGGCGAAGTGGCGTTCAAGCTATACGATACTTACGGCTTTCCGCTTGATCTTACACAGGACGTGTTAAGGGCCAAGGGCGTTGCGGTCGACGTTGATGTATTTGACGCGGCGATGGAGCGCCAGCGCGCCGACGCCCGCAAGGCCTGGGCCGGATCGGGTGACGCGGCGACCGAGGATGTATGGTTTTCAATTCGTCAACAGTTTGGGGCAACCGATTTTCTCGGCTACGAGAGCGAGACCGCCGAAGGCAAGATACTTGCCCTGGTGGTCAATGGCGAGTGTGTCGAGACTGTCGCTGAAGGCGGGGAAGTTTCGATTATCGTCAATCAGACACCGTTCTATGGCGAATCCGGCGGCCAGGTCGGTGATACCGGTATCATATCCGCAGGTGGCCAGGCCCGGGTAGAAGTCTCCAATACTTTGAAAAAACTCGGCGATCTTCATATTCACATCGGCAGTGTAAAGGGCGGATCGATTAGCGTTGGTGATTATGTCAGGCTGGATGTTAATGGAGAAATGCGTTCTTCGATCCGGGCCCATCATTCGGTGACCCATCTTTTGCATGCAGCGTTACGGCGCAGGCTGGGCGAGCATGTGACACAGAAAGGATCAATGGTGGCGGCGGATCGTATGCGTTTCGACATCAGCCATCCAAAGGGCCTGTCGGCTGACGAAATTGCCGATGTCGAGGCCCAGGTAAACCGGCAGATTTGCTTGAACACGCCGGTGGAAACCCGCCTCATGGATCAGCAAACGGCGGTAAAAGAGGGGGCCATGGCTCTCTTCGGTGAAAAATACGGTGACCAGGTCAGGGTCGTATCAATGGGTAATGGTGATGGCGGAAATGGCAGCAACTATTATTCAACCGAGCTTTGCGGCGGCACCCATGCCCGGCGGACCGGCGATATCGGGTTGTTCAAGATTATTGGTGAAAGTGCGGTTGCATCTGGCATACGCCGTATCGAAGGTCTGAGCGGTTCTGCCGCTCTGAGTTATGTGGATTCCCGGGAAGCGGCGCTTAAGAAGGCCGCCTCACTACTTAAAACCACGCCTTCGGATGTCCCGGATCGCATCGCTGGTTTGCTTGAAGAGCGAAAAACAATGGTCCGCGAACTTGCTGATACTCGTCGCCGGATGGCGGCTGGCGACGGCGACGGTGAGGCAAGGGATATTGGTGGGGTCAAGTTCAAGTCACTGATTCTTGAAGGTGTGCCGACCAAGGATATTAAAGGCATGGCGGATGATCTGAAACGTCAGGTCGGATCAGGGGTCGTCGTGCTGATCTCGGTTAATGACGCCAAGGCGTCGCTGGTGGTCGGTGTTACCGACGATATAGCCGGTAAAATCAGTGCCGTCGATCTGGTTCGTGCCGGATCGCACGCCTTGGGCGGTAAGGGCGGTGGCGGGCGTCCGGATATGGCCCAGGCCGGCGGCCCTGACGGTAGCAGGGCCGCCGATGCCGTAAAGGCTATTGAGGCGGTATTGGCCGGATAGACTACTTCTTGGCACCGTCCTCTTTTACGTCTGCCTCAACCTGCATTTTGATGATCTTGTCTGGTTCCACAACCATGCCTGAGGTGTCGTTGTTGTCGGATCTTTCGATCTTGTCGACAAACTCCATGCCGCTGACGACATTGCCCCATATTGTATACTGGCCGTCCAGCCAGGGGGCTTCCTTGCCCATGATAATAAAGAACTGGGAATCGGCGCTGTTGCGCTCGGCCCCCCGCGCCATGCCGACGACGCCACGTCTGAATTGTTCATAGGACAGTTCAGCGTCGAGGTTAACGCCCGATCCACCTTTGCCGGTGCCGGTGGGATCACCCGTCTGGGCCATAAAATCTTCAATGACACGATGGAATACAAGGCCGTCATAAAAGCCCTGCCGCACCAGTTCCTTGATCCGTTTGACATGGTTGGGTGCCAGATCAGGCCGCATACGGATTACCACGCGGCCATCTTTGATATCCATATACAGGGTGTTTTCAGGATCGGCGGCCCTGGGATTGTTTGCTCCAGAGTCGGCTGCTTTCGGGTTACCGGCCATGATAAGGGTTCCAAGTATAAGTGTGAATATGAACAGGACACTGCGTTTCATGGTGCTTTCTTGTTCCTCTCAAAGGGGTTAAGATTGTTCTGCTATATGAGATTCTGGCTCAGTCGAACAGAGCGTCAATTTCAGACTGACTGAAGGATTCCTCGCCGTCCAGCGCTGGTCCATGTAACAGCTTTTCGTCGTCTGTCTTTTCTTCGGCGACCTCGACCTCGACTTTTTCCAGTTCTGCCTTGCCCCATACGTCTACCAGGGCATTTACCTTTTCTTCAACGTAGGTTACTGATTTTACGACTTTGGACACTCGCTGTCCGGTTATGTCCTGGAAAGAACATGCCTGGAAAACGGCCTGTCCGTTATTTTCCAGATCGTCAAGAAGTGCGAGTTGTTCCGGCTCGGTTATGGTTTTCTTCAGTGCTGCGATCGCGACGCTGTTTTTTTCCATCGCCGCCATAATCGTGTTTGTAGCTTCCTCCGTCGCCTTGACTATGGCATCCAGCTGGTCGCCCATGCTTTCGAAGCCGACATCTTCGTCGGCAGGGCGGCTGATCGCGGCAATTTCCTTGCGGACCCGCTGAATATAGAGGAACAGACCGGATAGTTCCTTTTTGAGGACGTCAGACTCGTTGGTATCAGTCATAATATTTTTCCCGGCGGGTCATTCTCGCATATCTATCAAGACTATATCTGTATATTTGGTTTAGCTCATTAAAAAAGTATTTTTTTGCTTATCTCTTTTTGATAGATGACGGGTTTTTAAATATTTCTTGAGCTAAAAGCCGAAGTTTCATTCTATTTTCCAGACTAAGTCCATCAAGGATGGCCGATTTTGAACGCTGTACTTCAAGCGCATTGCGAATTAGTTCGCGGCGTTCGGGGTTTTCCCTTTTTGCTGGCGGTTCCGGGTTTACATTAATTTCGTTGTCCGGCTCGACATAAGGTGCCTTGTCCGGTGTTGGTTGATGGTTCTCCACGGAGTCCCTTCTGGCCTGGTTTATTTTTTCCAGCTTGTCCCTTGCATCAGGTTCCATGACGATGGAAAGCAGGGTCTTGGAAATAAATTTCAGCATAACTGGTTTCCCGCTACGGCTCTCAGGTCCGGTGTTGTTCCCATGCCCGCTACACATTGTATTTATAGCGCCCTTTAATCTCCGTTAATATTGGAGGATGGTCCAGAATATTTTTG
>CAZEFJ010000009.1:0-27165 GCA_964511465.1 uncultured Hyphomicrobiales bacterium
CGCCTGTTTGGCATTGGCCGGGTCATCGCCCCTGGATATTCCCAGAAGGGCTTCGCGGGCTTCTATTCGGGCCTGGGCAAGGGACATGGCAGGGTAGTTCCCCAGTTTATGACGTTTCTGTACAATCCTGCCTCTATCGCTATCCAGGGTGCGGTACATGATTACCCAGGACCGTGTTCCCTTCGCCGTGATCCGTATGCCAAAGACTCCCGGCAAGGTCCTGTCTTCGCAAACGATGGAATCCCACACTTCCAATCGCCCGACCTTCGGAGGCTTCAGGTTCTTTAGTGTTTTGTCAGTCAGTTTTGCCGTTGCCATGGATATTTTCCTTTTGGGGTAACGTACGGGGTAACATATGGGTATGGATAACGCCTGTTACCCTATATTATTGAGTGTTGTATAAAAAGCAATAATAATAAGTTAAATCAGTGTATTAGAGTATTATAATGTTATCTTATGAGATCGCTTTATATATGGCGGCATGTAACTTTTAATCAGTAGGTCGTGGGTTCGATCCCCGCAGCGCCTACCAAGTAAAATCAATGGCTTAGCAGGAAACTGCTGGGCCATTGATCGTTTCAAAGGCTATAATGGGCACCGCTGTAGGCGCCAAAATATGAGTTGTCAACGCCGGAGCGGAACGGGGCCACCAAACTGGGGTAAAAAGGAACCACTTTCCGAGAACCTTTACAGGTTGCATCGGGTTGCTGACACATCCCACTCCGGCATGAATGTCTTCAAGCCCGACAAGATCAACAAGTCAGGCTACATGGAACTGTACTCCATCATCATGGAGGAAAAGGGCCTGCCCCCATTGCCGACCTGGATCGCCGTACCTGAACACGAGAAGATGAAGGCGGACGATCTTATCCTAACCACCTATAAGGTGGCGGCGCAGATACACTCACGCTCTGCCAACTGCAAGTGGCTGTCGGAAATCTATCACGACAATCCGGCATTGATTAACCCGGCGACCGCCTCAGCCAAGTCAATCGGCGATGGAGACCGGATCAAAGTCAAGTCTGAGGTCGGTGAGATCGAAACCACGGCAAAAGTTACGCCCTTGGTAGTGCCGGGGTTTTTAAAAACCTGGGGTCAGGGCCTATTAATTTGGTGCATCCTACCTGCGCGATGAGAGCCTGAACGAACACCCGTTCAGCAATTACATTCACGCTCTAAAACCATCAGGCTTGTGCCCAGGCTTGGCGGATTACCCGTTTTGTATTGGCGATAACCAGGGCCGAAGTCTCCTCGGCCAACAGCGGACGCACCTCGGCGCTGAGAACGGGTGGGTTCTCCGTATTCAGCAGGCCATGATCCAGCAACAGGCGAAAGTTGTCGCGCACTTCCGGCGTATCTATGGAACCGCCGGGCAGTCCGAAGCGCGGCTGTAGATCGCCATACAGGTAGTGGCCTTCCTCGACCACGCAGTTGCCGATGTGGAAGTGCATGAAAAAGTCTTTCACCAACGGTATTGCGTCTTTCGCATCCTCGCGCAACAGAGGAAAGTGCGACAGGTCGGCTAGTACGCCAAAATTGTCATGGGCTGCGGCCACCGGGGTGGCGACGTCACGGGTGTCGGCAAAAGTGCCGATCAGCGCTTTCTTGTCGATATCGCGGTCGAACACCTTGAGCGTGACACGCATCTCACCGTTGGCTTTTGCGTAGTCGCAGACCTGGTGGAGAAAGTCCTCGAATATCTTCTTGGCTTCCTCGCGCCTCTCGTCGCCAGGATCCTTGCCCGACATGATGCGCAGGAACGACGCACCAAGCTGGTAGGCTTCGTCGATACAATTTTTAATGATTGCCAAAACACGGGTCCGTTCCGCCTTATCGAAGTGATGCGGGTTCAGCTTCTGCGGCAGGATGGTAGGCTGTGTAGCATAGCAGATAGTCATGCCCGACACCTCCAGCATCTTGCGCGCCCTGTCGCGTTCGCGAACATCCTTTACCGGCCCCACTTCTACCGCTGTCCAGAAGTCATCCTCGCAGATTTTTTCCAGGGTATTCACGTAGTCACGTCCCTGCATCACCTGCGGATAGGCCTTGAAGTGTACCAAACCCGGTTTCATATAGGCGTAGATGGACTCTTTCATAGCTTGGTCCTCATTTTCCTTGCAAAAAGTCGAAATCACAGCCCTCGTCAGCCTGCAACACGGTGTCGTAGTAAAGTTTCCGATAGCCGCGCGGCTGTTGAGAAGCCGTAGCCATGGCATCAAGTTCAACTTGGCGCCTGGTAAGTTCTTTGTCGTCCACCAGCAGATCGATGCGCCGGTCCTTGACGCTCAACCGGATACGGTCGCCATTTCGGACCAGCGCAAGCGGGCCGCCGGAAGCCGCGTCGGGTGCCACATGAAGGATAATCGTGCCGAAGGCCGTGCCGCTCATACGAGCGTCCGAAATGCGCACCATGTCTTTCACCCCGGCGCGGGCGAGCTTGGATGGGATTGGCAGATAGCCAGCCTCCGGCATCCCGGAGGGGCTTTTAGGCCCGGCGTTCTGCAACACCAGGAAGTCGTTTGCCGTCACCTCCAGGTCCGGCAAGTCGATGCGCGCCGCCAAGTCGTCGAGTGACGAAAACACCACTGCCCGGCCTTCTTTTTCAAACAGCGTCTTGTCCGCCGCCGAGCGTTTCAGAATGGCACCACGAGGTGCGAGTGATCCGAACAGGGCAATCAGGCCGCCGACCGGCTCTACCGGATCGTCGGCCGCGACGATTACGGTGCGGTCGACATATGCGCCGCGCTCCGCCGCGATTCGCTCGCCGATGGTCTCACCGGTGATGGTAAGGCAGTTCAGATTGAGCAGCGGTTCCAGCTCGCGTAGCACCGCCGACATCCCTCCGGCGGCAAAGAAATCCTCCATATACGCTTCTCCGGTAGGCTTCAGTCTGACCAACACCGGAGTGCTGTCGCTGAGCGTATTCATGTTATCCAGCGATATTCTTATGCCAAGCCGTCCGGCAATCGCGGCCAAGTGAACGATGGCGTTGGTTGAACCTCCAAGAGCCATCAGAACACGCAGCGCATTTTCCATTGACTGCTCGGTGATGATGCGCGACGGCGTTAAATCCGAGCCGATCAATTCTACCGCGCGTTTGCCGGTAGCCTCCGACGCCCGAAGCCGATCGGCGTGTACCGCGGGGATGGCGGCGGTACCCGGCAACATCATGCCCAGCGCCTCGGTGACACAGGCCATGGTCGAAGCCGTGCCCATGACCGCACAGGTTCCCGCCGTGGTCGCCAGCCCGCCCTCAATGGACTGGATTTGCTCGTCGGAGACCTCGCCGGCCCGGTACTTGCCCCAGAATCGGCGGCAATCGGTACACGCCCCCAAGCGTTCGTCGCCGTAGCGGCTGGTCATCATCGGCCCGGCAACCAGTTGAATGGCAGGTTTGTCGACGCTGGCCGCGCCCATAAGCTGGGCCGGTACGGTTTTGTCGCAGCCGCCCATCAAGACGACGGAATCTATAGGTTGCGCGCGGATCATCTCTTCCGTGTCCATCGACATAAGGTTGCGATAGAACATGCTGGTCGGGTTTAGAAATACTTCGCCCAACGACACGGTGGGAAATTCCAGAGGCAGGCCACCGGCGGCGATAACGCCGCGCTTTACCGCTTCCAGCATCTCTGGAAAATGCCGGTGGCAATTATTGAAGCCGCTTGGGGTATAGGCGATGCCGACGATCGGTCGAGATAACATTTCACCGGAATAGCCCATCGACTTGGCGAATGAGCGACGCAAGTACACCGCAAATCCGGCGTCGCCGTAATTAGTCAGCCCACGCGACAGGCCCTTGAGGTTTTTTTTATCTGTCATGTTTTACAGCTTCATCTTGATGTACTTGGGTTCCAGGTAGTCCATAATGCCTAGCGAACCTCCCTCTCGTCCCATGCCGCTTTCCTTGATTCCGCCAAACGGCGCTTCCGCCGTCGCCAACAGCATCTCGTTGACGCCGACCATGCCGCATTCCAATGCATCGGAGGCGACATGGGCCGTCTTTAGTGACGAGGTGAAGATATAACCGGCGAGGCCAAAAGGCAGGGCGTTGGCCCGCGCCAGCACCTCGTCGATACCGCTGAAGGTAACGATAGGCGCTACCGGGGCGAACGGTTCCTCGACCATGATTTTAGCCTCGTCCGGCACCCGGCCAAGGACGGTCGGCTCAAGGAAATAGCCTTTATCCATGCCTTTGGGGGTATCGCCACCGGCCAGCAGCTCGGCACCACGGTCCTGGGCGTCCTTGATCATCTCCTTCGCGGTGGCTAGCCCGCGGGCCGAGGCCATCGGACCCATCTGGACACCGGCATCCATCCAGCGTCCGACCTTCAGGCCTTGGGCAACCTCGGCAAAGGCAGACGCGAAGGTGTCGTATACCGCCTCATGCACATAGAAGCGCGACGGCGAAATACAGACTTGGCCGCAGTTGCGAAACTTGGTTGTCGCGCAGGTCCGTGCCGCCGCCTCGGCGTCGGCATCTTCGAACACCAATACCGGGCCGTGACCACCCAACTCCATGGTCACCTTCTTCACGCCGTCGGCGGCTAGATGTAATATCTGTTGGCCGACCGGCACCGAACCGGTAAGCGAGACCTTGCGCACGCTATCGGCCTTGATCAGGTGCGGCGCGATAACTGATGAATTGCCGGTAACGTAATTCACTACGCCGGCCGGAATGCCGGCATCGTGGCAGGCTTGGATTAGCGCCATGCACGAACCCGGTGCTTCGCCCGCCGGTTTGATAATGATGGAACAGCCCGCGCCAAGCGCTGCCGCGATCTTTCTCGACGGCAACAAGGCCGGGAAATTCCAGGCCGAGAACGCGGCAACCACACCGACCGGCTGGTAGCGCACAGTCAACCGCACGTCCGTGGTTCGACCCTCGATGGTCTGGCCGTAGATGCGCTTGGTTTCTTCCGAATACCATTCGAACTGGTCGGCGGCGGCTTTGGTTTCCGCCGTCGCCTCGGCCAACGGTTTGCCGGTTTCGCTGGACATTATTTCGGCGATAGCGTCAACACGCTCGCGGATTAGGCCGGCGACCTTACGAAGCTTGGCGCCACGCTCCCACGGGTCGGCTACGCGCCACACCTTGAGGCCTCGCTCGGCGGCGGCCAGCGCCGCGTCAAGGTCGGCCGGCGTGGCTACCGGGATGGTCCCGATTACCGCCTCGGTGGCCGGGTCGAAAACCTCCTTGACGCCGCCGTCGGAGGCGGGGCGCCATTCACCGTCTATATACAGTCCGTAGTTTTCGTACATCTCGTTTCCTTATATATCTTGTCCGTGCCAGCGTTTTTGCACGTCGTTGCACCAATTGCCCACGTTCCACGAACCGTACGCCCCCATACCGCCGCGTTCGTCGTCACCGGCGTAGACCGGAACGTGAACGACCGACAGACCATCGTGAGCCAGGGCTTTATCCAACGCCTCCTTCAAGGTATTTGTGTCGCCACCACCTTCGAATGCCCCGACCCCAGACACCGCCGAGGCCAGTTGAACGTAGTCCACCGCAACACTGTCGCTGGTCCTATAGTCATTGCCGTATTGAGCCATCTGCAACCCGGAGATAGCGGCCATACGGCGGTTATCGAAAATGACAATCATACCCCTGGCACCATGTTCTACGGCGTCGATCAACACCTGCGGGTTCATCATGAATGATCCGTCCCCGGTGAAGGCGATGCAGTAAGCCGGTTTCTCTGCAATGCCACCGGCGACTATGGCGCTAACCGCGAAACCCATGTAGGAGGCGCCTGATTCCGTATAGGTTTCGCCGGGTGCGTCGTCCTCGACGATTTGGAAGCCGTTGGCCTGCACGTCACCTGCATCAAAAAATTTTACCGCACCGATGGACTTGGCAAAGTCGGCCACCACTTTGATGGCGGCGGGCTGGGTTAGCGGTGGCTGATCAAACGCGGGATAGTCGAGCGCCGGTGCCATGCACCGGTTTTTTTTAAAGTCTCGCCACTCCGCTTTCTTCGCCGCGCAGGCGCTCAGCCAATCGCTACGATCCGCCACATCCAAACCTTCCAGCGCACCAAGCAGCTTGTCGATGGTGGCGCCGATGTCGCCTTGCAGGGCATGGGTCCGGTTATAGTGGGTGACATCTGCCAGATCGGCATTGATATTAATTACCGCGTCGGCCTTCTCGAAACCGACACCGGAACAGTCGGCCTGGCATACCGCGCGCGAACCGATGACGATAACCATGTCGCCTTCGGCGATGGCGTAGTTGCCGGAGATCGACCCCTTGGAGCCGCCGACATGCATATTTTGTAAATGCGCATCCGGTAGTACGCCGGTCGAACCAGGCGACAGTACCACCGCCGCGCCGGTGACTTCGGCCAGTTTGCGGATGGCATTGGGATAGCCCCGACCACCGCCGCCGACCTTCATGACGACGCGCTTGTGCGCCCTAATGACGGCGGCGGCGGCACTAAAGACATCGTCGTCGGCAGCGACCAGCGGTGATACGGATAGTTTTTCCGGTAGCGCACCCAGGTTGACCTCAAGTGCCTGCGACTGTGTGTTCAACGGCAACAGCACGTAGAACGGCCCGGCCTTGGTCGGATGGTGAACCCGGCATGTACCACGGCGCAGCATGTCGCGCAGCGCCTCCGGCGTGTGCATGACATAGCTTTCACCCATGACTTCGGTCAGCCGCCCGTACAACCCCTGGCAGGGCTTTGGAATCTGCTGCATGTTGTAACCTTCGCCGTGGGTCGTTTCATCGCCGTAGATGTGATATACGCCGACACCGTTGGATGCTGCGGCCAACGACCCGGCCATTGCCTGCAGTCCTCCCGGTCCAATCGAGGTGACCACCGCCGGAATTTCTCCGTACTGCCACGACAGTGCGGTGGCGGCATGAGCCATGGAAACCTCGTTTCGAAAATTCCAAGTCCTGGTCACGCCTTCACTTTCATATATGCGCAGCACTTCACCCAGGTCGGTAGAACCATGACCGAAGACAGCCAGATATTTGTGTACGCCTTGCTTCAGCAAGCCCAGCACCAGACCTTCCGATAGGGTCGTGCGGAATTGCCGGGGCAGATCACCGGCGGTGATGGCGGCGTCAAGGCCGCCGTGGCGGGCGATGACTTTCGCCCTGCTTCGGATATCGAGAGAAAGGTCTGTTTCCATTGATCTTGCCTTATTCTAACTAGAGTCGAGCTTGTTTTGCCTTCTTACGCCATGGTTCCAAAATTAGTGACCAGACGATGGATAATGCCGCGAGGCTCAGAAAAAACACACTATATGGAGAGGAGATAAACACCATCGGATCGCCCTGCGACGAGGTTAACGCAATCCGCATGTATTCCTCCAACGGACGGCCCAGCACCAGCGCCAGCAAAAGCGGTACCACCGGCATATCAAGCCACCGCATGGTGATACCGATAAGACCAAAGCCCAGCATTATCCACACATCGAAGAATGAATTGCGCAACGCGTAGCTGCCGATCACACAAAGCAGAGCAATGGTCGGCATCATCAATTCCTTGGGCGTCGCCAGCACCTTGATCAAAGTGCCGACACTGGCCAGCGCGATTACCAGATTGAAGATGTTAGCCCAAAAGAATGAAAAGATAAGACCATAAGCAAAGTCGCCGTGCTCCAAAAACAACAATGGCCCCGGCGCCAATCCATGGACTAAAAGGGCGCCGATAAGGATAGCGGTAACCGGGTCGCCTGGAATGCCCAGTGTCATCATTGGGATCAGCGCACCGCCGGTAACCGCGTTGTTGGCGGATTCCGGTGCGGCAATGCCCTCCGGTATGCCTTTGCCGAAGTCTTCGGAATTTTTGTTGACCTTCTTCGCGTAGTCATAACTGATGAAGGCCGCGATCGGACCGCCAACGCCGGGCAAGACGCCCAGGAAAGATCCGATGGACGAGCCGATGGATACGGGTACCAACATGCGTTTCAAATCAGCCAAGGGCGGGAATACCCCGCGTACCCTGCCTCCGGGGCTGTTTTCTTTCGACACCGAGGCCTGTGTACGAAGGTTTTCGACCAACTGCGGGATGGCAAAAAGGCCGATCATTGCAGTCAGAAAGTGAATACCGGAAAGCAGATTTACGTTGCCGAAGGTAAAACGCGCGGTTCCCATCATGGGATCCTGGCCGATTGACATGATCACCAGTCCTATCGTTGCCGACAACAACCCCTTGACCAGGGATTTGGCGGCGAAACTGCAAATTATCGTCAACCCGAAGAAGACCAGGGAGAACAGGTCGGCAGACCTGAAATCCAGCGCCAGTTTGGCAAGGAACGGAGAAAACAGATACAGGCTGCCAAAGCTGAACAGACCGCCGAAAAAACTGGCGATGATGGCAATGCCCAAGGCCCGACCATGCTCACCACGCCGGGCCATCGGGTATCCGTCAAGGGCCGTTGCCGAAGCCGACGGAGTGCCCGGAATATTGAGCAATATGGCGGAGAAGCTGCCGCCCGTCATACCGGCTACATAAAGCCCCAACAACAGGGCGATGGAGATATTGGGTGCCAGCGTAAAGGTCATCGGCAAGACGATGATGATCCCGGTACTGATGGTCATGCCGGGAATCATGCCGACGACAAGCCCTAACAACACGCCAATCACGGTAGCGATCAGGCTGGAAAACTGTGTGGCTTGCTGAAACCCGAGGGCTACGTCACTCTCCATATCGAATTACATCCACTGTGCGAGCGGCAACAAGATATGAAAGCCGTCACGGAAAAGATAAAAAAGGATAACCGGGATGGCGGTCGCACCGATAACGATGTGCAGCCACCGGCGGGAATTGTACATAATCATCAGGCCAGCAAAAAATGGCACCCCGGCGATCAGGAATCCCAAATGGGGAAGCGAAAAAATAAACGCCGCGAACCAGACAATCAGACTAACTGCCTTGGTGGGAAATGTGACGCCATTTGCCGTTTGCCGGTTACTCCTCAGCCCGGAAATGCCCTTGTAAAGCAGGGCCACCGACAGGAACACGATGAAACCCGCAAGCAACTCGGGAAAGAAAGCCGGACCTACCACACTGATCGTGGCGCGGTCCGGCAGATTCGAGGCGAGCAGGCCATAACCGATACCGATCGACGCGAAAACGATCGCAGCAATAATATCTTTTATCGGTATGGTCATGGCCTAACGTCCTGTTGTAGTCCTGGTTTGCTACAACCGTATTACTTTTTCTTCGCCTTGGACTGATACAGACCCGCCTTCTTCATGATTGCCGCGACCTTGGTGTCTTCCTTGGCCAGCATCGCTTCGAAGTCAGCGGTTTTAACTGTGTCTATGGTAAAGCCCTTCTTCTTGGCCAAGCCCGTGAAGGCCGCCGAATGCGCCGCTTTGTCCATCGCATTATACAACTTCGCCTTGATCTTATCCGGGGTTCCCTTTGGCAACGAAAGGCCACGGAACAGATCCAGTTCGGCGGCAAAGCCGGCTTCTTTCGCCGTCGGCACGTTCGGAATAACATCGTTGCGCTTAGCGCTGGGAATGGCTAGCAGGCGAATTTTTTTTGCCTTGGCAAGGTTCAGCGCGGCGGTCAGTGGCGCGTTCATGGCCTGGGCCTCGCCGGATAGTACGGTCGCGTTACGACGTTTCACCCCCACCGGCAGGTGGATCACCTTGCAGCCCATGGCGTTTACCATGGCCAGCGAGGCCAGATGCGTGGCGCTGCCGGTACCTGAGTTGGCGATCTTGACCTTGCCTTGGTTAGCCCTGCAGTAGTCGGCAAATTCCTTCAGCGTTTTCCATGGTGCGTCGCCCCTGACCGCAAACGGCATTGGCTGATATTCGACCTGGCCCAGGTTATCCAGGGCGCTGTATTTAAACGGCATGTTGCCGATATTGCTGGTTGTCAGAATCGAAGTGGAGTTCCACACCATTGTATAGCCGTCCGGCTTGGCGTTTTTAACGAAAGTATATGCCACTGCACCGCCGGCGCCCGGCTTGTTCACCGGCACCACCGGCACACCAAGCACATTGCTCATTTCATTTGCCAGCAGGCGACCCTCTATGTCGGCACCACCGCCGGCACCGAACGGAATGACGAACTGAATTGCTTTTTCGGGGAACCCCGCCTTGGCCACAGTTGCAAAACCGACCATGGTGAAGGCCGCCACGATCGCCACTATGACTTTTCGAAATGTATAGTCTCCATTCTTAAACATTTCACGTACCTCTCTTGTTTTTACCATTGAAAATTTGATCGTTGATGATGCCCATCATCATCTATTCCGCCGTGTAGGTGTGCGCTTGGTGGCATCGCTTTTCGCGTAACGCGGCGAGAATTTTTTCCGGTGTCGCCGGCAACGAAGTGACCCGAATACCGACGGCATCATTGATAGCATTGATAATCGCGGGAACCGTCGGTACCAGGGCCGGTTCTCCGATTCCTTTCGCCCCCAGCGGACTCAACGGATCGGGGTCCTCGATGATGATGGAGTTGATCCGTGGAACATCCAGCGATGTCGGCAAAATGTATTTGGCGAAACTGTCGGTAGAACTATGGCCGTCGACGGTCTTGTATTCTTCCATTAGTGCCTGGCCCAGCGCCTGGACCACAGCTCCCTCAATTTGCCCTTCCACGCCGCGAGGGTTAATCGCGCGCCCGACGTCATGGGCCGCCCAGATACCCAAAACCTGGACCTCGCCGGTGACGGTATCTACTTCAACCTCGGCAACCTGACAGCCGAACACATATGCCTGCCACGGCTTACCGGATCCGTCCGTCGGATCTAGCCCGGTATGGTGCGCGGTGTAGTTGCCCGATCCGACAGGCACGAAGCCAAGTTTGAATTTGCAGATGTGAACGGCCTCGGCCATGGACATCTGAAAATTAGTTTTGTTGGCCCAAATCAGCCCACCGGCGGCTTCGATCTGGTCTGGTTGCACCTCCCAGTAGGCGGCAATTTTCTTGTCGAATTTCTCTCGTACATCGCGGCACGCCAGCGCTACCGCGTTGGCTATCATGTAGGTTTGGCGCGTACCACCGGCATGTGCAGCCTCCGGTGATCGGGCGGTATCGTTGTCACCGATGGTTATATCCGCAAGGCGTACACCAAGTGTGTCGGCCGCCACTTGGGCGAGAACGGTGAGAATACCTTCGCCGATTTCGGTGACGCCGGTGACCACCTTGGCGGTTCCACCGTCATCCAGTTCCACCCAGGCCCCAGCCCGGTCCATGGTCGCGGTTCTGGCAATGCCGTACCATGATCCGGCCATACCCCGGCCACGTTTGCGCCCGTTATTCGCCACCGGCCGGATCGCATGCAGACGTGAACCCAGGGTACACGGTTTGCGGTTGCCTGCCCCGTTCAGGTCGCTTCGACTGGCACCGCGCATGTCCGGCGGGCCAGATTCCCATCCGGCACCGTCGCGAGCCGCGTCGAGTACGCGGATGAAACTGGCCTTCTCCAGCCGCTGCCGGGTATGCGTGGTGGACCCTGGTCGCATGGCGTTTACGGCACGCAATTCAAATGGGTCCATCCCCAGCCGCTCGGCGCACAGGTCAAGGTGCGATTCGGTGGCGAACTGACCCTGCATCGCGCCAAAGGAGCGGAATGCGCCGCTTGGCGTGTTGTTGGTGTAGACGCCATAGGTGTCAATTTTGACATTGGGTATGTCGTATGGGCCGGCGCCCAAGATCGCCATCTTGCGCATTACACCTTCGGTTGACATACCGTAGGCACCACCGTCGCAGATCGCCTTAATCTCGGTCGCGGTGATACGGCCATCTTTTTTCAGGCCCATCTTGTAGGTAATGCGCGACGGGTGGCGCTTGGCGGTGGAAGTGATCGATTCTTCACGGGTAAACACCAGATGAACGGGTAAGTCGGTCTTGATCGTCATCAACGCCAGCATACCCTGGTATATCATGTCCTCCTTGCCGCCAAAGCCGCCGCCGACGGGGCTCATGATCATCCGCACCTTGTTGATGGGCAGGGCAAGGATCTCGGCCAGCATGTGGCGATGATGGGTAATATTCTGGCTGGGGGAAATTACCGTTAACACGCCGTCGGCGTCGATGTAGGCAAGACCGGCCTCCGGTTCCAGGTAGGCATGTTCCACCTGCTGGGTGTGGTAGGTATTTTCGATGATCAGATCGGCCTCGGCAAAGCCTTTGGCGATGTCTCCCTTGCGGATGGGAATATGTTTGACCAGGTTATCCGGTGCGTAATCGTGTAGTATCGGCGCGTCTTTACCCAGCATCTCCTGCGGGTCGAACATGGCAGGCAGATCCTCGTAGACGACCTTGATCAGGCGAACCGCCTGCTTGGCGATCTCCAGACTTTTCGCGGCCACCGCCGCCACCGCCTCGCCGACGTAGCGGACCTTGCCGCGGGCCATTACCGGTTGGTCATGGACGAACACGCCGAAACCATCGGTGCCGGGCACGTCGGCGCTGGTTATGACACCTTCGACGCCGGGCAGGGCCTCGGCTTCCGCGGTATCGATCGAAATGATGCGGGCATGTGGATGCGGGCTACGCAAAACCTGCATCTGCAACAAATTGGGCATGGTCATGTCACCGGCGTAGCGCAACGCGCCGGTCACCTTGCCCGGAGCGTCGATACGGCGCACGCTGGTGCCGATGAACCCTTGGTCGCCTTCGTCGCCGTCCAGAGCCGACTTCGGCAGTGTGCCGTTGATTACGTCGCGGGCCAGTTCAATGGCTTCGATAATCTTCTGGTAACCCGTACAGCGGCAGATGTTACCGCCTATCCGTTCCTTAATTTCCTCATGATCCGCATGCGGGTTGTCGCGCAATGCGGCGGTCGCCGCCATCACCATGCCGGGGATGCAGTAGCCGCACTGGCTGGCGCCGGTTTTGTGGAAAGCCCGTTGCACGGCGGTCGGCTCATTACGTTTGGACAGCCCTTCTATCGTCTGAATATCCGCACCGTCCGCCTTGGCAACAGGCAGCAGGCAGGACTTCATCAGTGCCCCATCGACAAACACCGAACAGGCACCGCATTCACCGGCGCCACAGCCTTCTTTAGTGCCGGTAAGGTGCAATTCCTCGCGCAGGAAATCAATTAACCGCCAGTGTACCTTGGCAAGCCGTTCAACCGGTCGGCCATTAACTGTCATCTTGACGACGATGTCAGTCATTAGAATTCCTTTTCTCTACACCTCTGTGGCCGGTTATCTCGACGCCACAGGCCGCCAGCGCATCGCGGATCGCCCGTTCTATGAAACCGTTAACGACATCTCGCCTGTATTGCCGTCTGGTCCGCGAGGCGACACGGTCAATAGGCATGGCAGCGGCCTTGGCAATGACATTGGCCGAGATCGGCTGGCCGCGCAGGAAAGCCTCTACCTCATCAAGGCGCGTCGGAACCGGGCCGATGCCGCCAAGGGCGAGACGCACATCCTTGAACATCATCGCATCATCCGACGGCTTGACGCAGCAGGTTGCGCAAACCACCGAGATTACAAGCGAACGACGCTGTCCCACTTTCTCGAAAGATCCACCATAACCTTTGGCTGAATCACAAGTGATGCTGACCATAATTTCGCCCGCAGCAATTTGCGTGCGCCCCGGTCCCTCGATGAATGAAACCAGCGGAACCGAGCGCCAACATATATCGTCATCTCGCATATGGGCCAGTTCGACAGTTGCATTGAGCGCAATCAGTGGCGGCACTCCGTCGGCGGCAGGCGACGCGTTGACGATGTTTCCGGCGACGGTCGCCTGTCGGCGAATCTGGTCGTCGGCGAACCACATCGCGCACGACGGCATGTGCGGCAGGTGTTCGCGTAACGTCTGGTCTTCCAGAAATTCCTGGAAGACCAGGTTGGCACCCAACCGGATGCGGCCGTCATAGGTAAATTCATAACCGCCCAGCTCGACCACTCGTGCGATATCGACGATGGTCGGAACATAGGCGTCGCCCGCAACGTCGCCTGCCCTACCTTGGCGTGCCCATGGCAGAGTATCTGTCGCACCGGCCACAAGGCGGCTACCTTCCGGCTGGCGCGACCACATTGCGAGCGCCTCGTGCAGAGTTTTAGGGACCAGATAGTTGTCGCAGCTAAGCATGGAAAGCCTCTCTCCTACTAAGCCATGTCTTTCTTCGCGTAGGCGAACTCGTTTTTCACCACTACCTTGATCGCGTCGTCAACCCGGTCCTTGGCATAATGGATGGCCTTTGGCAGGTCGTCCATCATGAAGGTATGGGTATGAATCAGGGTGGCGTCGAACCGTTTCTGTTCCATGAAGGCGGCGGCGCGGTGGGTGCTGCTCTTGCCCTCGCCGCGAATGCCGTAGACGTAGATGTTGTTGCGTACAAGGTGTGCCACGTCGACTGGCACGTCCTCTTTGGGGAACGCGGCCAGACATATTCTACCGCCCCTATTCACCATTTGGGCCGCTTCATTGAGGCCATTCGTCGCGCCGGAGCATTCCAGCACATAATCGACGCCGACACCGTCGGTAATTTCCCGCACCTTCCGCACAGCGTCTTCGTTGCGCACGTTAATAACGTGATCAGCACCCAGCTTTCTGCCGATTTCGAGGCGGTTATCACGGGTACCGCTCAAGATCACCGGCTGCGCGCCCAGCGCCTTGGCGACTGCAACGCCAAGCAATCCGATAGGACCGGGGCCGGTTACGACAACGCTTTCGCCGGCAACCAGGCCACCCAATTCAGTCAGCCCGTACATGGAAGTACCGGCGGTAACTACCAGGGTGGCTTCCTCGTCGCTCATGGAATCAGGAACATGGACCAGGGTATTGATGTTGTTGATCGCATATTCGCAAAAACCGCC
Source organism: uncultured Hyphomicrobiales bacterium (assembly GCA_964511465.1). Classification (GTDB taxonomy): domain Bacteria; phylum Pseudomonadota; class Alphaproteobacteria; order Rhodospirillales; family 2-02-FULL-58-16; genus JAZFTA01. The sequence continues at coordinate 14,768 of CAZEFJ010000009.1, forward strand.
ATCGGTGGAAAAGCCGTTGGCGCGGTGGCCCTTGTCGACGTCGCCATAGTTCTTTCCATAATTGTGGCACGAGGTGTACATGCCCTCGCGACAACGCTTGCACTGGCCACACCCAGCATGAATCTCGACGGTTACCCGGTCGCCGGTCTGGTGTTCGTCAACACCCGGACCGAGCGCGACCACAGTACCCATATATTCATGGCCAGGCGTAAAGTTCTTGTTGAACGGCTGGCCGCCTTCAATCAGTGCAGGCGGGCCATTGTAGATAATTTCCAGGTCGGTGCCGCACACCGCAATGGCGTCGATACGGACCAAAACCTCCGCCTTGCCGGGGGCCGGAACCGGCTTTTCGGTCAGGTTTAATTCACCGGGGTCGCCAAGGACCCACGCCTTCTGGGTCTCGGGTACCGGAAAGTCCACGTCGGTCTTTACTTTGTCGGGCATAGCCATGTCGATGACCTTCCTGTCTTTGGCTCGGTTGATTGCATCGAGGGATTTGTCGTCAGCATCCGTGACGACCACCCGCCCAAGTTGTCGGAGATGGTCTGTGCCGTAGTTTTCACATCGGCCTCGATTGATCGCAGGTGCTCCTTGTTCGCCCGCATGGTCGGCAGGGAACAACTGAACGACCCGATCACCGTACCCGCATGATCGCGGATAGCCGCGCCGATACAGATCACGCCCGGCTGAAATTCCTCCCAGTCAACGGCAAAACCGTTTTGGCGAACGTGACGCAGATCCTCCATCAATGCGTCGCGGTCGCATATCGTCTTGTCGGTAAACCGTGCCATGCCGGTCCGTGCGATAATCCGATCGGTTTCCGGTTCCAGCAGCCAAGCGAGAATGGCCTTACCCGTTGCGGTGGCGTGAACGGCGTCTGCCTTGCCACCCGGACCAGACACCACGCGCACGGCATGAGACGAATCCAGCATGGCGATGGTGACTAGTTCGTCCCCCTGCAACACGGCGAGATGAATGGTTTCGCCGGTACGTTTGTTGAGATCTCGCAGGTCCGCCATGGCAAAGTCGGCCAGGTTGAATTGGCGCATGTGCGACCAGCTTAGTTCTAAAAACTTATTACCAAGGAAATATACACGACCCTTTCCAGACTGGGCCACATAGCCTCGTTCCATCATCGTACTTAGCAGATGGTGGCAGGTACTGACGTTAAGGTTCAACGCTTTGGAAATATTATTCAAGCGGACCCCGTCGGGGGCCTCCGCCAGCAACTCGAGAAGGGAAAGGGCGCGCTCGACCGAGCGGATTTTCCGCCGCGCGGGCGGCGCATTGTCAACCTTGCCGGTCAGTTCCGTACTCGCCTCAATAACCTTTTGCTTCGCCGTTTGCATCTGTGCCAAACAACCTTGAATCCAAATTGAAGCAGATAATCCCAGTGCGGTTGGGCCTGTTACAGGGCATCAAAAGTTAGAACATGAGGGTATACCAGTCGGTGTCTATTTTGCAATGAAAAAAATATTTTTCACACTGTGAAAATATACATATATATTTTATGAATGTTCAGGACATTGTCGGCTTATTCCAAGTACCACTGATAATGACTCATAGAGACGGCTTCCCAAGGCTTTTGGACTGCGTCGCGTACGGCTTGTGATGATGAGCATCACGGCACCGCACGCTCCTGGCCAAAAGCCTTGGGAAGCCGTCGTTCCGGTCGCTTATGCAGTTCGTCGGAGGGCGTCGAAAATCCTTGACGATGCATCGCATCGCCTACGGCATTTCTTCTACCCGACGGGCTGTATAAGCGATCTCTATGGGTTATTATCAATGCTGCTTGGTATTAACCGGCGCAGAACAAATGGATTCCACCGTACTTTCGATTACCGCCGTCCTTCTCTATACCCCTGCGTCATCCAGTGCCTTTACCAAGGCTCGAAACGGCAGCAGTACACATTCGTGGCGGGCTTTGAAGTCGGCGACGGGTTTAAATGCCTCAATTTCAGACCATGCACCGTCGGGCAACCCGGCATGGTCTTTCAACAGTCGTTCGGCGGCAACAAGAGACTGTCTGGCCTCGGCCACGCCGCCACCGGGGGCGCGGGCGCCGATGACCGAGGCGGCGGCCCGGCACAGCAGGCAACCCTTGACCTGATGGCCGACGGTGGCGAGGCGTCCGGATTCGACTTTGACTTCCAGCTTTATCCGATCGCCGCACAGATAGTTATCTTCGCTGGCCGAGCCATCGGCGTCCTTCAATCCTTCATCGCCAACGGCCCCGGTGGCGGCTTTGGTCAGTTCAACTATCCGTTGGTGGTATAGATCATCGCTCATTGGTGCCTCAGCGGAACTTTCCCACCGCATCTTTAATTCCGGCAAGCATAGCGTCGACATCGTCGATATTGTTGTAAAAGGCAAAACTGGCACGGGTGGTGGCGTCTACGCCGAAGAAGTCCATCAGAGGTTGGGCGCAGTGGTGGCCACCGCGAACAGCCACCCCATGGGAATCCAGTACCTGGGCCAGGTCGTGGGCGTGTACGCCCTCGAGGATAAACGAAACCACCCCGGTTCGCCGGTCCCCGGCGGCGGGTCCGATCACTCGCAGCCCGTTAATCTCGGCCATGCCGTCCAAAGCCCTGGCGACCAGCGTGGCTAGATGAAGTTGCGCGCCGTTCCAATCCAAACCGCCAAGCCATTCGACCGCGGCGCCTAAACCGACCGCCTGAGCGATTGGCGGGGTGCCGGCCTCGAACCGCCACGGAGGGTCGGCAAAGGTAGCGCGGTTAAGATCAAGGGTGCGGACCATGCCGCCGCCGCCCAGAAACGGCGGCAGTTCGGCGAGCGCTTGCGAACGCCCCCACAACACTCCGACGCCGCCCGGCCCATACATCTTGTGGCTGGAAAAAGCATAAAAATCGACCCCCAGCGCCCGCACGTCGAGGCGGCACGACGGAATGAACTGGGCGCCATCCACCAAGACCTTGGCATTAACCGACCGCGCTGCCGCCACCACTTTGGCAAGGTCGGTAATCGCCCCGGTGACGTTGGAGCAATGGGTGATGGATATCAGCCGCGTTCGCGAACCGACGTTTTCCTCAAGTGCCGCCACCTCGACCCGGCCCTCGGGGGTAACGGGTAAAAAGCGCAAAACCACGCCAGAGCGTTCGGCCAGGAACTGCCACGGGGCGATATTGCTGTGATGCTCGGCTACGGAAAGCACCACCTCGTCACCCGCTTTAAGCGTCGCACCAAAAGAATGGGCCACCATATTGATGGCGAAAGTAGTGCCCGAGGTGAAGACGATCTCCTCGACCGCAGCCGCCCCAACATAGCGGGCGACGGTGGCCCTGGCATCCTCATATGCCTCTGTCGCCAGATCGGCAAGCCGATGCAAGCCACGCCGGACATTGGCTCTCGACGTGGTCTCGTGGGTGATGACGGCGTCAAGCACCGTTTGCGGGACTTGGCTGGTCGCCGCGTTATCCAAGTAATGCAGGGGCCGCCCGCCGGGGCGGCGGAAAAGGATCGGAAACTGGGCGCGGACCTGGGCTGCGTCGAAGGTCATCTTCGCCTTGCCTCGTTCAGGGCGTCGGCGGTATCGACGTCGAGCAACACCCCATCGTCATCCATCGGCACCTCGACGACCTTTTCGGCGTGCGTCCCGATCAGGTGGCGAGCCCCGACATCACCTTCGATCTCCATGATTTCAGTAAAAAAGTGCCGGTCCCACAGCACCGGGTTGCCGCGCTTACCCCCGAATGTGGGAACACAAACGGCGCATCCCGTCCTGGCCTCGAAGACACTGATAAGTTTGTTGATATGGTGAAGGGTTACCTGGGGCATGTCGCCAAGGCATACTATCGCGCCTTCCAGTTGCTCATCAAGTGCCGCCAGCCCGGCCTTTAAAGAGGTACTGAGACCTTGTTTGAAATCTGGATTATGGACCATAGTTACCGGCAGGTCGGCAAGGGCATCCCGTACCGCCCCGGCCTGATGACCGGTGACTACAATGACCGTTGAGACATTCGAGGCGATGGCCTCGGCGACGACGCCCGCGACCATGGGCCGGCCATTAACCTTGGCAAGCAGCTTATTCTCTCTGCCGACGCGGCTAGACCGGCCCCCCGCCAAGACGACGGCGGCGACCTTGGCGCCGGTAATTTCTTTCGCCGCCGGGACAAGGGCGGGAGCGCGCCGAACCGCAACCACCTGGGCGATTATGGAAACCGCGATTTCGCTCGGTGATTTGGCCCCGATGTCGAGTCCTATCGGGCCGTGGATGCGAGCGATTTCAGCATTGCTTAGGCCTTGGGCCTTCAACCGCTCGCACCGTTTCTTATGATTGTTGTGGCTACCCAACGCTCCCACGTAGAAAGCCTCGGACCTAAGTGCTGCGGTTAACGCCGGGTCGTCCAGCTTGGGGTCGTGGCTTAAGACGATAACGGCGGTACGGCGGTCGGTGGCAAGCGCGACCAGCGCTTCGTCCGGCCAGTCGGTGGAGCGGGCAACCTCGGGGAAGCGTTCCTCGGTCATAAAGGCGCGGCGGGGGTCAACTACGGTGACCGCGAACCCCGCCATTTTCGCCATGCGAACCAGGACCTGAGCGATGTGGACGGCGCCGATAATAATCATCCGCCACGGTAGCGCAAAGGCGTGGACGAAAAACTCACCTTTGCCGGTTTCGACTATGCGGCTTGCGTCCTCGGCTATAGCCCGGCGTGCAACCGTCACCACCCGTTCGTCCAGTCCACAGTCGCTGCCGATGGCATCTCCTCTAATCAGCGTACTGTAGCCGTCGTTCAGGCGAACCACCCTGACCACCGGCCTGCCGGTGATCAGGGTATCCAATATCCGTGACTCGGGGGCCGTCTCAATAAACACCCGGATGGAACCGCCGCATGGTAGGCCAACCTCCCAAGCCCGCTCATTGGCAACACCGAATTCAAGTGTACGCGGGCGGCAGTCGGCAATAACATCAAGAGCCGTGGCGATCACCTCGCCCTCAATGCAACCGCCGGAGATGGAGCCGGCCATGGCTCCGTCCTCGTTCACCGCCAGTTGGCTGCCGATGGGCCGTGGCGACGAGCCCCAGGTAGCGATCACGGTGACCAGAGCGACGCCCTTGCCGCCCGCCCGCCAGGCCGCTGCCCGTTCGATTGCCTGGTCGTTAACATTCATGCTGATATGTTCCCTAACTTCCTACCATTCATAGGCAGAGACCTTGTTCCATTTGATGCCCTTTTGGGGCAGTTAATGCAACAGTCATCCAGTTCTGACAAACCTGGCTGGGTGTTAGCCCGTCGTGAATCGAGTGTGACCGCATTAGGCCATACGGTGATTAAACCTGTTCAATACCCTGAATTAGATCATACAACTGTTTGCAACCGGCTTAGTCGAAGTTTGGCCGGGTTGGTCAAAAATAGTCTGTCTTTGTCTGTCGTATAGGATGGCAGGGGAAGGTGCTTACACTTTCCCCTGCCCAGCCAAAGGCCGAGGGGACTTATTCGCACCGATGGTTCTCAACGAGATGAAAAATGGCAGTAAAATTAATGGGGAATATTATTGAAAATTTTTCTGAATGATCTCCCACACCCCCGTGCCCTCTTTACACGCGACAAGGACAAGCGTTTCGGATGAGGGGCGGGGCGCATACCTGAACAGGCGGCAGGTTTTTCCGGCGTAGGAAAACTCACCGAGGATGTTATTGATCTTCGCCGGTGTGACGTTGCGGGCATTTACGCTGTATTTATTTTTCCCCGGCGGTGCAGTTGGCTGTAAATCATTCAGGCTTGACATATTTGCGGCCCCGGCAACGGGGGCAGACTTGGCGGAAAGTCGGGAAAAACCGGATGCGGTCGAAGTCAGGGCGGGCGCCGTATTCAGTTGCGCCACGATAATCTTTTGGTCCTTGGCAGTCAGCCTTGATCCGTTCTCCACGGCCCGGGAAACCAGCGACAGGGGGAAGGGAAGGTTTTTGGCGGTGGTTATCGCGGCAACAACCTGTTTTTTAGCCTTTTTCTTTTCCGCCAGAGCGATCTCAAGGGCTTTGGAAATATCGGCAAGTTTTGCTTGCGTCGTTATGGTTTTCTTATTGGCGGCGTTAAGGGATGTGCTAAGTTCGGCCATGTCAGAGGCGGCAGTGGCAACTTCTATCCGGTGAGATCGGGAGAGAAAATACTTTGTACCGATAGCACCCAGCGATACCCCCACGACCAATGACGCGGCGAGAAGAAACCAACTGTTTCGCCGAGGGCGTTCCGGCAATCGGATAACTTCCGGGCCTTGCTCATGTCGACGGATGGTTTTGATCAAATGGTCCGGTACAGGTTCATCGAGGATTTCGGCAAACCGGTCAATCGCGGTTCTGGTTTTGCGTAACTCCTCGACCTTGGATCGCGCTTGCGGGTCGTCCGACAAGGCAATCTCGACCTGCTTGCGTTCATCTGCGCCAAGCTGGTCGTCGACGTAGGCCATCAGGGTTTCATCCTTGATCTTTTCCATCAACCCTCACAATTCATCAGTTGATAAAGTGCGTCACGGCCTCTTTTCAGGCGGCTCATGACGGTGCCGACGGGAATGTTCAGCTGGCCCGCTATTTCCTTGTAGCTATGGCCGATACCGGAAAGAACCAGGACCTCGCGCTGATCGAACGGTAACTGGTGAACCAGACGTCCGATATCAATAACCGGGCCGGGATTGGACGATACATCGGTCGGCCTGGGAGCCGTCTTTACGGTATGCGGTTTTTGTTTCCGGTAATCGTCGATGTTGATGTTCTTCATTATCTGAATGGCCCAGGCGATCAATGGCTTGCCAGGATTAAACTGTCCTTGCCTTTCCAGCATCCGAACGCAGGTTTTCGAAACCAGATCGTCAGCATCATCAACATTGGCAACCAACGATCTTGCATAGGCCCGTAATTGCGGCAAAACCCGCTCCAACTCGCTGCTGATAAAATTGCTGTTCATAGGGGTATACGAATCACCGGGCTGTATATTCCATGGTCGGAAAAATTCTACGCGAACAAGGCCATTAGAGTTGGTCTCGAGGTGATTAAAATTGCTTGGGAAGCCCCGCGTCAGTCGGGCGATTGTTTGCCGTGTGCTTTATCTTTATTTTGCCGGGGACGGTAAAGGTCCGCTCGGAAATTGGACTATACCAGATTTCATGTGATCCTTTTCCCTGTCTCTTGAACACGCAACCGGCCGCCGTCAGCTTCTTTTTCACCTTTGGCGCGAAGTCGCTCATGACTGGTTGTGAGCGCGCCCGGCATGAAGACTATCCAGCATCAAACTGTAAGGAACATTCGGCAATGCGTCATCGTCACCGTCAATGACGCCGTTGGCGACCAGCAATGACGGAATGAGGTCGGCAAGAACATCCAGCAACTTTTCCGGTGAACCAGCTTCGGCGTTAAGCCCCGGAACATCCGAGCCGGAAACAAACCACACACCGGCTTTCTCGTCCCACTCGGCCTTCACATAAAATTTGTGCCCGGGTGCCATTTCAATATCCTCCCTCATCTCTCGAAAGGTACGCACAGGGATTATAACACAACAAATATCCCGGCCATGGAATAAAACGCCTGCCGGTGCGTATTCAATTACAGGGAGTTCCGGGTTAGTGGCAATGCGTGTGATAATATTGGAGATCACGGTTCCGAAGCAGCTATAGTCATGGAGAGGGGTTTGAGGGGTAATTGATATGAATAGAGTAAACTGGCACCGTAATTGAGAGGCTGGTTATGAAACGGATTATTATTTTTGTGCTGATGTTGGCCGTATGTGCGGTTCCGGCTAAAGTTAAAAGTAGTAATGAAATAAAAGTTCTCACCTATAATAACATATGGTGATGTCATGAGTATTGCTCGAATTGTAATGTGTGTCTTGCTTCTAACCTTTGTTGTATCTGGTTGTACACGGGTAAAGGCGGACATCACGCGCTATCATTCCTTATCGTCAAATAATCTTGGCAAGAGCTTTAAGGTCTACTCAGCCAACAAAGAATTGGAGGGAAATCTAGAGTTTCAATCTTACGCTAATAAAATCTCTATAAAACTTATGAATGAAGGATATCGGCTGGCTTCGTCATCAGAGACTTCTGATTATGCCGTTTTTGTCGGTTATTCTACTGGCTCAGGAAAAAAACATTCTGGATCAGCCCCAGTTTATGGTCAAACCGGAGGTGGCACTACATATCAAAGTGGGACGGTTAATTCAGGATATGGTGGCTATGGGACCTATAGCGGAACCACGTATACACAACCAACATATGGCGTTGTTGGCATCCAATCGTATTCATATACTACATATAACCGTGTGTTAGTCATGGACATCGTGGACCTAAAAAAATCCACACAAGATAATGTTCATAAAGTCTTTGAAGGTCGGGTTGTTAGCGCTGGGTCATCCAGCCAATTTGCGATGGTAGCTGACTGTTTAATTGATGCTCTTTTTGAAAATTTTCCAGGAGTTAGTGGGAAAACCAGCCGTGTAACCCTTTACTCTAAATCATGCGGACATTATGAGCGGAAGCCCGCAAAGAAAGCGAAAAATGTTTCAGCCATTCAAAAAGATACAGCTACAGGGCAACAAGAAGAGACAGAATACAGTCGTGACCCCCAAAACAAAGAAGAAGGTATATTTGATAAAATAAAAAATATTTTTGATTAGCAACTATAACTATATTAAGTAAATGTTGATTATTTATTATGTTTATATGACGTTATCTGGTTTATAATGATATTTACACAATATTTGCGTATGATTTTATCAACAGCCGTTTTGGGCTCGTTTATGTGGAGTATACCAGCGCTATCTGATGGCGCAAAATCTGAAGTTGAAAGCCAATTAGAAGGAATTCGTAACAAAATACGCTCCCGAAGCTTACGATTCGTTTCTCCTCCAGCTCACAAATACATATCGCCCGTCGTTTCAAAATTCCCGACCAAACCGGTCGCGGTGAGTTTCGCCAAGGGCCAACCCCGGCCCGACGATGTTGCGGTGATAATCGGCAACGCTGATTATTCCAGTGGACGCGATATTCCCGACGTTAATCCGGCATACGCCGATGCCAACGGGATAAAGATATATGTCACCCAGGCATTGGGGATACGCGAAGAAAATATTATCTTCCTTAAAGACGCCACCCAGGCAGAAATGACATCTACTTTCGGCAGCGAGACAAACCCGAATGGCCAGTTGTTCAACTATGTAAAGCCGGGTGTCTCAAGGGTATTCGTCTATTATTCCGGCCATGGTGCCCCCGGCGGCAAGGACGGCGATAGTTATATCGCCCCATCGAATGCCCAGGCATCGACCATCGAACTAAACGGCTATCTGCTTAGAACCCTTTACCGCAACCTTAGCAAGATACCTGCCAAGTCGATAACTGTGGTTCTGGAGGCATGTTTTTCCGGTGCAAGCCAGTCGGGAACGGTTATTTCCAACGCATCACCGATATACCTGAAGGCAAAAGGCACCGGGGTACCGCCCAACATAACCCTGATCGCCGCCGGTGCCGCCAACCAGATAGCATCATGGGAACAGGACAAGTCCAGCGGCCTGTTTACTGAATATTTTCTTAAGGGAATGTCCGGCAAGGCCGATGCCAAACCATATGGCAACGGCGACGGCAAGGTCGAATACGCAGAACTTGGCCGATATCTTAACAAGACCCTGACCTACTTCGCGCGGCGCTATTACGGTCGCGAGCAGACGGCGCAGATCGTGGTCGGGACAGGCGGATAGGGGCCAATACTTCGGTCCCTGATACTTGCGTAAGCTAATAAAGGAAAAACATAAATTAGACCTGCGGTGGCGAAGTGTTCCAATGATGGTGAAAATCAGGTAACATCTATTCAGGGTAGTCGGGGGCACCATAAAATGTTTGCTGTTTCTGGAACCGGTATGTTGAGTGCTGTTGTGAAACGGTCTCTCCGTTTTATGCCTTTGGCGGCAGTTCTGTTTATTGCAGGTTGCGCAAGTCCTCCCCCGCCCATGATACCCGCCCATAATCCACAATCGGCGGTGGAGATATGCGCCGGAGGAGAGTGCGGAAAGGCAGGGGAAAAGTTTGCCCTGGATGATATAGCCAGGGCCATTGCCAAAATGTTCAATGTGAACGGGCCGGGTGTCTGGGATTTCTGTCTGGCCGATCGTGGTGACAAGCGTTGCATTCAGGATAAACTTACATACACGGTTCATGGAGCGATCCCCGCCACTGGTTCCGTTCCCGGAGGGGCGCTTAGGGCAGGGGCGCAATATGACGGCAAGCGTGGCGTAAATTTCAGGGTTAATATACCGACTATTGTTTTTGACGTTTCCAGCGTTTGTGACGACGCCCGTTCCACATTGTCCGTTCGCTCTTCAAAAAATATTATCTGGACCAGTAATCCCTATATGTGCAGTTGGGGAGGAGGACCAAAAACGATCAAGGCAGAGGGGCGCTACGGGATCGATTACATAGATTTCGACCGGGGCATAATGGGCGGAGAATTTGTCATTAGGGTATCTGAAGGCGGCAACGGATTCACCAAAGGATACGCAGTTACACGGCTTTCTACGGGGATGGACGAGGTCAGTGACGTATGGCTTGGCCCCAAGGGTGTATCGGTGGCTTCGGGCGTTTCTTCTTTCAACCCGCAGCAGGCCATGACCAGGCCTAGAGTAGCTGCGGCCTTGCCATCGCCAGCGGTATCGGCAGGCTTTCCTGAAGCACCCATAGATGTAACCTTCAGGAGGGGATTACCCCGGCCAGACGACATCGCTGTTATCATCGGCAATGCGGACTATTCAAAAGGGCGCGATATTCCAAACGTCAATCCCGCCTACGCGGATGCCAACGGGATAAAGCGGTATGTCACGCAGTCACTTGGCATTAGCGATGAAAATATCATCTTCCTGAAAGATGCGACCCAGGCGGAAATGACATCTACCTTCGGCAGCGAGACAAACCCGAATGGCCAGTTGTTCAATTATGTCAAGCCCGGCATTTCAAGGATATTCGTTTATTATTCCGGCCACGGCGCACCCGGCGGCAAGGACGGCGCCAGCTATATTGTGCCAACTGATGCCCAGGCATCGACCATCGAACTTAACGGCTACTCCCTCAAAACCCTTTATCGGAACCTCAGCAAGATACCGGCCAAATCAATCACCGTGGTTCTGGAGGCGTGTTTTTCCGGTGCCAGCCAATCGGGAACGGTGATTTCCAACGCCTCGCCGATTTACCTTAAAGCCAAAGAAACCGGCGTTCCGCCCAAAATAACTCTTATCGCCGCCGGTGCGGCAAACCAGATCGCATCGTGGGAACAGGATAAATCCAGCGGCCTGTTCACCGAATACTTTCTCAAAGGGATGAGCGGCGAGGCCGACGCCGAACCATACGGCAACGGCGACGGCAAGGTCGAATACGACGAACTGGGTCGATACCTCAAAGGCACCATGAGCTACTTCGCCCGCCGATATTACGGACGTGAACAGACGGTGCAGATCGTGGTTGGAGGATCGTGATGGGAAAACAATACTTTCGCCTTGCCGCCGTGGGCCTGGTTTTGGTTGTGACGGCTTGTGCCGCTGCAGGGCCGCTTCAGGTGGCCCCGTCGTCAGTTTCAGTTTATCAAAAGAAAGCGATGAGCGTTGCGGTTGTAATACCGGATTCTTCGCGATCCGTTTCTATCCTGACAGGTATTCCTTCAGCGTGTTTCAGTCCTGGAAATGCTCCGGGGGATTATGGGAAACTTTTTGTCGAAACCATTCAAGACCGATTTTCCAGGCTGTTCAAACAGGTCACAATCGTGCGTTCGGCAGGTGAGGCTGTGGACGCGGATGCTATATTTGAAGCAACCCTGAAAAGCGTTTCCTATAAGGCGGGATGCCTGATTGCTCCCGAGGCCGGATTTAAAGCTGAAGGTGGGTTAAAATCCATTCGTTCGGACGGTTCTGAAATTTGGCGAAGTCCTACAATTATGAACCAATTTTTATTTAGCGGCATGACCAGTACATTAGTTCTGGGCCCGGACATAAGCCGCAGAATATCCGCCTTGGTGGAAAATTGGGTAAATGAACTTCAGACCATGCCTGTCGCCAAATATGCCCCTGATGCTCCTGAACAATTTATGGCTAGCAATGACCGTCCACAAGAAAGAAGGTCGGCGGCTAACCTTCCTACCAAACCGGTTGCCGTGCGGTTTGCCAAAGCCAATCCCCGACCCGACGACATAGCGGTCATCATCGGCAATGCGGATTATTCAAAGGGCCGCGATATTCCCAACGTTACCCCGGCCTATGCCGACGCCAACGGGATCAGGCAATATGTCACCCAGGCCCTCGGGGTGCGCGAAGAAAACATCATATTCCTGAAGGACGCCAGCCAGGCGGCGATGATCTCTACCTTCGGCAGCGAGACAAACCCGAATGGCCAGTTGTTCAATTATGTCAAGC
>CAZEFJ010000010.1:0-10651 GCA_964511465.1 uncultured Hyphomicrobiales bacterium
ATGAACCAAAATTGCTCTGACGTAGATGGGTCAATTTAATCCGGAAAGACTCTAGATGGGTCTGGACCTAATTGCTGGCAGAGTCGCCTTTTCTCAGGGATGCGGTCTTGTCGCGGAGGACTTTAAGCAGCCCCGAAATCTTGCCTCCCTCCCGGCGGATTATCGAACCGAAGTCGGAACGCATTGTATTGCTCATCGATGTTCCCTCTACCACTACATCGACGATCTTGAAACTGTCGCCAGCCCTGGCCACCCGCCAATTAACCCGAACCGGGGTGTTTGCTTCTGATTGTATAATTTCGGTAAATACGATGGTCGTTTTCTTATCCAGCGGCGTGGTCTTGATAATTTTTAGCGGCTCTCCAGTGTATTCGGCAAAGCGGTCGACATATGAAGTTACGATAAGATCCTCGAACAGTTTCAGATATTCTTCGCGTTCCGCCTTGGAAGCACGGCGCCAATGACGCCCCAGTATCCATTTCCCGATGCCGCGAACGGCAAAATTATTGTTAAAAAGTTTACGGAAATTACGGATTCGCTCGATCCGGGAGGTATTTGGCGCGGTCAGCGACTGGATAGACTTAGAGGCCAGCGAATGAACAAAAGACCTGGCGTCATCATTCAGATTTTCGGCAAGGCCCGATTGGGGCAATATCAAAACCGCCAGACATATGACCGACAATGCCGCCCGCATGCGTGTCACGACTGACATTACCTTTTATTCTGCCTGTGAAAGATCAAGGCTGTCTAAGGACGGGAAATCCATATTCTGACTGATACCCGGTGCAGCCATGTTAGCCGATTGCCTGCCGTTGGATATCTCGTCCTTGCGATGTTGCCGGTAGAGACTGCGGATGGCGGCGTAGAAATCCAACGACGATTTTTCCAGATCCGCAATGGCGTCAAAACGCCTGGCCCGAAGATCGACCCCGCGAACCCCGGTTCTGGTCCATGTGGCCCATTCGTTATTGGTGTTGGAGGTCCACATATTAAAGGGATCAAGCAGGAAATCTACCGCCATGCCGATCGCGTCGCGGGGGTTTGACGGGCCAAAAATAGGCAGCATGATATAGGGGCCTTCGGGAAGGCTCCACACCGCCAGGGTTTGGCCAAAGTCCTCGTTATGAAATTCAAGTCCCATATTCGAAGCCTGATCCATGATCCCGAGAAGGCCGACGGTCGAATTTATAATGAACCTTACCAGAGTAGTGCCGGCACGCTGGATCTCTCCCTGCAGTACGTCGTTAACGAAAATCACCGGAGAACGCAGGTTGTTGAGGAAATTATGAACTCCTCGCTGCAAGGGCGCAGGGGTCTTTCTGTAGATTGCCGCAGCCGGTTTCAATATAGCCGAATCAAGTCCCCTGTTAAGCTCGAAGATAGCCCGCATGGCAGGCTCGCCGGGATCATTTATCTGATCAAATTCGGCAACGGCGGCAGGGTCGTCGGCGGGAGGCCTGGTGGCGCAGCCGGAAACAATAAAGGCAACCAAAAGCAGGGCGGCCAAAACGGAAAAGCGCCCCCCGGCACGGCCTCTGGTATTGGATGTAAGCGTTCCGATCATTTTATTTGTCTTTTCACAATCACACCCAACCCTGTTAACCAAAATCACAGATACCATCAGAGGCGAGATATACAACCGAAATTACCTGTAGCCTTTTGCCACCGCCTGTACCAAATAAATGATTAAACCGGAAGGTTACCTTAATCATGCCCCGATATTCGCGCAAATATTAACCATCATGGTTCAAGTAACACACCCACCCGTGTTAAACCAAGTGAGTCTAGTTTAATTCACAGGCAAAATGATACATGAGTTGCATAAATGTCACGTTTTTATTATCGCACTCGCGGGTTGCCGGCAATTGGTCTGTTTGAAAAATTAGCCGGTATATATTAACGGTGTATGTTAGCTGTTTCGCGGGTTAATAAATTACCTTAGTTGGACAATTCGCGAGTTCGCTGGAAAGGAATAATCAGTTGACGTATATGTCGGCATCTAATTTAGCCGCACCGCTTCTCCGTGATGTAAAGGTGTCGTTCGAATTTTTCCCGCCCAATAGCGAGAAGATGGAAAGCCTGCTGTGGGCCTCCGTCAAGCGGCTGGCGCCAATTGGCCCGGCCTTTGTTTCGGTGACCTACGGGGCCGGGGGCTCGACCCGCGAGCGAACCCACGCCACGGTCAGCCGTATTCGCCGGGAAACCGACCTTGATCCGGCAGCTCACCTGACCTGTGTCGGGGCTTCGCGCCGGGAGGTCGATGACATTGCCAGAACGTACTGGGATGACGGAATCCGCCATATCGTGGCCCTTCGCGGCGACCCGCCGGAAGGTGACGCTCGATACACCCCCCATCCTGGCGGGTACGCCTATGCGTCCGATCTGGTTTCGGGGCTGAAAAAAGTTGCCGATTTTGAAATCAGCGTTGCCGCCTACCCGGAAACCCATCCCGAGGCGGCAAGTCCCGAGGTCGATCTGGACAACCTCAAGCGCAAGATAGACGCCGGGGCGTGCCGCGCCATAACCCAGTTCTTCTTTGACACCGATATTTACCTGAGGTTTCTTGACCGCGCCCTTGATGCCGGTATCACCGTGCCGATCGTGCCGGGAATTCTGCCGGTCACAAATTTTGCCCGGGCGGTTGAATTCGGTCGCAAATGCGGGACTACCATACCCGACGGTATGGCGGAACTGTTCGATGGGCTGGACGACGACGGGGAAACCCGCAGGCTGGTTGCCGCGATGTTCGCGGCCCAGCAATGCCGCGTCCTTTATGACCATGGGGTTGACCAGTTCCACTTCTACACCGTCAATCGGGCCGATTTGACCTATGCCATATGCCACATTCTTGGCGTTCGTCCTGAAAAAGACACGGAGGTAAAATAGCCGATGAACGATCTTATGGATATGCTTTCGCAAAGGGTTCTGTTGTGTGACGGTTCCACCGGTGCCCGTTTGCAGGCATTGGACCTGGACGTGGACAGGGATTTTCAGGGGCACGAGAACTGCACCGACATCCTCAGTCGAGGCCGTCCCGACCTTATCCGTGATATCCACCGCAGCTATTTTGCCGCCGGTTCCGACATGGTGATTTCAAATACCTTTGGCGCCTCGCCGCTTACTCTCGGTGAATTTGGTCTTGCCGACGAGGCCCGGCAGCTAAATCGCCAGGCGGTCGAACTTGTCCGCGAGGCGGCGGAAAGCTTCACCGACGGCAAGCCCCGTTTTGTCCTTGGCGATGTCGGGCCGGGAACCATGCTGCCGAGTCTGGCTCATATTGACTACGACACCCTGGAACAGGCCTTGACCGTCCAGTGCACCGGCCTCGTTGAGGGCGGCGCGGATGCCATACTTATCGAAACATGCCAGGACCCGTTGCAGATAAAGGCGGCGATTAATGGGGCAAGGAACGCCATGGCGGAGACGGGCCGCGATGTCCCGATCATGGTCCAGGTGACGATAGAGACCACCGGCACATTGCTGGTCGGCTCCGACATAGGGGCCGCGGCAACCATTGTCGAGGCCATGAAGGTGCCGTTGCTTGGCATAAATTGCGCCACCGGCCCCCAGGAAATGTCCGAACATGTGAAATGGCTTGGCGATAACTGGCCGGGGCTGATTTCGGTGCAGCCCAACGCCGGTCTGCCTGAACTGGTGGATGGGGAAACCTGCTATCCCCTGGGGGCGGATGAGCTGGCCGGATGGACCAGGCGGTTCATCGAAGAAGACGGGGTTAATCTGGTCGGCGGATGTTGCGGCACCGGCATTGATCACATCACGGCGCTTGACCAAATGCTTCGTGATCTGGCCGACGGGGGGGCTTCCAGGCCGAAGGTCAAGAAAAAAAGTGTTAAATGGGTGCCAAGCGCGGCCTCGCTTTATTCCCGGGTGCCGCTACGTCAGGAAAACGCCTTTTTCTCCATCGGCGAGCGCTGTAACGCCAACGGATCAAGAAAATTCAAGGCCCTGCAAGAGGCCGAGGAGTGGGACGGTTGCGTCGCCATGGGCCGCGAACAGGTGCTGGAAGGCTCCCACGCGCTGGATGTATGCACCGCCTTTGTCGGTCGTAACGAGGTCGTTGACATGACCGAGATGGTCAGCCGGATGCGCGGCGCCGTCACCGCCCCGCTGGTGATCGATTCGACCGAGGAATGGGTGCTTGATACGGCGCTGAAGCTCTATGGCGGCAAGGCGATAATAAATTCAATAAATTTTGAGGATGGCGAGGAACCTGCCGCCAAACGGCTGCAACTGGCGCGAAAATTCGGGGCCGGGGTGATCGCCCTAACGATTGACGAAGATGGCATGGCCAAGGATGTCGATGGCAAGCTGAGAATTTCCCATCGTTTGTTCGATTTTGCCTGTAAAAAATACGGGCTGGCTCCGTCTGACCTGATGATTGATCCGCTGACATTTACCATCTGTACCGGCAATGAGGATGACCGTGGGCTGGCCCTGGCAACCCTTGATGCGATAGAGAGAATCAGAGAGGAACTGCCTCAATGTCAGGTCATCCTGGGTCTGTCCAATGTCTCGTTCGGGCTTAAGGCGGCGGCCCGCCATGTTCTAAACTCGGTGTTTCTTGACCATGCCCTGAAAAGGGGAATGACCGGGGCGATAGTTCATTTTTCCCGGCTTGCCCCGCTGCATTCCATCCCCGCCGAGGAAGTCAAGGCCGCCGAGGACCTTATCTTTGATCGCCGCCGGGACGGCTATGATCCGCTACACCATTTCATCGGCCTTTTTGCTGATCGTGAAGGCACCGCCACGGTCAAGAAGAAACGCCCGGAATCGATCGAAGAGTGCCTCGAGCAACGGATAATAGACGGCGACCGCCAGGGTCTGGAAGACGACCTTGATACGGCTATGAAAACCCATCCGCCGCTTGACATCGTCAATAATATTCTTCTCAACGGGATGAAGGTTGTCGGCGAGCTTTTCGGTTCCGGCAAGATGCAGCTTCCCTTCGTCCTGCAATCGGCGGAGACCATGAAGGCCGCGGTCAGGCACCTGGAACCGTTCATGGAAAAGGGCAAGGGTGCCGACAAGGGCCTCATAGTGCTGGCCACGGTCAAGGGCGACGTTCACGATATAGGCAAGAATCTGGTCGACATAATCCTTTCCAACAATGGCTACGAGGTTGTTAATCTGGGAATCAAGCAACCTGTTAAAAACATTATCGAGGCGGCACAGAAACATAAGGCCGACGCTATCGGAATGTCCGGTCTGCTGGTCAAATCGACTGTCGTCATGCGCCAAAATCTGGAAGAATTGTCCCGGCAAAATGTCGCGGTGCCGGTAATGCTTGGCGGTGCCGCGCTGACCAGACGCTATGTCGAGGAAGACTGTAGCGAGGCCTACCGTTCCGGCTCGGTCGCCTATGCAAAAGACGCTTTTGACGGGCTGGAACTTATGGGCAAGGCGGTGTCCGGCGACTTCGGGTTGAGCGCCCCACCGCCAAGCAGGGCCAAGCGCCGGGCTAAGGTTGGCAGTGATGTTCCGAAGGAGGAACCGAGGCCGGTAGATCTGGACGAGGTAAAGTTAATGCGATCCGAGCTGGCTGCGGCGGTTGAAGTTCCCCGCCCTCCATTCCTTGGCGCGAAAGTGATTGACGCCGTACCGGTCAATGCGTTGCGACCATTTCTCAATGAAAACATGCTGTTCCAGTTTCATTGGGGGTTCAAGAAATCGGGGCGTAACCGTGACGAGTGGAAGGAATGGGCAGCCCGCGAAGTAAGCCCAATTTATGATCGGATACTGAAAATATGTGCTGACGACGATATTCTAAAACCGGCTGCCGCGTATGGATACTGGCGGTGCGCATCGCAAGGTGACAGCGTCGTTTTGTTCGATGGTGAAAGCGACAGGGAAGTCGCGCGGTTTGATTTTCCCCGACAGCGCCGTAGCGGAGGCCTTTGCATTGCCGATTTCTTCCGCGATATCGATTCCGGCGAGCGTGATGTAATTGGTTTGCAGGTGGTCACCGCCGGGGCCCGGGCAAGCGAGGTAGCGCATACGTGGTTCGCCGAGGACAAGTATCAGGACTATCTCTATTTGCATGGCCTCAGTGTCGAGACCGCCGAGGCACTGGCCGAATATATACACAAACGAATCCGTGCCGAATTGGGGTTCGGCGATCAGGACGTGCGTGATATGGAGAAACTTCTCAAGCAGGGCTATCGGGGTTCCCGCTATTCATTTGGCTACGCGGCATGTCCCAACCTCGCTGATCAGAGAAAATTGCTGGAACTGCTGGGAGCCGATAAAATTGGCGTGGTGATGGCCGAAGAGGACCAGCTTCACCCTGAACAATCGACGTCGGCGATTGTCGTTCACCATCCTCAGGCCAAGTATTTTATGGTCTGAGACATAGTTATAGAGGAAGTAAAATGAAGTCTGTTTTGGCGGTTGTATTAGTTGTGTTGTCAGTCTCGTCGGCGCTGGCGGAGCCGTTCTCGATTGAGGATCTGGTTATAGGCAAGGGCCGGGTCGCCAAAATAGGTGACGATGTTACGGTTGATTATAGCGGCTGGCTTACCAGCGGCAGCAAGTTCGATTCGTCGATTGACCGCGGTGTTCCGTTTAACTTCCGGGTCGGCGCCCGTCAGGTTATACAGGGATGGGACCGGGGAGTGCCGGGAATGAAGGTCGGAGGGAAACGACGTCTGACCGTCCCTCCAGAGATGGGTTACGGCAGTCGTGGGATGGGACCTATCCCGGCCAATTCGACACTTATTTTCGAGATTGAGCTTTTAGCGGTGCGTTAAATATGCCCTAGAATTTTCTTCGGGCGGTGGCCCTTCGGAATTTTTCTATTTCGTCGGCAATTTTACCCTTTTGCTCTTCGTTGGCGTCAAAGGCGATGGCAAACCCGTTCTCGTAGGTTCTGGCTATACGACCTGAAACAATGCCTATGCTCTCGATCTGAAGTTCCGCGAACTGATCGTTTTCGATCTTGAAAAGGCTGTCCGGCGGGGCTTTAACGGCGATACCGCTGGCCGAGATATTTTCTACCTCGCCCTCGAATTTACTTTTGTCCAGTTTGATTTTGTAGCGTTTTGGGAAATTGGTTCTTTCCCGTCGCTGGACCTTGGAAACCATCGTCCGTCCCTGCCACTATGGCCATTCCGGGCAAATCCCGAGGCGGCATGCGTGAACAAGGATGCTAACAATTATTGCTTGATATGTCGTGGGCTAATGCTCGTTGCTGCCGACGGTCCCAGGGGAGGGGGGGATGGGAAGGTGTCCGCAAAGTTGCGAACGGGACCGTCGGCAGGGTCGGGGCTTAGGTCTACAGGGATTTATTTCCAACTAATTTTCCGGCTACTGCCGAACAGATGAACGGAAGGCTAACAAATACGATGCACATTGCCAGTATGGTGATTGATGCGATCAGGAGGGTGTTCATGTCCGTTCTCCGTTGTTAACAATTATCGAGGCCGATGATTGCACAATCCACCTGAACCGGCGGTGATGATGCTATTCATATTAGGTTCAGAATTAAGGGTTTGCTGTAATTTCAATCGCCAGGGGATACTGCCGACAGGATAATTGAAACTGCGTCGGATATGGATGCGACGGTATGGTCGGCGTCATCGCCCCGCCGCTCATCATATCCGCGATCTATCCATAATGTGGTACACCCGGCCGCGATGCCGGCGCCGATGTCGCGCCAGCGGTCGCCAACAAGGAAACTGGATTTCAGGTCGATATTCAATTCGTCGGCGGCTTTCAGCAGCATTCCCGGCTTTGGCTTGCGGCAGTCACAGCCATCCCGGTTGTCGTGATAGCAGACCCGGATATCGTCGATAGCCAGTCTGGCGGAAAGTTTTTTGTGCATGTCCTCGACGGTTTGCCGGTCAATTGCGCCCCGCGCCACATCGGGCTGATTCGTCACTACGATATTTACAAAACCGGCCCGGTGTAATCGGGCTACAGCTTCGACCGCCCCGGCAAGCAGCTCCATGTCCTCCGGCCGCTGCATGGCGTATGGTTTGCCGTCGCGTATATCGGTTTTAATCAGAACGCCGTCGCGATCCAGAAAGACGGCTCTGGTCATTATTCATACTTCCGTATCAGGCAGGTCAATGTCGTAGCCGGCGGTCTGCGCGTCCTGATAGAATGTTCTGACTGTTTCCAGCGAGAAAACATCCAGATCCTTGCCAATGTTCGGAAGTTTGCCGAGAATGTCGTTGGCGAGTGTAATAATGTGGCACCCTGCCGCTTGCGCGTGAAATATGTTGAGCACCTCCCTGGGGCTGGCCCAGAGGACCTCGATTTTGGGCTTGAGACTGGCTATTTCAACCACTTTTTCCATCACCGGTCTTGGCTCGATGCCGGCGTCGGCTATGCGTCCGGCGAATATTGAAATAATCGCCGGGGTTGCCGGGGCCAGGGCATCGACAACCGTCCGGGCGTGGTCCTGGGTGAACATTGCCGTTACGTTGAGCTGAACCCCCCGCCGGGATAATCGTTCGACCAGTGGAACCGTTGATTCCCCCTTGGTGTTGGTGATCGGTATTTTGACATTGACGTTGGTTCCCCAGGACGCAATTTCCATTGCCTGGCGTTCCATTTCGTCAAACTCGTCGGCGAATACCTCGAAAGAGAACGGCCTGTCGGGCACTTCCTTCAGCGCTTCCATGGCAAAGGCCTTATAATCGGAAATCCCGGCTTTGCGCATTAACGTCGGATTTGTGGTAAATCCCCTGATCCAGGGCTTTGCATACATCTCCCGGATGCCGCCTATGTCCGCCCCGTCGGCAAAAATTTTAATATTCAGCTTATGCACCGGCAACGCCTTCCCACTTGGTCCGATGCTTTTGCAAATCCGGATGAGAGACCATACAGTGCCAGACTATAGCCTGAAAGCCTTCGCTATGAGGTGTGATCCGCGATGAATTAACCGTCGGCACGACTACTACGGCGTCCCCGACCATTTTAGTATAGCCGCCGTCACGGCCGACCACCCCAAAAATTTTCAGGCCGCGTTGTTTGCCTTCTTTCAGGGCCTCGACGATATTCGGGCTGATATTTTTCTCAGCGTTGCCGCCACCAACCGAGAACACCAGAATGGCGTCTTTTTCGTTGGCGCGGCTGACCTTCAACCACTCGGAAAAAACGGTCGGCCAGCCTTCATCATTGGTTCGTGCGGTCAGTTCCGAAACATTATCGACCGGTGCATAGGCCTCGACCCCGCATAATTTACGGAAATCGTTGACGGCGTGGCTACAGTTGGCGGCGCTGCCGCCGACGCCGATAATAAACAGGCGCCCGTTGGCGGCCCTTAGATCGACAATCCCGCTAATAATTTTTCCTATTTCAGCATAGTCGATGCTGGCGGCTATTTTTCCAACCTCGTCGAAATATTTATTAATTTCATTCATTATGCAAACCTGCCGTCTATCCACTGGTGGTCAGGTTCAGGATAAACAGTAAGTGCAGAACTGCCACGCTTAATTTGTCCGGGTTTTACCGATAATGCCGATGCTTTTAGGATCATTCTTCTTTTCCGGCTTTGCCGCCCTTGTCTACCAACTGGTATGGCAGCGCAGCCTGTTCAATATCTTCGGCGTCAACATAGAATCCATTACCATGGTGGTGGCGGCGTTTATGCTCGGCCTTGGGCTTGGCGGTTTGGCCGGGGGAAGGCTGTCGAGGCTTGCCGGTCTGTCGCCGCTGATTGTTTTCGCGATGCTGGAGGTGGCTACCGGGATTTACGGTCTCGCCTCGATACCTTTATTCAACAAGGTTTCGGTGTTCGTTCTTGGGGCTTCGCCGCCAGCCACTTTTATCTTGTCGTTCACCATGATCGTTATTCCCACCGTCCTTATGGGTGCGACCTTGCCGGTTCTGGTTTCTTTTCTGGTTCGGTGGAAGGGCAATGTCGGCCAATCGGTCGGCATACTTTATTTTGTCAACACTTTCGGTTCGGCCACGGCCGGCTATATGGTTACCTTCTGGATGTTTTGGAACCTTGGCATGAGTGGTTCCGTAGAGCTTGCCGCGGGGATTAATTTTACCATCGCCGCCGGGGCGTTGCTGATGTCAAAATACACACACCTTGCACAGCTTCCGGCCCCCTCTCCACCGGCGGTTACGGATGGTTGCTCGCGCATAAGAATTCGTCGTTCGGCGGCTTTCTGCGGGCTTGTCGGGTTTATATCCCTGTCTTACGAAATTATATGGGCCAGGGCGTACTCCTTCATCGTCAGGGGGCATGCTGCCGGCTTTTCAATGATGCTTTCATTCTTCCTTTTTGGTATTGCCATAGGCTCCCTGGTCGCCCACCTCCATTGCCGCGGCGACGAGGCGGGAACAAAGGTTAGATGGCAACCGGGTACGGTTTCCAAATTTATTCTTGTCGCAAATATTGTCGGCTTTGCGGTGGTTCCGGTGGCCGCCTTGATGATAACAGGAACATTTTCTTTCGCTGCAGTTTTGCCGCTGGTCACGTTGGGTGCGGCGTTGCTGGGGGCGGCATTGCCATTGGTCAGTCATTATGCCCTGCCGCCGGACAGCCGGATCGGTGGAGGGCTGGGATACCTTTACCTAAGCAATATCCTGGGTGCGGTTGCAGGCACTTTGATTACCGGGTTTGTCTTGCTCGACGTTCTGGGTATTAAGGGAACCAGCGTCGCCATTTTTCTTC
>CAZEFJ010000010.1:10751-17454 GCA_964511465.1 uncultured Hyphomicrobiales bacterium
AATTTGCTGTCTGTTGAATTCCTCGGGATGATCCGCTCCCATCTGGTGGATGGCGGCATGTTCTACTACAACGCGACGGGATCAGAACGGGCGCACCGGACGGCGGCGACGGTTTTCCCCTATGCCTACCGCAGCACCACCATGATGCTGGTTAGCGACAGGCCGGTTGTTTTCAACTCGTCACGGTGGAGAAATGTTCTCGAAGGCACGGTAATCGACGGTCGTCGTTACGATACCTTTGATCCGGCAACCAGGGAGCGTTTCGAGCGGATACTATCATATTATGACCGGCGGGTTCCGTTCGATCCGGCCCGGCCCTGGAACCCCGGATACGAGAACAGGCAGGATATTCTTTCCCGCACAGCCGGACTGGCCATAATAACCGACGACAATATGGGTGAAGAGTGGGATTTATCCGGATCGAAAGTCCATTAACGCCCTTAGGGCATTTCAGGACTGATCCCTATCGCGGCTGATTGCGGCTATCGCCAAAGCCACGGTCTCATTCACGACTCGCCCAGAACAAGTCCCGGACTTTGTGTCCGGGACTTGACTGAGACGAACGCTACTGGCCGATTTTAACGGTCGGCTATTCGGTGATCGTGATGGAGCCGGTCATTCCGGACTCGTAGTGACCGGGAACATTGCAGTCAAATTCAATTTTCCCAGGTCCCTTGAACTTCCAGATAAGCTCCTTGGTTTCAAGATCGCCGACGGAAACCGCGTATGGCACTTCCATTTCCATGGAGTTGCCCGCGTCTGACTTTGCCGCCATATCGGCCCGGTCGGCAGCCTGCACGTCTGCCGGACCCATGGTGAACTCATGTTCCGTTTCGTCCTTGTTGACGATAATGAAGCGAACGGTTTCACCGTTCTTGACGGTCAGGTCCTTGAGGTCGTAGGCGGTGTCTTCCATGGTCACGGTTATGGTTCTGTCAACTTCGCTGGCCTTTCCGGCCTCGCCGAAGGTGATTTCTTCCTGAGCCGCGTCCCCCATTTTCATGCCGTCGCCCATGCCTTCCTTTGCGCCGCCGGCTGCGCAGGCCTGCGTTAAGGACAGAATACCGACGGCGACAATTACGCCCCTCACCGAAGAAGAAACAAGATAACTCATTAGACAATACCCCCAATAAATTTTGATGAAGGCAGAACGTAAAGCTTCCCCCTAGGGGAAGGTCAACCCCTCAGGCAAGAAAACTTCCCCGGATTTCAGGGACTATGGACGGCTGTATGGATGCCGTATCGGTCGTTGTGCCGGCAGGGCCGTATCTTAGGTTATGTCAGGGGTTATAAGTATTGCCCGGGGTGTGGGCCGCGAGGAATGTCTCAACCGCCAAATCCACGGTCTCCCTGATTTCACCGACCGCCGGTTCCGGCTCGATGCCAAGTAGTCGGCAGATATACAAATCACTTCTTAGCATGGCGAAAAACAGGCGCGCCGAGCGTATCGGATCGTCAATTGAAAGCTGCCCCTCGCGATCCTGAGCTTCCAGATAGGTGGACAGGCTTTCCACGGCGGATCTGGGACCGGACATATAAAAGGCCCTTGCCAGTTCAGGGAAACGTCCGCTTTCGGCAATTACGATGCGAAAGTTGGCCATATTTTCCGGGTCCAGCATCATCCCGAGAAAACTCTCCGCCACGTCCTTGAGAATTTTTTCAGGCGCTCCCCCGTGGGTGTCTCCGGACAATTTATGATCGACAAGCTGGGCGCACTTTTTTTCTATGATTGCCCCGAAAAGAGAGGCCTTGCCGCCAAAATGAGAATATATAGTCTGCTTGGATACTCCCGCTTCGCAGGCTATGGCGTCCATGCTGGTCAATCCGTAACCATGGTGGAGAAATACGCGGGTTGCCGCACTTAGAATAACGTCATGCTTGGAAGGTGCTGCGCCTGCACCCGAATGTTTGGCCTTCCTTTCTCTCACCGCGACCCTCATATGACCTTGATCGAAAAGCGTATGATAGAGACTTGATTTCCACTTTATACTGGACTGGACCGTCCAGTCCAGTATAAGTTGATGTCCAGTCTGGAAAGATACGAAGATACAGGCACACAGATGTCAGGCGTACGGCATATGCCGGGCATACAGATGTACAGAGAAGCATGTGACTAAGTATATTTCACATATGAGCGGCCTTCGCTCGTCGGCTATGGTCGTTATGTCCGCCGTTCTGGGGCTGACGCTGGCGGTGTCGTCGGCTCACGGCGAGAAGCCGGGGGATACGCTGGTCAGTGTCGACGAGGTAGTATACGGCCCGGTTAGCCAGACATTTCCCCTGATCGGCAGATTAATTGCGCGCCGCGCCGGGAAAGTCGCGGCGCGTATATCCGGCCCGGTCAGGGAAATTTTTGTCGAGGTTGGCGACCGGGTTGAAAAAGGCGCCCCCATAGCGGCCCTGGTCAGCGACCGCCTTGAATGGCGTCGCCGGTTGCGCATCGCCGAGGTGGACAGGTACAAGGCGGCCGGTGAATCCGCCAGGGCGTTGAGTAACCTGCGCGTCCAGGAATTGAACCGTCTGAAAAAATTGCGCAAGTCCGCCGCTTTCAGTAAAGCCCGCTTGAATGACAAGAGCCAGGAAGTAGCCCAAGCCAGGGGTGCCGTGCTTGAGGCGGACGCCGTGCTGGCAAGTGCAGTGGCAAACCTTAGGTTGGCCGAGATCGACCTTTCCTACGTTACCATCCGGGCCCCTTATTCAGGCGTTGTTTCGCAACGCCACACCGAAGTCGGAGCATATGTTAATACGGGTGGCGCGGTGGTAAGCCTGATTGACAACCAACATCTTGAAATCGAGGCGGCGGTGCCGGCCGAATATGTAACAAGCCTTAGGCCTGGTTCCATGGTGACGTTCAGGCTTGACGGGGAGGGGGCGAAGACGATGAATGCGCAAGTTCGCGCCATGGTTCCCGAAGAAAATCCGCTTACCCGCACCCGCACCGTGCGTTTCACCCCCGATCTGGCGGATGCCGGCGATTATCTTGCCGACAGCCAGAGCGTCACCCTGCAGCTTCCGATCGGAATTTTACGAAACGCGGTTACCGTTGACAAGGACGCCATTCTCAATCGCAACGGCAAAAACATGGTTTTTGTCGTTGGCTCCAATACCGCCGATATCCGTCCGGTTACCCTGGGTCAGGCCGTCGGTGATCGCTTTGAAGTTATTACTGGCCTTGCTCCGGGGGATGTGGTGGTGGTGCGCGGCAACGAGCGCCTGCGTCCGGGCGAAAATGTCCGCATCAGGAAAAAACCGTAAATGAACCTGATTAAATACTCCATCGAACGGCCGGTAGCCGTGACTGCGGCGGTCTTGATGGTGGTTATGTTCGGTTTTGCCTCGCTGTTTCTAATTCCTATCCAGCTTACACCGGATGTTCGCAAACCGATCATCTCGGTGCTGACCGTCTGGCCGGGGGCCTCTCCGGCCGAGGTCGAGCGTGAAATAATCAACAAGCAGGAAGATCGGCTGAAAGGTATTGAAGGCCTTGAAGAAATGCAAAGCAGTTCGCAGGACGGCTTTGCCAGGATCCGCCTGGAATTCAATATCAACCAGAATATGGACCGGGCGCTTCTGCTGGTTGCCAACAGTCTGAATCGGGTCGACGATTATCCCGACGAGGCGAGAAAACCGATTATCAAGACCTCTTCCAGCGAAGACAATCCCATCGCCTGGGTGGTGTTGCGGCGAAAGCCCGGAAATAATCGCGACATAAACACCTATCGCGATTTTATCGAAGATACGATTCAGGACCGGATTGAGCGTGTTCCCGGGGTCTCCCGGGTAAATATCTATGGCGGATCGCTGAGGGAGATGCAGGTAATTATCGACCCTGCCCGAATGGCCCGTTACGGATTAACTGTTTCCCGTGTCGTCGGGACGATGCGGAACTCCGACTATTCGGTTTCGGCCGGCGAAGTGAACGAGGGCAAGCGTCGTTATGTGGTGCGAAGCAAGGGCGATATATCCGGTCTCGACGATGTCCGTAATGTAATCCTCAGATCGGACCGTGACCCGGTAAGCGGGCGGGTCGCCAGGGTCAGCGTCGGTGATATCGCCGATGTTCGCTTTGCCTACAAGAAAGCGACCCGATCCATCCGCTTCCTCGGCGATCCCGCGATCGCAGTCAACGCGGTCAGGGAAACCGGTGCCAACGTAATCGAGACGATGAAGGGAATCCGCCGCGCCATAGCGGAATTGAACAAAACGGCGATGCCGGACGCCGGGCTTTACCTGACCCAGGTTTACGATGAAACCGTCTATATCGACTCGGCGATAAATCTGGTTCGCCAGAACATCTATCTGGGCGGAGCGCTGGCAGCCCTTATACTGCTTATATTCCTCCGCTCGGTGCGAGCCACGCTGGTGGTTTCAATGGCTATACCGGTTTCCATTATCGGCTCTTTTGTCGCCATGGCGGCGATGGGGCGGTCGCTGAATGTAATATCTTTGGCCGGGATAGCGTTTGCCGTCGGGATGGTGGTTGATGCCGCCATCGTCGTTCTTGAAAATATTTACCGGCTTCGCCAGGAAGGGCATAGCGCCGCCGATGCCGCCTATAAGGGAGCCTCTCAGGTTTGGGGGGCGATTTTGGTTTCGGCGCTGACCACGGTCGTGGTGTTTGTCCCCATCATGGTAATGAAACTGGAAGTCGGACAGCTTTTCAGAGATATCGCAGTTGCCCTTTCGGTAGCGGTTCTGCTTTCCCTGATTGTTTCGGTCACTGTCGTTCCTGCCCTTTCAAGAAAGCTTCTCGGCGGTCCTGCTCAGGGGAGTAATATTTTTTCCAGAATCCCCATAATTGATAATTTTGCCGATTTCTTTATGGCTTCGGTGCTTGCCTTTACCCGTGCGGTAGTCCGCAGTCGAGGGCTGGCGGTTGGTGTCGTCGTCGCCATTTGCGGAACTGGGGTGCTGGTGACTTATTTCTTCCTGCCCAAGCTGGATTATCTTCCCAGCGGCAACCGCAATTTGCTGTTTGGCATCATAGTTCCGCCGCCCGGCTACAACCTCGATACAACCACCGGGATAGCCAAAGACATTGAAGCCAGACTGCGCCCTCTATGGTCATCTGAAACCGGCCCCAAGTCCGAGCCGGGACAGCCCCCCAAGATCGAAAGCTTTTTCTTTGTCGCACGTTATGCCTCGACGTTTCTTGGTGCGACCAGTGAACAGCCGGGAAGGGTCAGGGAATTGCTGCCGGTAATGCGCAAGGTGGCATTCACCGAGCCGGGAACCTTCGGCTTTGTAAATCAGAGATCGCTGTTCGGGCGGGGTTTCAGCGGTTCGCGCCGGATTGACCTTGACGTTTCCGGCCCGGATCTTGAAGCCATACTGGGGGTCGCTATGCGGGCCGTCATAATGACCGAGGCCGCCCTTCCCCGGAGTGAAGGCACCCAGGTCAGGCCGCTGCCCGGACTTGAACTGGGAGCGCCGGAAGTACGGGCCGTTCCCGATCGGGCCAAGCTTGCCGACAACGGGCTCAGCGTTCGTGATATCGGTGAAAGCATAGACGCCTTCAACGACGGGCTGAGGATTGCTGAAATCACCGTTGACGGCAAGCGCATCGACCTTACCCTCAAGGGTCCGCTGGACAACGTTACCAGTACCCAGGGCATCGGTAGCCTTCCGGTGGTTACCAAATCGGGTGTCATCCTGCCGGTGCGTTCGCTGGCCAATATCGTCGTCACCTCGGGGCCGACGGAGATCCGCCACATTGAACGGCAACGCACGGTAACCCTGCAGATCAGTCCACCGGACGACATTCCCCTGGAGACGGTTCTTAATACCCTTAATAGTCAGGTTGTCGACAAACTGCGTGCCGGGGGTATGCCCAAGGGGGTCAGGTTGCGTCTTGCTGGAACCGCCGACAAATTGTCGGAGACATGGGACGCCATGGTTTCAAAACTGATAATGGCGATAGTCATCGTCTATCTTGTCATGGCGGTACTGTTCGAAAGTTTTCTCTATCCATTTATAATCATGCTGTCGGTGCCGTTGGCGACAGCCGGGGGGGTTGGCGGTCTGGCGTTGCTTAACCTCAAGCTATTTCAGCCGCTCGACATGCTGACCATGCTTGGATTTATCATTCTGGTCGGCATCGTCGTCAATAACGCTATCCTGATCGTTCACCAAACCCTGCACCATCTGCGCAATGACCGGATGAGCCCGGAAGAGGCCATACTCGCCGCCACAGGCAACCGGGTCAGGCCGATTTTCATGTCAACCCTGACCAGTGTATTCGGGATGCTGCCGCTGGTCGTGATACCGGGGGCAGGCTCGGAACTTTATCGCGGGCTGGGATCGGTGGTGGTTGGTGGGCTGGCGCTGTCGGCGGTGCTGACCCTGGCGGTTATCCCGCCGCTGCTGTCCCTGGTCACGAGCATGGTGGAACCGGCGAGGGGTGTGGCGGATAATACCTTGAGCGAATAAATCAGCTTACGGGAAGGCGTTCCCATGGCTCATTTCTTGCGGATGGTTATAATGAAGACACCGTTTTCCGTACCGCTTTCCAACAGTTCATTGCCGGTGGTTTCGCAGAAAGAGACAAAATCTTTTGGCGCGCTTTTGTCGGTTGCGTGGATTTCGAGAATGTCGCCGCTGCTCAGCTTCCTAAGCATCTTGTTGGCCCGCAGGACTGGTAAAGGGCAGACAAGTCCTTTCGCATCCAGCTTTTCGGTTGTCATCGGTAATAATTCCCTACCTT
>CAZEFJ010000010.1:17554-26498 GCA_964511465.1 uncultured Hyphomicrobiales bacterium
GCGGGGCCGCCTCGCGGCCCGGGGTGTTCCCGCATGAAGCGGAAACACTCTAATTATTACGGCGGCGGGCTTTTTCTCTGTACTGTGGATCATGGCTGACTATCCACCTCAGTTCTTCCTTGATGATTTCGGTATGGTGGGTCGGCTTGGCTTTTAGTACATCGGTGATTATCGAGCGCCTGACAACACCCGGCATTCGTTCAAAGTTCTCCAGCATGATGAATTTTATCGAGGGACGAATGCTTTCCGATAAAAGAAGGCTGGTAACCAGCTTCTTGCGGATGTCGTTACGCATATTGCCGGCTTCGGTAAGTTTGAAAAAATCGGTGACGAACTTGCGTGGCGCGATCTCCCCATCCAGCAGAGAACGCATGTTATGGCGCAATGCAGCCGTGAACTGAGCCCTGGTCTGAACGATGATCCGGGCCGTATGGCTTTGCAAATAGGCAATTGATTCCGGGCTAAATGCGTTTTCCTTTACCAGTTCCACGCATTTGCGGACCTGGGAATGACGGGTCGTTTCGCCGACCAGTCCGACCACTCCGCGAACCAGCTTGGTCGATCGCCCCAACGGGCCAAGCCGGGTCGTCGCGGCAAGTGCCATCGGGGCCTCTGGATCCCGGCTCGCCATCATCGCCAGAGCCAGAGGACCTTCAAGGACGCTCAGATCCAGTTCTTTGTTCAACAGGTTTTCAGGCATTAGAATGCGGGCGTCCTCGCCCGGCATGCATATCGGATCACCCTTTCTGTAGCCTTCCTTTATGACGATTGCGGATTTGACCCCTTCGGGGGTTATGCCAAGCGATGCGTTCATTATACAGGATGCCGACCAACTCTATTACGCGTATATACAGAATCCCTGATAAACTACTATTTATGGGCAAGTCAAAATAAAAAATTCAATATATAGTGCTGTTATCTATCTGTAATTTGTTTCAGCCAATGTATATGTCGGGCTTGAACTGTCTTTTGTCTGGCTCAACCCTTTGAAAGGAATCTCTTTTTCCATAATGCCGGGGATATTTATATACCGGCAAGGAGTCGCTAAATTGAATCAGAGTATTTTTACATATATGACATAAATGACTCACAAATAGGGAAATACACAAAATGATGTATACATGCCATTGACAAGATACCGTATATATTTTATCCGGGATATACCGTTTACTGGAAAACCGTGACATCCGGTTAAATGGGCTGGGGGGATTATAACTAATTTATTCTGTGTCTTCCCGGGATTTTGTGGGGAACTGTTAAAATGCGCAATACCGGGGTTAATGGTGCGAATCGAATGATTAATCAGTCTGTCTCCGATGATACCGGCAATCAGGCGGCGGGCAACCGGATGGACCGCCTTGAAAGCTTTTCCGTATTTCATGTAAGACATGACGACCCCCATTATGTTGTCGTCGATATTCTCGCCGCGGCGAATGAATACCTTGCCGATATCGCCGCCCAGCAACTTTTCAGCGACAGTACTATTATCCGCGTCGAAAAGAATTTGACGGCGGATGAGGATGTTCTCGTTCATGACGTGAACGCAGCCTATCCAAGCGCTCGTTTCATCAATGGCGAGTTTCGCATGGCGACGTTCTCTGACGAGAGCATGCCGGAGAATGATAAGTAATCGTCAGGGACGGGTTTTGCAGCGCCTTTTCAAGGCTGATTATATTTTATAGATATCCCCATATTTTGTGAATATTGCCGTTTTGTCCACTAGATATAGATGGGAGAATGGCTTATCATCCCCCGATTATTCCCTGGGTATTATTTAGGGTGGCAATTGGGGGGTGTCGATGGTGCGCGAGCATTCCAAGGCGGACGGGTCGGGCGATTCCATAGTTGAAGGTGATGTCGACTCGGAAGTCCTTGTCAGGCATCAGCCCGGCGACAGCGAAAGCGATGAGCGGAAACCAGGCGGGCTGGCCGAAGGCCTGGGCCAGGACGACGAAGGCGAATTCGATCAGTGGGTTACGCCATTTTATCTAAAATACCGTCTGCCCGTAATTTTTGGTGTGGTTGCCAGCGTGGCATGGCTGGCAGCGTCTTTCTACGCCATAAACAGCCAAATATACTGGCGGGATATTCTCTCGCTGTTGCCTCACGAACTGGGGGGTATGGCTGCGGGCGTGCTTACGCCGCTGGCCCTTTTGTGGATGGTTGTCGCCTATTTCGAGCGTGATCGCGGTCTTCGTCGTGAAACCGAAGCGTTACGTTGGCAGCTAAGGCAACTGGCCTATCCATCCGGGCGCGCTCAATCCCGAATGTGGGAGATTACCAACGCCCTGCGCCGTCAGTCGAAGGAGCTTACCAAGGCTTCGGAGGACGCCGCGTCAAGGGCGGAATCGATTAACCGGATGGTCAGGACCAGAACCCTGGAACTTTCCCAGGTATCCCAGGATGCGGACTTAAGGACTCAGGCGATTGCCGAATCGCTGCGGCGGCAAACCGAAGATTTGCAGGCGGTATCGGAAAAGGCGGTTAGCCAGGCGCGTGAGGCGGGTGATACCCTGCATCGTTACACCCACGAGCTAACGGTTTCATCGGATCGAACCTCGGCCCGGGCCGAGGATTTGTGTCAAACCCTTCGCCAGCGCAGCGATGAACTGGCCCAGACGACTGAAAGCTCTGCCGCCCGGACCAGGGAAGCGGGAGATTTTTTCCAAAGCCGCACCGATGCGCTTGCCGATGTTGTCAGCCGAACGGTGGAACGGGCGGATGATATAGGTGAACTTCTGGATAATCGTTTGTCCAGTTTGCTGGACGCTTCAAGTGAAGTCGCGTCCCAGGTTCAGGCCGCTTCCGAGAACCTTCAGGGCCATTCTCTTGACCTTTGCCAAAGGTCAGATCGGGTGGCGGATCAGACTGGTAAAATTCAGGAATCCTTGCGCCACCAGGGGAACAGTATTTCCGATATAGGAGAGCTGGTAGCGGCCAGGACCGGAGAGATAGAAGCCAGCCTGGAAAAGCAGGTCCGGGTTCTGTCCGATACCTCCGATAATGTGGCCGAGCGGATCAAGGACATAGACAAGGTCTTTAACGATCAGGCGCGGCGGCTCGTCGATACCTCCGAGCATGTAACGATTAACGTAAAGGCTTGTGGCGATGCGTTTCGTGAGCAGTCCGGCGAGATCGGAGATCTTTCGATGCGGGCGGCGGCGAGGACCGAGGCAATCGCCGAAACCCTGCGTCAAAGCTCGCATGAACTGTCCAAGGTATCGGACAAGGTCATGGGGCAGGTGGAAAATGTTGGCGTGGTGATAAACCGGCGCTCGGAAGAGCTTGACGCGGTGTCGGAGCGGGCCGTCGAAAAGGTTCTTGATGTCGGGGATGCGGTAAAGGGACGTGCCGATGACCTGTCAAAGCTGTCGGATCACAGCCTGCTTCGTATCAGCGCGGTCAGCGAGGCCTTGCGCAAGGGCACGATCGACCTTGCCGCCGCCTCCGACGCCTCGTCCAAGAGTATTCTCGACTTGACCGGAATCATCCACAAGGGGGCCGAGGGCGTCGCTTCGGCATCGGAAAAGAGCGTCTCAGGGATTGCTTTGGCGGCCCGGACGCTACGCCAGAGTCTCGGCGATATAGATGCGGTTTCCGGGCGTGCGGGCAGGCTTGCCGATGACTTCAAGGAAAAACTGGATGGCATTATGGCCGCCTCGGAGGTTTCCGCCGAGCGGCTGAAAGAGCTTGGCGAGGTAATTGCAAATCGGACCGGAGATGTGTCGGATTCCTCGCTCCAGGCATCGCAGCAACTGGAAGAAGTCGTCGCCACCATGCTCAACGCGCTAAAGGAAATTTCGGTTGCATCACACAGCGTTACCGGCAACGTCGAGATGGTAGGAAAGGCTCTGCGGAGCCATACTTCAGATATTTCATCAGCTTCCGGCGAGGCGGTTGCAAGTATCGCCGAAGTGGATAAAATTTTGCATGGCCGCTCGGATGTTATCGGCGATATATCGAAGCAATGCACGGCCGATATCGGTGCCGTTTGCGAGGTTATGCACCAGCGGGCCGGTGAATTGTCGGCGGCTTCGGACAACGCGAGTGACAGGTTGCAAAATATTGTCGATATCATGCAACAAAGCGCACTTGAGCTAACCGCCGCCTCGAATAAGGGTGTGAGCGGCGTTTCCGTCGTCTCCCGCGCCCTTGGCAACGGCCTGAACGATGTCAAGCAGGCATCGGATCAGGCGGCTATGATGGTCAGTGACTTCCGTCAGCAGTTAGATGATATTTCCGAGGTTTCGGAAACCGCGTATTCCAGGTTGAAAGACATGGGCGAGGAAATTCACAGTCGTACTCAGGACTTGACCAGCGCTTCGGCAAGCGCAACCGAGAACGTCTCGGGCGTTGCTGCGATGCTGGAAGGCCAGGCCGATAAACTGTCGCAAATTTCCTCCAGATCAAGCCAAATGCTGACTGGTGCCGGTGATGTGCTCATGGCCCGCTCGGATGACCTTTATCAGACTTCTGACAGGGCTGAATCACGGCTTAAGGGGGTTAGCGAGGAAATTCGCCAGAGCCTGCAAAATATGGTCGCGGTTTCCGATGACGCTACATCCAGAGTGCGGTCCGTGGCGGATATTATGGAACATAATTCCGATGCCCTTTCCATGGTTTCGGCAAGGGCCGTCGATGAGGTCGGCAAGGTCGGGGCCGAACTTAACCAAAGCTCGGGTGAGGTTGCCGCTAATTCCGAACGGGCGGCAAAGTTGATTTCCCTGGTCTCCACCGCCTTGAAGCAGCAGACCGGGGTTCTTGCCTCGGCCTCGGACCATGCGATCGAGCGGGTGACCTCGGCCAGTGACACCTTTACGCTTCAATCCCGGGAATTGGCCAGTGTCGCCGATGAGACCGCCGAGCGTATGAAAAATGCCGAAACCTCCCTGCGGCAACAGTCCGCAGAGCTAACCTCGACTGCGGATGTGGCGGCCGGTCAAATTAACCATGCAACGGATTCCCTGAAAGACAAATCAGGGGAATTGTTCGAGGTTTCGGATGCTGCGGTAGCGAGAATTCATGCGGCCGGAGAATCCATGAACCAGTCGGTTCACGACGCGAACTCGGCTTCGGACAAGATAGAAAAACGGCTTGATGGCATAGGAAGTTTGTTGCGGCAACAAACCGGAGACCTGGATAGTGCGCTTGAACAGGCATCAAAGCGGCTTGGTGACGTCGGCAAAATTCTGGCCCAGAGGTCGGATGACTTGAATACATCCTATAATCAGGCTTCGTCCCTGCTCAGGGCGTTTGGCGATGATCTGCACAAACAGGTATCGGTACTGTCCTCGGCCTCGGATGAAGCTGGTGCAAGGCTGGTCAAGGTCGGGGACGGTTTGCAGCAACGCAGCCATCAGGTTTCGTCCTCTGTCGACCGGGCCGTCAAATTGATGAGCCTGGTAACCAATGCCCTGCACCGGCATTCGGACGATATCACTGCCAGTTCGGAAAAGGTGGCAAGCAGCGTCGATACGGCCGGCGAGGCGATCAGGGAACGTTCGGAAGAACTGAACGATGTTTCCGATCTGGCTATGGAGCGGCTTAAGGACGTAAGCCGGGGCTTGCATTCGCGATCCGGTGAACTGGATACGATATACAAACGGGCGTCCCAACAGTTAAACGGCGTCGCCAAACAGTTGCACGGCAAGGCCGACGATTTATCCTCTGTTACCGATGACGCGCTCGCTCAACTGGACCGGGCCGGAAAGGCCATGGCCCTGCACTCGCAGGAGGCATCCCTGGCTTCCAGCAGGAACAGCGAGAAACTTGAAAATGTCGCGAATGTCATGCGGGCGCATTCCCGGGAAGCCAGCAACAATACCAGCAAGATAGTCGCAAATCTGGAAGACGCCCATATTTCCATGCGTCGTCAGATGCTGGAAATGTCAACCAGCTATAACGAGACCGAGAAGGGAGTTAAGGCGCTTGGCAATATCATAGCCGAACGATCCAGGGATATTTCCAGCGTTTCCAGGCAGGCGGTGGATGATGTAAACACCTGGGACAAGACGCTTGGTAAACGGATCATGGGATTGAGCGAGGCATCGGACAAGGTGATTGGCCGGGCCGGTGAAATGACCAAATCGCTGGTTTCACAGACCAGGGATATGAAGACCGCTTCCGGCGAGGCGTCCAAGCTTCTCAAGACCCTTAACCGGCGTACCGACGAAGCGGGCAAGGACGATTTTATCCGCCGGGCGACGTTTATCTCGGAAAAACTGCAATCTATCGCCGTCGATATGGGGCGGCTTATGGAAACCAGTATCAGTGAAGATGACTGGCGCCGGTTCAACCGGGGCGAAAAGGGCATCTTCGTTCGCAAGATGCTGGGCTTTCGCGAAAAGGGCAAACTTGCGACGATCCGGCAGAAATATCAGGAGGACTCTGAATTCAGAGATTATGTCAGTCGCTATATAGCCGAGTTTGAAGGCCTGCTGGCAGGTTCCAGAAAGCACGACTTCGATGGCGTGCTTGGCACCACTTTCCTGTCTTCTGACATGGGCAAGGTCTACATGCTTTTGGGCCGGGCCCTGGGACGCGATATTTAGGTGTTTCCGTAAACGCTCCGGGCCGCAAGGCGGCCCCGTCGGTCGTCCGGCGCCCGCGCAGGCGGCGACCGTTCAGGTCGCCGCCGTGAGCGATATAAGAACATAGTATTTCCGTTTCATACGGAAACACTATGGGAATTTGCTCTTTTGTGGGCCCGGACAAAATCAGTAAAGCGTTCGGCCCAGGGATTGGCGGCGGTGTTGCGGAGGTGGCAGAAGCTGGCCAGCAGATTTTTGTATACGATCCCGTCGTTGTTACCGTCGATGCCGGTGCCGCGCATGACCTGATAGGCAAAAGCCGTATTTCCCTGCATATTTTCAAGGCTGGCGTAATGAAATTCATGGGCCGGTATCCGGGCCGGTAGCGGCCATGGTTCTTGTCCGGTCGTCCTTAGTTTGACATAGCCCCGGCCCTGCGGTTTTTTATGTATTGTCACGTCGGCCGCTATGACCCCGGCCATCTCGCCGGTTTCCCCGTTCCAGGTCAGGCGCCGGGCCAGATAGATCATCCCGCCACATTCGGCGTAGCAGGGCAGGCCGTTGTCGATAGCGTCGCGCAGATCGTGGCGTAGCGAGCTGTTGGCTTCCAGTTCCCTGATATGGGTTTCAGGAAATCCACCGCCAATAATCAAGCCGTCGATATCGGGGAGCTTTGAGGCGCTCATCATGTTTATCGGGACCAGCGCCGCCCCTGCGGTCCGCAGGGCATCCAGGTCGCCGGGATAGTAAAAGCCGAAGGCGCTGTCTAGGGCATAGCCGATAGTTACGTCCGCCCGGACTGTTGCCGGTTCCGGAGCGGCGGCGGGAACGGGCCGGGCCGTTGCCGCTATTTCAAGTACCCGTTCGAGGTTCACCTGTTTCTCTATGGCCTCGGCGGCGGCCCCGATTATGGCAATTCTGTCGGCGGTCTCGATACTGGTTACCAATCCCAAATGGCGTTCCTATATGCTCAACTTATCGTCCCGCTGCACCGCTCCGAGCATTTCCACATCGGTGTAATGTTCAACAATCCGGCGAAGTTTTGCTTCATGGCGGCTGCCTCCGATATTGTTGAGGATGACGCCCTGTATCCGAACCTCCGGCCCGAATGCCTGATATCCCAGGATCAGCGGGGCGATTCCACGGGTCATGCCGCGGGCGTCGATAACCAGTATTACCGGGGTCTCAAGAAACGACGCCATGGCGGCATTAGAGTTGCCGCCATCAAGATCGAGGCCGTCGAAAAGCCCCTTGTTGCCCTCGATCAGGGCCAGTTCCGCATCGGCGGCATGGCGAGCGTAAGTGTCTCTGATCTCATCGTCGGCCATGGTATGAAAATCGAGA
Source organism: uncultured Hyphomicrobiales bacterium (assembly GCA_964511465.1). Classification (GTDB taxonomy): domain Bacteria; phylum Pseudomonadota; class Alphaproteobacteria; order Rhodospirillales; family 2-02-FULL-58-16; genus JAZFTA01. Next base: position 25,429 of record CAZEFJ010000010.1, read on the forward strand.
CTGTGACAGGCCCTTCCGGTGGCTGCCGACAGCCACATTGGATCAATGTAGTCGGGGCCTTTCTTGAACGGCTGCACGGAAATTCCACGGCCCGTAAAGGCTGCGCCAAGGCCTGTCGAAACGGTGGTTTTGCCGGACGACTTGTGGGCCGCGGAGATGAAGATACAGGCCATGTGGTTGCTCTGTTTGCCGTCGGTTGCTGGTCGGGATCAGCTACCGACGGTTCTTTTTGGTGGGAAGCGCACGGTAATCGTGGTGCCATGTCCTTCCCGGCTGTCAATTTCCATTGCACCACCGTGCAGTTTCACCAGGTTGCTGCAAATGTAGAGGCCAAGCCCGGTACCCTCATTCTTGCGTGGTTGTGAACTGTTTGCCTGCTCGAAAGGCTCGGCGGCCCTGATAATATCCTCATAGCTCATGCCAATGCCGTTGTCGGCAACCATAATTACGATGGATCTGTCGTTTTCCATGTTCGCCGATATGGTTACTTTCCCGTCGGCCTGGGTGAATTTTACGGCGTTGGAAAGAAAATTGTTCATGATCTGGGCCAGTGCCCGGTCATCTGCGTAAATCATCGGCAGATTGGGCTCTATATCGGTATTTATGCTAATATTTTTTATTGCGGCCTGCCGGATGACCAGATTGATGGAATTATCAATAAGTAATTCGACATCCATCGGCTCTTCGGTCAGTTCATATTTCCCGGCCTCTATCTTGGACAGGTCGAGTATCCCGTTAATCAGGCTGACAAGCAGCTTTCCGCTGTTATATATGTCTCTGGCGTACTCATCGTAGTGGGGGTCGCCAAGAGGACCGAAGGTCTTGGTTTCCATCATTTCGGAAAAACCCATGATAGCGTTCAGAGGGGTGCGCAGATCATGGCTCATTGCGGCCAGAAATTCCGACTTGTAGCGGCTTGCCTCGTCGGCGTCGTCTCTTGCTTTTTTTAGCTTGTCTTCGAATTCCTTGCGCTCGGTATTGTCGCGGATGATCGCAACCGAATGCCATTTATCGTTCAGCTTGACCGCCGAGAACGAGTGATCGGCGAAAAACTCGGTGCCGTCCTTTCT
>CAZEFJ010000011.1:0-20567 GCA_964511465.1 uncultured Hyphomicrobiales bacterium
CGGCGGGATCGCCGTGCTTTCGGGGTTTTATCGCAAGGATGGCGCCCGGGTGCTTGCCGCGCATCGTTGCCACGGGATGAAACTGATGCGCCGTATAGATATTGACGGCTGGCAAACGCTGATCCTTCGCCGACCCTAATAATTCCCGGCCACCGGCAGATATACGGTGAACGTACTGCCCTCGCCGGGGGCGCTCTCTATGTCCATATGTCCGCGATGGCGACTTATTATATGCTTGGCTATGGCCAGTCCCAGCCCGGTCCCCCCCATTGATCGTGAACGCCCTTTGTCGGCTCGATAAAAACGTTCGGTAAGGCGGGATATGTGTTTGGCGGCAATGCCTTCGCCCTGGTTATGTATGGCGACCGAGACCAGCTCATGGCCGCTGTCGGAAATCTTGCCGGTCTGCTCAAGCGTTACCTGTACGGTCGTTCCGTCCCGGCCGTATTTGATCGCGTTGTCAATCAGGTTTTGGAAAACCTGCGTCAACTCTTCGCCGTCACCGTTGACCTTGGTCAGTCCAGAGGGGCAATCAATATTGAATGTCATGCCACAACTTTTGGCTCTTAACGAAAGAACGGCGGTTATGTGTTCGATGATCTGACAAAGGTCTATATCACCCCTGGGCTGTATATGTTCGTCGGTTTCCACCTTGGACAGGGTCAGCAGGTCGTCGATAAGGTTCGACATCCGTCTTGCCTCGGTGCTCATTATCGTGAGGAAACGTTCCCGGGCCGGTTGATCGTCGCGGGCCGGCCCCTGTAATGTCTCGATAAAGCTGATCAGCGAGGAAAGCGGCGAACGCAATTCGTGGCTTACGTTGGATATGAAGTCCACGCGCATTTTTTCGGCTTTTCTGGTTGCCGTTATGTCGTGCAGTACCAGCATCGCCCAAAGCGCCTTGCCGGGGGTTCGTGACGATAGCTCCCAGACGCTGAACTGGTAGGTCCGGGCGATCGGAAAAGGAATATCAACGGTGTCCCGCCTTGATGCTTCGCCGTTCAGCACCGCGTCCACAGCCTCGATCACAAGGGGAGAATCCAGCGATGTCGAGAGATCAAGGCCAATTGCGTTTTCGCCCAGCAGTTCCCGCGTGGCAAAGTTTGCGTCCACCACATGGCGGTTTTCGTCAAGCAGGATGACCGGGTCGGCCAGGCCGTCCATGATATTGGCCTCGAAGGCGCGACGCCCGGCTTTTCTGCGGGATGTCTCCTTCGCCATGCCCTATTGCTTGCCTTTGGCAAGATCGTTGACGAAGCTGGCGTATATTTGACCTAGGGCGCGGTTAATCGCTTTGACCGCTTCGGTGACGCTGTTGTTGGTGGACTTAAGTTCGACCGCATAGGTGTTGAAAAATATCTGTTTATCGTCTCTCACATTGCGAAGCATCATTTCCAGTTCGACCGTCACCATCGGCCGTTGGCCGTTAATTTTTTCCAGGCGCTTGATTTTTACCGCCAGCACATAATCCGGTGAAATTCTCATTTCGGGCGTGACCACGGTTTTCGCCGCCGCCGCCGCCCGCAGGTATTCAACCAACTGGTCGCGCAGCATGATCGGCGGCGGGGCGGTCCAGAAGTGGTAGTTATAGTCGCGTAATTCTAGAGGCAGGTTTTTGGCGCTGTAGACAATGGCTCTTCTTGCGACAAGTCCGTAGGCGGAGAACTTCCCGACTTCCACCACCCCGTCGATGAGCGGAGTGGAAAAAACCTTTTCGGGAACGGCAACATCAAGACGGTAGAAATGGTCGACCGGCAGTTCCGGCTGGGCGCAGCCGCTCAACCCTGCCGCGATGATCGCTAATATGAAAAATTTTCTCAATTCAGCTCTCCCCATCTATTGCCCGGCTGCTTCGTCCCGGGGCGGTGTGCCGCCGAGGAGCAATCCCGGATTTTGGCGAATCTGACGGCTGAATTCATACATGTTTCTGGCTGCGCCATCCATGTTCTGGTTAAGCGAATCAATGTGACGGGCTGTCGAATCGACTATCCGGCGGAGGTCGGAGACCGAGGCACGGATATCCTTTTTGTTGTTTAGTACGACTGCGTTGGTTGCCGCGAGAAGATCGTCAAGCTTGCCCCTGCTTACCTTGAGGTCGTCGGAAAGCTTAACAAAATTGCTGACCGTGGTATCCATATTGGCCAGCATGTTTTCCAGCTTTTTCCGGTTCTCTGGTTTTAGAAGCATTCCCAGTTGGCGGCTGGAATCGTTCATCGAGCGGGAAAACTCGTCCACATTATCGGCTATTCCGGGCATTCTTTCGGCAATGTCCCGAAACAGGGTGCTTAGTTCCCTTACCATAACGCTGACATCGCCATTGACAAGGTCTCCGAAGGTGCCGACGGTACGGTTTAGTGTGCCCAGCAACGGCTTGATGCTTTCTTCGGCGAGGACGCTTATATCGCTCGCGACCGATGACATAACCGCAAAAATATTGGCGGCCTCCCGGCTGGTAATGCGATTGCCGGGCTCAAGCGCGATTTTGTCGGCTCCGGCGTGGATCGAGATGGTTATCGCGGAAAGAAGTCCGGGGGCGGCGATCTGGGCGACGCTGTCGGCGGGAATACGCCACCCCTTTTTCACCCCGAAATCGACGCGGAACAGCATTTTCCCTTCTTTCGGGGTAGGGGTTACACTTTCCACCTGACCTATGGGGTAGCCTTCGTACAATACCTGGGTTCCGAACTTGACCCCGGTGACGTTGCTGTAGATCGCATAATAGGTGTCGGTGGCTCCGGTGCGCCCGGTCAACAGGGCGATCGAAACCAGCAGACCGACCAGCATGGCAATAACAAAACCGCCAACCGCGACATAGTTTATTTTATTGCTTCTCATAGTATGGAATGCTCGTTGAAAGTTTCACCGGTAAGCCGGTTCATATATTCATCAATATCTATGTCTATTTCCTCAGCCTGCCGATTTAGCAGATTCTGTATACGTTTGCTGGGATGGTTCCGCAACTCTTGCGGTGTCCCGATGAACAGAATTTCGCCGCGATCTAGAACGGTGATGCGATCGGCTATCTTGAAGGCGCTGTCCAGATCGTGGGTAACCACCGCTATGCTCATGCCAAGGGCGTCGCGCATTCTCAGGATCAGATCATCAAGTGCCGACGAAACAACCGGATCAAGGCCAGCGGACGGCTCATCACAGAACAGGATTTTCGGATCCATGATGATCGCTCTGGCAAATGCGGCCCGTTTTATCATCCCGCCGGACAGTTCGGACGGCATCAGATTCTCGAAACCGGCAAGATCTACCACTTCCAGTTTCATTCTGACCATGATCTCCATGGTTTTGCGATTAAGGCCGGTATGCTCATAAAGCGGCAGCATGATGTTCTCGCCGACGGTCATCGAGGAAAACAAGGCGCCGCCCTGAAAAGCGACTCCCATTTTTTTTCTCAAACCGAACATTTCGCGGGCCCCTATATTGGCGGTGTCGAGGCCGAGAATACGGATATCTCCCGAGGTTCGGCGCTCCAGGGCCATTAGATGGCGCAGCAGGGTACTCTTTCCCGAGCCGCTGCCGCCCATTATAACCATGATCTCGCCATCGCGAAGATCCATGCTTACCCGGTTGAGAATCCGCCGTGATCCGTAGTGGGCGACAAGATCGCGGACCTCAAGCACGGTTGCGGCGGCGGCGTCTGGTTGCGTGCCGGTCATCAGCGGGTCGCCAGGAACGCAAAAATCATGTCGGTAACGACAATTGCGGTTATCGAATGAACTACGGAGCGGGTTGTGACCCGTCCCACGCCCTCGGCCCCGCCGGTGACCAGGGCCCCGTTGGCGACCCCGATGACGGTTATAAGGACCGCATATATAAGGCTTTTCCAAATGCCCTGCATCAGGTCGTCGACCGCCAGCGCCTCGATCACCTGATCGACATAGGCGGCCATGGATATTCCAAGATCGGCTCCGACATACATTCCTCCGGCCCACAATCCGATCAGGTCGGAGAAAAATGTCAGCGCCGGAAGCATTACCAGAAGGGCGATAAATGTCGGCACCACCAGATAGCGCACCGGGTTGATTCCCATGACTATCAGCGCGTCTATCTCCTGATTGATTTTCATTGTGCCAAGCCGCGCCGCCAGCGCCGAGCCCGAACGCCCGGCAACCAGAATGCCGGTAATCAGGGGTGCGAATTCGCGGGTCATGGAAAGCGATATACCGATTACCACCTTCGATTCGGCGCCGAATATACTTAGGGTATGGATCCCCTGAACCGCCAGCATTATGCCGATGGCGGCACCCAGAAGGGCAACTATTGGGGCCGCCTTGATCCCTACCTCCATCATATGTTCGAATACCGCGCCCAGCCGTACCGGCTGCTTCATGCGCGGCCCGGCGAACAGCCAGAAAATGCTCTCGACAACCAAAACGCCGCAATAGCCGAAAACCTCGATAAAGCCAGAGGCGGCCCGGCCCACCTTTTCGAGAGACCGGGTAATCGGATTGTTCGAACTATGTGTATTGCTGGTGCCCATTTTTGTATTTATGCAATTTCCGTCAGGGCATCTTCAATTGAATTGTAAAGAGAAAACACCTTGTCCAGGTGGGCAAGGCGCAACACCCGAAGCACCGCAGAGCTGGCGGCGACCAGGGCGAAGGGGTTGCCGCGCACCCGGGCCTTCTGAAACGATTCTACCAGCGAGGCGACGCCTGAACTGTCGATGTATTCGACCAGGGAAAGATCGACCAGAAGGGGTTGCCCGATATCGACGCATTCAAGAAGAGCCCGGCGTGCATCGGGTGATCCGTCGAGATCGATACTGCCCTCGAAGGTGATGATGGTGGTCCCGTTTTCCTCTCTCGTCTGATATTTCATCGGCTGTCCCCGTCTATCCGTTTTATCATTCTAAGCTCGTTACCTCCGATAAGATCTCCCCGGTCCGCCGGATGAGCCATGAATTCCACCTCGTCCATGACCTGGCGCATGAAATGGATTCCCAGACCGCCGGGCCGAATGTCGTTAATGTCGCGGGGCCTTATCTTTTTGACATCCACCGGCGGTGCAAAGTCCTTGATCCTGAATTCAATTGCGTCCTGGCGTCGGATAACTTCAAGAACGATTTCTCCGTCGGGTCTGCCACCATAGGCGTGACGGATGACATTCTGACACGCCTCATCGACGGCGAGAACTACATTATGAACCGTTTCCCCGTCGCATTCACACATTTTGGCGGCCTCACCGACCATTGCCCGGACCAGTTTCAGGCGATCCGGGCAGGATGTGAAGTCCAGCTTAAGCAGTCTCTCTCCCTCTCGCCGCTCAGGCTTTGCCATGGCTGTATTGCTTGCCCGTTTTTCCATCTCTGCCTTGTCCTCTATGGCCAGCAGGGTAATGTCGTCACGAAGTTCTCCGCTGCCGCGGTCGATACGACTTATAATCGCGTCTATACGCCCGGACATCGGCAAATCGGCATTTTTGCAGATCAGATTTTTTAATCCCTCGACGGTCATTTCGCTGGCGTCTTCCAGATACCCTTCGGTTACCCCGTCAGTGAAAACGTAGAGTGCACCTCCGTCAAGGTTCATTTCCTGTTCCGGGAAAATCCCGTCACCGACCAGCAAAGGCGAAATCCCCAGCGGTGGAGCGGTCGCGGGCAACGCGGTGAAGCCCATCGACGGATGGTGATAAAGTGGCGGCTCGTGACCGGCATTGGCCAGCCGCACGATCCCGGTCGACGGGTCATATATACCGCCGACCATGGTTACGAACATTCCCCGTGCCGCGGTTTCGCATATTTCCTTGTTTATCCTCGCCAGCAGCCGCCCGGGGTCGTGTATTTCCTTGCCCAGGCAGCGAAACAGACTGGCGGTCTTGGCCATCATCAGGGCGGCGTTCATTCCCTTTCCCGAAACGTCGGCTAGATTGAAGTAGATGCGCCCGTCGTCAAGGGTGAAAAAATCATAGAAGTCGCCGGACACCATCCTTGCCGGAACATTTAGTCCATGCACGGGAAAGGTCTCCGACGGCCGTTCAGGCAACAGGCTGCGCTGAATTTCGGCGGCCAGTTCCAGCTCGCGGCGAATTTTTTCCTGTTCTACCAGGGCTCCTGCCATCCGGGCGTTGAGTATCGCCAGCGCCGCCGACGAGCTTAACGCCTGCAATAACTGGAGGTCGGTTTCCGCGAAAAGGCCGTCGTTGTCCCGCCGGTTCACAAGTTCTATGGCGCCGATGCACTGATCCTTAACGCTCATCGGCGCGCAAAGTATTGAGCGTGTTACAAATCCGGTTTTTTCATCGACCGACTTGTGAAAGGCGGGATCGTTTTCAACCTCGCGGACGATCTCGCCGACGTTGTTTTCGACACAGCGTCCGACAATGCCCTGGTTTCGGCCGATGGTCAGGCCGACAATCTCGGTTTCCCCGCAACAGGCCTGGCAGGTCAAGGTGGCGTCGGCATCGTCGAGCAGAAACAAGGCCCCGCCGGCGGCATTCAGGTGCTTGGTAATATGGCCCAGACCGCGTTTCAGCGTATCCTCGATATCAAGCGTCGTGGCAAAATCCTGCCCCATCGTGACAAGCAGATCGAAGTGATCGAATATCGTCTCCGTGTTTTTGTAATTATCAGCGGCCATAATGCGGGCTAATCCTGTCCGGGACTGTAATTTTCAAGGAGCGTGAATATTTCGCGCTTTCCGTCTATTCCCCTTAAGGAAAAATATCCCAGGGATTGAAGCTTGTCGGGAAAACAGTGCGCAAATTCGGCTGAAATAAGGATCTTTCTGCCCACGGTTTTAGTCAGATCCTCGATCCTGGCCGCCTCGTTTGCGGCGGCGCCTATGACCGTGAATTCAAGCCTCTCCAAAGTGCCTATATTGCCGTAGGTCAGCTCCCCCATGTGCAGCCCGATGCCGAAATCAAGCGCCACCTCGTTTCTTTTTGCCCGTTCGGCATTCAGGCTCTTTATCCTTTCCACCGCACCCATGGCCGCCGCTACGGATCTTTGGCAGGCGGATTCGTGAGAACATATCTCACGGCGCACTTCATCGGCGGTCTTGCCGGTGGGAAATATTGCCAGGGTCGCGTCGCCAATGAAACGCAACACCTCGCCGCCGTGCTCCAGCACCGCCCCGGCGGTGCAATCGAAGAACTGGTTGAGAAGATCGAGAAAATCCGCCCGCGACATCGATTCCGCAAGCGACGTCGATCCCCGCAGATCGCAAAACCATATAACAGCGTGGATATCTTCGCCGTCGCCGCGCCGGATCATACCGTTCAGCACTTTTTCTCCGGTGTGTCCGCCAATATAGGTGTCAAGCAATGTGGTCGCGGTGCGGCGCATCGCGTGGACCTCGAACAGGCGTCCCATAATCGGTAGAATATCGTCGATATGGCCCAGGTCTTCGGTCGAAAATCCGCCTGGCTCATCGGTCGCCAGGGAAATAACATTGACAAGGCCGTCCGAAAACAAAAGCGGCATCGCCACATAGTCGGTGATCCCCGATTCCTTGAGTTCTTCCAGTATCGGGAAATCCAGTTGCGGGGTGGCAATATCAAGCCGCCGTCTGACCCCGCAGGCACCTTTCAGAATGGGAGCGAACGGACTGGCCTGATATTCCGGTTTAAGCAGGGTGTCGTGGGGCGCCCGTCGCTCCGATGCCTCGGTGTCGCCGCGCAACCAGTTGTAGCTGGTGGCGAACATCTGGGGGTGAAGAGTCTGAATAAGCAGACGGACCCTGGCCAACGGGACGCCGCATTCGGATATGCACCGGCAAAACTGCGCCAACAGTTCGCCGGATGAAGAAATATTCCAGGCATCGCGGATCAGCCAATCCATAAAAGGATTATTCGCGGCACTGTTTTTGCCATTTATCTCCTTGATTGCGGGGCGTTCCGTCATCTCGCCAACGGTGCCCGCCGCAACATCTTCAAACCGCTCTCCATAAACACTGCGCCCGGATGCCCGCTGTGGCGGGCTCCGCTTGCAACGATGTGTCGATAGTAAAAGAGCATAGTGCGTTCCCGGATTATATGCTGTCGGGGTGGGTCGTCATGTCCTGTAGTTAATACAGGTTTGGCGACAAGAGTAATATATCGCGGGTTGGCATGCCATCATCATTAATTTCCCTAGACTCCCCCTACTGGAACCTTTAGAAAGGCTGGTTCTACATCTATGGGGAAGAGATTAATACGAACGTGAAAACAGGGGATTTTGAAATGAGAAAGTATATTGTGGCGACTTTTACCGCTCTGGTTGCCGTCGGAGCGCTGGTAGTTTCGTCAAGCGCGTGGGCGGCCTCTACGGTTAATGTGGATATGTGGAACGACGGCTCGGACATGCAGCTGAAACTTAACAAAAACACGGTTCCGGCTGGATCCGTGACCTTCAAGGGAATCAACACATCGGTTGACGATACCGAGCATGAAATGTTGATCGTCAAGGTCGACAGCAAGATTCCCAACCTGCCATATGACGACGGCGAGGGCCGTGTTCCCGAAGACGGGATCAAGTCTCTCGGTGAGATCGGCGAGACCAAGCCGGGAGAAAAAGGCGAACTTACTCTTGACCTGAAGCCCGGTATTTATCTGTTGTTCTGCAACAAGCCCGGCCACTTCGCTTTTGGCATGAAGAAACTGTTCTTCGTAGAGTAAATTATCGTATCAGCTAACCGGTGCCGACTGCTGAAGTAGGCATCGTGGTTATCCGGTAATACAGGCCCCCGACGGATCGTCCATCCGTCGGGGGTTTTTGTTTTCCGGCAATTTTTATTAGGCCTTGCAGGCCGCGGAAAATAAGCCCCCATGACCATATTGGCTATTTATTGCTTTATATGGATTGACTTTGCGAATAATAATATAATAATTAAAAAAAGGCTTGTTAATGAAGGAGGGGGCTTTGTCGAACACCAGTATTGAGGGCCAGCACCTTAACATGAAGGTTGTAAGGTGGTTTTCCGTCTGCGCGGTTGCCTATCTGGTTATCGGGACCAGCGTCGGCGACTTGATCGCCTGGCAGTTGGCGTTCCCGGTGATGAACTTTGATCTACCCTATACCAGTTTTGGACGGTTGCGGCCGCTGCATACCAATGCGGTTATTTTTGCCTTTGGCGGCTCGACGCTTATGGGTACGGCTTACTATATCGTCCAGCGGACATGCGCGACGCCTCTGTGGAGCAACAAGATGGCGTGGTTTACCTTCTGGGGATGGAATCTGGTTATCCTCGGGGCGGTGGTCTCCTTCCCCATGGGGTGGACCCAGGGCAAGGAATATGCCGAGCTTGAATGGCCGATAGATATTCTTATCGCGGTTGTCTGGTTGTCTTACATGTTCAATTTCGTAATGACTATTTCGATCCGCAGAACCTCCCATATTTACGTCGCCAACTGGTTCTACATCGGCATGATGATCATGATTACCTACCTGCATGTGATTAATTCACTGGCCGTTCCGGTAACCCTGACCAAATCATATTCGCTGTTTTCAGGTGTTCAGGACGCGATGATCCAGTGGTGGTGGGGGCATAACGCGGTCGGCTTTTTCCTGACCGCCGGGTTTCTCGGAATTATGTACTACTTCATTCCCAAGCAGGCCAATCGGCCAATCTTTTCGTACCGTCTGTCGGTGCTGCATTTCTGGGCATTGATGTTCGGCTATGTCTGGCTTGGGGCGCATCATTTGCAATACACCGCGTTGCCCGACTGGACCGGATCACTGGCCGCGGCGGTGTCGATGGCGATGATTATTCCGTCGTGGGGCGGGGCGATAAACGGCCTGATGACATTATCCGGGGCCTGGCACAAGCTGCGACATGATTATGTCTTGCGTTTCCTGGTGGTTTCGCTGGCCTTTTATGCAATGTCTACCTTCGAAGGACCGGTTATGGCGCTGAAGACCGTGAATGCGCTTTCGCACTACACCGACTGGACCATCGGTCATGTCCATTCAGGTGCCCTTGGCTGGGTCGCGATGGTTTCGATCGGGGCCCTCTATCACATGGTGAGCCGACTGTGGAACCGCGAAATGCATTCGATACGTCTGGTCAATCTGCATTTCTGGATTCATACCATCGGTACCGTGATTTACGTCAGCGCAATGTGGGTCTCCGGGATAATGCAGGGGCTGATGTGGCGGGCAACCGACGAATACGGCAATCTGGTTTACACTTTCGCCGAGTCGGTGGCGGCGATGCATCCCTACTACATTATGCGGGCAACGGGCGGGGTGTTCGTTTTGTCCGGGGCAATCATAATGCTCTACAACGTCATCAGGACGATACGCGGGGCCGAACAGCCCAAATCAGAACCCGCAAACGTTGCCGCTTAAGGGGGAATGGCAGATGACACTTCAGGAAAAACTCGAAAAAAACATCTGGGGACTTATGTTAGCCGTTGCTATCGTCGTTTCAATCGGCGGCATAGTCGAAATCGTTCCTCTGTTCTATCTCGATAATGTAATAGAAAAACTGAATAAAAAAGAGGACGGCATTCGCCCCTATACGGCGCTGGAACTTGAGGGGCGCGATATTTACATCCGCGAGGGGTGTTATCTGTGCCATTCGCAGATGATCCGGCCTTTCCGCGACGAGAAAGAGCGTTACGGACATTATTCCCTGGCCGCGGAATCCAAGTTTGACCACCCGTTCCAGTGGGGTTCCAAGCGTACCGGGCCGGATCTGGCGAGAGTCGGCGGCAAGTATTCAAATGAATGGCATGTTCAGCATCTTAGCGCTCCGCGCTCGGTGGTCCCGGAATCGGTAATGCCTAACTTTGCCTTCTTTTCCAAGAATCTGATTGATGAGACATTAACCGAAAGAAAAATGCGGGCACTTGCGAAAGTCGGCGTTCCCTACACCGAAGAAGATTTCAAAACAGCTGCCGACAAGGTGCGTGGAAAGTCCGAAATGGATGCCGTTGTCGCCTATCTGCAAATATTGGGAACAATGGTCAAGTTCGAGAAGGGGAAGGATTACCGGCGATGAGTACCCTGCAGGAATACTTTCGTACCGATTGGGACGCGATGACCGGTTCCGATTGGGTCGGGATGGCTATTTCCCTGGTTATGTTCATCCTTATGGCAGGGGTGTACATATGGGTGTTTCTACCGGGAAACCGCGCCGGATTTGAGAAAAATCGTGATTTCGTAATGAGAGATGACAGGGCATTGCGCAGGGGGGCTAAAAATGGAAAAAAATGATCCTGGCCAGGTTCCCGACACCGGGCACGAATGGGATGGCATCAGAGAGTTAACCAATCCCCCGCCGCGCTGGTGGATGATTTCACTGTATGCAAGCGGGCTATTCGTTGTGGTCTATCTTATCCTTTATCCGTCGATTCCGCTTATACACGGATCGAACAAAGGTCTGTTGGGATGGACCATGATAACGGAATTCAAAGAGGCGGTTGCCGAAAATGATGCGATTAAGGCCCCCTTCCTGAAAAAGGTAGCGGCGATGTCGCCAAAGGAACTGCTGGCCGACGGTAAAATGCGTAATTTCGCCGAATCGGCGGCAAAGGCGGCATTCGGGGACAATTGCGCCGCCTGTCATGGCTCGGGCGGCCAGGGGGCTCCCGGCCTGTTCCCGGTTCTTGCCGATGATGACTGGCTGTATGGCGGTTCCATGGATGTCATTATCGAGACCATCACCGAGGGGCGGCAGGGCAACATGCCGGCCCATGCGGATATGCTGGACGATGCTGAAATCAACCGGCTGGCCGACTTCGTCCTGGCGGTATCCAAAGGAAAGGCGACGCAGGAAGGGTTTACCTTGTTCGATGATTCCGGCTGCTCGGCCTGCCACGGCACGGATGCCAAGGGAAGCGCCAACCACCCGGAAACAGCCACCGACGACGGGATAGACTATTCCGTTGGTTCGGCCAACCTGACCGATCAGATATGGCGTTTTGGCGGTAGCCGTGACGAGATATTGCGGACCATTCGCCACGGCGTGAATCAGGAAGACGAAAAAGATACAAGAACAGCGATAATGCCGGTATTCGGGGAAAAGCTAAGCCCCGAAATGATCAAGATGCTGGCTGTGAAAGTACATGGCTTCGGTGGTGGCGTGTAACCGGCCAGGCGGGTTTCCCGAATCCTCTGGTCTTTGTCGTCCTTGCACAGGGAAGGCGCAGTCACAATATAGTTAATGTAGCTGTATGGAGTTTTCTCGTCATTCGGCGCGGCGTTTTCATTGCGCCGCCCATGCGGGTCGTTGTCGGTGAGCATTGGTGTTGGCCTAATGGACAAGTTGAGTAAACAACGGATAGAAGATATTTATGCCGATGCCGCGCATTGGCATGTCAATATCGGCGACGAAACGATTCATGCGAAACGCTCCTCCGGCTCCTTTCGCAAACTGAAGTGGTACATTGCGTCCCTTTGGCTGATCTTTTTTGCTTTTCCGTATTTGCGCTGGAATGACCATCAGGCAATTCTTTTCGATATTCCCAACCGGCAATTCCATCTGTTCGGCGTCACCGTCTGGCCCCAGGACGTATGGATGCTTTCCCTGGTGCTTATTCTGCTGGCGATGGTGCTGTTCGGGGTGACCGCGGTAGCGGGCCGGGTATGGTGTGGCTATTTCTGTTTCCAGACGGTGTGGACCGATCTGTTCACATGGATAGAGGAAGCGATAGAAGGCAATCCCAATCAGCGCCGCAAGCTTGACGACGCCTCGTGGGGAGTGAGAAAAATTCGCTTGAGGCTGTCAAAGCATGCGCTTTTTTTGCTGGTTTCCGTTCTTACCGGTTTCACCTTTGAAGGCTATTTCGTCGATATTTATTTTCTCTGGCATGACTATATGGACCTCAATGTTCCCATGATCGGTTGGGTCGTTCTGGGTGGCATAACGCTTTCCACGTACACATTTGCCGGCTTCATGCGTGAACAGGTCTGCTTCTGGCTTTGCCCATACGCCCGAATTCAGGCCGCGATGGTTGACCAGGATACAATACTGCCCACCTACGACCTCCTGCGCGGCGAGCCGCGCGGGAAAATCAGCGGTAATACAGCGACATCTTCAATGGGTGATTGTATAGATTGCAATCTGTGTGTCAGCGTCTGTCCGACCGGGGTGGACATACGTGAAGGGATGCAGGAAGGATGCATTACCTGCGGCATGTGCATCGACGCCTGCAACGGCGTGATGGAGAAAATAGGCAAGCCCAAGGGGCTTATCCGCTACGCTTCTGAAAAGGAGTTGGAAGGCGAGGTGCTGCCGCCTTTGTACAAGCGGCCCCGGGTCATCGCCTATTCATTGATAATTTTTCTGTCCCTGGGAATTATAGTCTATGGCCTGAACAATATTTCGCCGCTGGAGATGACTGTGGTTCATGGACGACAGCCCCTGTTTACGCTGATGAGCGATGGCAGCATTCAAAACAAATACACCGTCAAGATAGCCAACAAAATGTCTAGAGACATATCGTTAAATATAATGACCAAGGGCATCCCCGGAATATTGATGAAGATCGAAGAGGGATCAAATCTGACTATCAAGGCGTCTGACGTGATGGCGTTTCACGTTTTTCTGCGGACCAAACCGGGCAACCTGGAGGAAGACAAGACGCCGGTTCGTTTCATAATCAGTGAAAACGGAAAGCCTGAAATGAGTATGGGATACACTTCTGTTTTTGTCAGTCCGGACGATTGAAATAATTGGCACGGGGGTAGGGATGAGCAATAAAACGCGATTTAGGGAAGATATGAAAAGCCCGTGGCTGCTGGGCATTATAAGCATCGTTGTCATTGCCTTGATGGTCAATATCGGAATGATAATTGCTGCCGTGAAGACGAACAACGGGCTGGTCGTCAAGGATTATTACGAGCGCGGAAAAAACTACTTCAGGGCCGAGATCAAGCAGAGAAAAACCGATGCCATCGGGATGCGGCTGCAAATCCTGGTGCCGGACAAGATACTGCGTGGCAAACCGCAGGTTTACCGTTTTTATGTGATCGACCCCGACGGCAAGCCGGTAACGAATGGGCAGTCGATAATGTTTGCCTACCGTACCAGTAATGCCGATCGTGATTTTCAGGTCAAACTGCCGATGTCCGAGGCGGGTATGTTTTCGGCGCGGATATCGTTTGATTTGCCCGGAACCTGGGACCTGATCGCCCAAGTCAAGACAAACGGTGGCATTTTCGATGTTGCCAGGCGGATATATGTCATCAAGTGAACCCGCCGCTACCGATTTAGTGGTGGGTGAAGCCGAAACCGAATCTTCGGCATGTTTCCATTGCCAGCTTCCGGCCCGTGGAACCACCTATTGCGAAGGTACGGTGCAGGGGAAAAACAGGGTTTTTTGTTGCCAGGGATGCCTTTCCGTATGTCAGGCAATTTACGAGTCCGGGCTTGATGGCTTCTACAGGCTTCTGAAACAGCGGGAAGATGTCCTCGCTCCTCCGCCTAACTCTCCCGCCGATATGGATCAATACGATCTCGAAGAAATGCAGGCTGACTTCGTAAGTCGTCTGAAAAACGGCGACAGGGAAGCCCGCTTGCTGGTCGAGGGGATCCATTGCGCATCTTGCGTCTGGCTGATCGAAAAGGCACTTGCCGGGCTGCCGGGGGTGGTGATGGCGGAAGTAAATCTGGCCCACCGGCGATTGTTGGTACGGTGGAACGACGAAGTCCTGTTATCGTCCATAATCCGGCGTCTGGCGGCATTGGGATACGCCGCCGTTCCCTATAATCATGAGGCCGCCGAAGGCAGTCTGCTGAAACAAAACCGGATGATGCTGTATCGCATGGCGTTTGCCGGTTTTGGCTTCCTCAATATCATGTGGATTTCGATTGCCCTTTACGCCGGAGCGTTCAGCGGCATTGACGCCGCCTATAAATCATTTTTTTACTGGGTAAGCTTTGCCATTTCCACGCCGGTGCTGTTTTTCTCCGGCTGGCCGTTTATTGCCTCGGCGCTGCGGGGGCTTCGCCATGGTTATCCGACGATGGATATGCCGATAGCGATAGGGGCGATCGCTACGTATGGCTATTCGGTTCGCCAGATCATCTCGGGCAGCGGCGAGGTATACTTCGACACCGTCGTGACATTTATGTTTGTCATTCTGATCGGCCGTTATTTCGAGTCCGTCACCAGGCGATACGCATCTTCTGCAACCCTTAACCTGATTGGGCTGCAGCCTCGCATGGCGATCAGACTGGACGCCGATGGAAGAGAACACAGGGTAAGTGTCAGCAAGCTTTCGAAGGGCGACAGGTTGCGGGTTCACATCGGCGACAAGATTGCTGCGGATGGTCTGGTGGTGGAAGGTCGCTCGCATGTCGATGAGGCGATGCTTACCGGCGAGCCGAGGCCGATTGAAAAACAGGCCGGAAGCAGCCTGATCGCAGGGACCATAAACGGTGACGGTCCACTTGTCATGGAGGTGACGGCAAGCGGCGGCGGTACGGTTCTTTCCAGGATTGTCGATCTGGTCGAAAAGGCGCAGGGATCAAAAGCCAAGGCCCAGCGTCTGGCCGACATGATCGTTCCCAAATTCGTCGTGATCACGATAATTCTTGCCGCCATTACCTTCATGTACTGGCTGTCGAACGGATTTGACATTGCCCTGTTGGCGGCAACTTCCGTTCTTATCGTCAGTTGTCCCTGTGGTCTGGGGCTTGCCACTCCGATGGCGGTCACGGTTGCCGCCGGGGTTGGGGCGCGCCGGGGTGTGCTGGTGCGCAACGGCGAGACCCTGGAATCCCTGGCCGGGATAACGCATGTTGTTTTCGACAAAACCGGCACCCTCACCGAAGGGAAAATGCGGGTTATAAATTTGTATTCGTTAGGTGAGTATGGCGAAGATATCATGCTTATGTACGCGGCCTCCATCGAGCGTCATTTTATGCATCCGGTGGCCAGGGCCATTTTTGCCGAAGCGACAAGGCAAAAATTTTTACTCGCCGAGTGTCGCTCTTCGGAAAATATTCCGGGCCGGGGCGTCAGCGGGGAAATCGACGGGCTCAAGGTGTGGCTGGGCAATCGGCAATTGATACGCGAACTGGCAATCACGGTTCCTGCCGCCCTGGACGAGATCGAGGCACGGATCAGCGAGGAGGCGGGGCAGGTGGTTCTGATGGTTATCGGCTCCAGCTTGGCCGGGGTGTTCCATGTTCAGGACCGGGTTCGCAAGGAAGCCCCGGCACTGATCGAATCCCTGGCAAAACGAGGCATAGGCATGACCTTGCTGACCGGCGATACGGAAACTGCGGCCCGGCGATTGCTTGACGGCCTTGGTGAAATGCAGATCGCCGCCGATATGCGGCCCAAGGACAAGGCCGATCATATAGTCCGGTTGCAGTCCAAAGGCGAAAAAGTGCTGATGCTGGGCGACGGAATAAACGATGCTCCTGCCCTGGCCCTCGCCGATGTCGGGATTGCGATGGGCTCGGGTGCGGATATTTCGATGGAATGTTCGGATGTCGTGCTGATTTGCGATAACCTGTGCCATGTCGAGTGGGCGATTGGATTGGGCCGGCAAACCCTTAAATGCATTCGCCAGAACATTGTCGTTTCTCTGGTCTATAACGTCACTTTGCTGCCTTTGGCGATGGCGGCTCTGCTAAGTCCGGTATTTGCCGCAATTGCCATGCCGGTCAGTTCCCTGTTGGTGACGGGAAATGCGATGATGATTAAAAGGCGAATGCGAAAGTACTTGCAGGAGGATGAGATATGGAAGTGATCTATGGACTTATACCAGGGGTGATACTACTGGGCCTGTTCAGTGTGGTGCTTTTCTTCTGGGCGGTGAAAAGCGGTCAGTATGAAGACATGGATGGTCCGGCCTATCGTATTTTGGATGATGATGACGAACTGCTGCGCCCCGACCTCTCACCGACAGAGGCGGAAGAGAAGCCAAACGACAAAGACAAAAGAGAGTCCGAGTGAGCGAAAGCCTGCTGGTGGCGTTTTCCATGGGGTTTCTAGGCAGTGTCCATTGTCTGGGAATGTGTGGCGGTCTGGTCGGATCGCTTTCGATGAGTCGTGCTAAAACGTGGTGGCTGGGGCTTGGCGTATATCAGGCGGGAAGACTGACAAGTTATGTCGCGTTGGGGGTCATATCCGGCTTGCTGGGTAAAATCCTCTCGCAATTGGGTGATTTTTCGCTGGCGCAAAAATTTCTGACGATTGCGGCGGCGGCGGCAATAATTGCCTTCGGCCTGAACCTTGCCGGTTGGCTGCCCGACCCATTGGTTCGATGGACACGGCTGGTCGGCGGCTGGCTTGGGCTTGGAAAAATAGTCAAGTCGATTTCCGCGCGCGCCAGCGTAACCGGCTGGTATGGGCTGGGGCTTGCCAACGGTTTGCTGCCGTGCGGGCTGGTTTATGCGGCGTTGAGTCTGGCCCTGGTCTCGGCGGCACCGGCCAAGGCGGGGCTGATGATGCTTGCCTTTGGTCTGGGCACGGTTCCGATGATGACCTTTGTTCCCGTGCTTTTGCAGACAATATCACCGCGACAGCGCGGCCAAATGACGCGTCTGGCTGGCGTAATGGTGGTGTTTGTCGGTATTCTAACCGCCATCCGGTAGCGGATTGCTGAAAACCAGGGTGGCCGTTTCCTCCAGGATGGTGGCGACAAGGCCGACCTTGGGAAAGGTAAGCACTTTCTCTCCGTCGATGGTCAGTTTGCTGCCGGATTCCTTACCAAATCGTGTCCTCAGTATTTTAGCGGTTATACGAACGCTTGGTATAAGCGTAAGTCGTCGCACGACAAGTTGTTCCATGGCGGCAATATCCGCCGGTGCCACGTTCATCCGTGCGACCCCGTTGGGGTAAAGATGGGGAAGTGTCGAGCGCTGCTTGAAGTATTGCAGTTGATCCTTGTCGGCCTTCAGTTCGAGGATCACCCTGCTACGGTCGGCGATGGCGGGAAAGTATGCCTCCAGCCTCAATCCGGCCTTGGGGTTTGCCGGTGGGTAAATATAAAGGGCTGGATCGCTTTTGCTTTTCAGGCGTCTTTCGGCGTCCCTAAGGGTCGTTTTACCCAGCAAAATGCCAAGAACATGCAATTGTCCGGCATCATCGAACCATGTATCCGGAGATTGGGCGTTTTTTTTGTTTTGCGTGCTGGTCCACAGGAAAACGGCGGCGGTCGCCACGACGACCAGAAAAAACAGTATCAAACCGAACCGGTCACCATATTTTTGTGCTTTGGATCCGGCTTCTGTCATGTTTGTTCAATCGGCGGGGGATTACAATGTCGGGACGTTATGATAAAAGATGGCCGCGCAGGAAGCCATAAGGGCAACCATGAACACAGTATATATCCCGAAAGGTGAAATACGAAGGGTGGATTTTTCCATTGTTGTTTTCCATCATCATTAAGGTTTTTATCAGTCTTGATGATGTTATATAATCGGACCCTGCTGAATGATCCCTGTACCGTGCGTTCACAGGCCGTTCACCATGGCGTTTTATGAAATAGACCGTTAGCCTTATGATCGAAATTTCCTCGCTGACCCATGTTATCGCCGCCCTTAACGGGCTAACCGCCGTGATGTTGATTATGGGTTACTGGTTCATCCACCACGGCAATCGCGATGCGCATAGAATCTGTATGATTTCGGCACTGCTAACGGCTGTTGTCTTTGTCATCGTCTATGTGTATTACCACAGCCATTCCGGGTTGGCGAAATTCGGCGGAGAAGGGGGTGTTCGCACCGTTTATTTCAGTCTTCTCGCGACCCATGTGGCAATCGCTGCGGCGGTTCTGATATTGGCTCCGATCACCGCTATAAGGGCGATCAGGGGCAGGCTTGAAGCTCATAGACGGATAGCTCACTGGACCTTTGGCCTGTGGCTGTATGTCTCGTTAACCGGAGTTGTTGTTTATATTATGGCCGTACATATTTATCCCAATGTCCAATAGCAGCAGACTTTTTGCCGAATACGCCGAGGTTCTCTCTTCACCCGAATCGCGGCGCGAATTGCGGCGCTGGCTGGCCCTGGCCGTGGGTTCGCTGGCGATAGCCGGTATTTTCGCCCTGCTGTTGGCGACATCCAGGGTTCCCGGTATAGAGAAGGTGTTCCCCTGGCCGGTAGGCTTTTTCCAAAAGGGGCTGGTTATCCATGTGGTATTTTCCTTTGTCGTTTGGTTCCTCGCCGTATTCGGAGGGCTTCTGCATTTAGCCGCTTATCGGCTTTCCGATGGCGCCCCCAGGGCTAACGCGCTTGGCATAATCGCCTCGGCGCTCTGTACCGTGGCCCCGCTGTTTTTAATCTCGGCAGCGCTGATGGACCGTGGCGAGGCGACGCTTAACAACTATATTCCGACGATAATCGACCCTCTTTACTATACCGGGTTGGCGCTTTTGGGAGGCGGTATAGGCCTTTCCGCATTACGCCTGCTTGTTAATATCAGGGGTCGGGCTGCCCCCATTGATACCCTGTCTTTCTGCGTTTGTGTCGCTGCGGTTATATATTTGGTTGCCCTTGTCTGCTTTGGTCTGGCGCTTTACGCTCTTTTAGGCGAGACACCGTCACACCAGTTTAATGAGGATCTTTTCTGGGGCGGCGGCCATGTGCTGCAGTTTTTGAACGCGACAATTCTGCTTAGCGCGTGGTATGTACTTAGCCGCGCCGCATTTGGTGCGGCGGCTCCGGCGGCATCGTTAATCTACCGGATCGCGGTGGTTCTGCTGCTGGCGTCGATACTTCCTTCAATATTAATCACATTCATGTATGCCGCCGACGACGGCAGATATCGAGATCTGTTCACCGCCTTCCAGTATGGCATGGGGCCGCCGGTATCACTGGCTGTAATAGCCATCGTCATCGGCCTGGTGGGGTACTGCCGGGACAGCCGTCTGCCTTGGAAAAGCCCGGCCTTTCTCTGCTTGTTTCTGTCGATGTCGGTTTTTTTGCTGGGTGGCTTTCTGGGGTTCTTCGTCGATGGAGCGGATACTCGCACCCCGGCCCACTACCACGGTGTTATCGCCGGAATAAACCTGTCGATGATGGGTCTGTTCTATGTTTTCTTCCTGCCCCTGCTGGGACGGCATGTTAAATATGGCAAGGCATTGTTCACCCAGGTTGTCATGTTTGCCGGTGGCCAGTCGCTTGCCGCTGTCGGGCTGTTTCTTGCCGGCGGTTACGGGGTTCCCCGCAAGACCGCCGGGGCTGAACAGGGGCTAAGCGATATTGGTGCTATGATAGGCATGTATATGAACGGGGTTGGCGCCCTGATCGCGGTGATCGGTGGTGTCATGTTTATCTTCACCGTGGCGGCGGCACTGCTGAGAAAACCCTCTTACAAAAAAATTGCCTGATTTGCCGTGCCAAGGTGTATAAAGCCCGTTCATGACGCTTGAGGGGGAAAGTGTGAGCAAGGGAGTTTCCAAAATAGCCGAAGATTCACCCGCTGCGGAACCGGCGGCGGCAGAAACCGGGCAACTTGATGATGTTATGGATGATGGCAGCCCCAGACTCAGGGTGCTCGACTATCTGGTGCTGCTCAAGCCACGGGTAATGTCGCTGGTGGTGTTTACCGCCCTGGTCGGTCTTTTACTGGCGCCTGGCGGGGCCGGGTTGTTGATCAATACGGTCGCTATACTTTGCATTGCCATCGGGGCGGGGGCCTCGGGGGCGATCAATATGTGGTACGATCACGA